>NZ_CP138991.1:1537112-1844534 GCF_044594925.1 Maribacter sp. R77961 | reverse complement strand
ATCAGTGTTGCTAAACCAGCGAGAGCACCTAGGAGTCGGTTTATGTATTCTATCCATGTATGCCAAGGGTTAAAAATCGCATAATCGTGTTTGGTGTATTGCTCCCAATTTTCGTCACTGAATTTTAGACCGGTAATAATATCCTCTTGGGCAACCCGAAGTGTTTCGTTGAGAATAATAACCTGGCCTTTCTCAAATTTTTTATTTGGACGCCATTCCAATACGGAGGCTTCTGTAGGCGGTATATAGTACCCAAAACACTTGGGCCAATCCGGACATCCCATTCCGCTTCCTGTCATGCGCACAACGGCACCTGCAACAATCACTAGATAAACTAGTATTAATGCTATTTTGGCTATTTTTCTAAATCTAATTCGCATCTTCACCTTTGACAAAAATACGGCACAGAAGCGATTTTTCTTAATTATTCGAAGTCAAATTATTTAATTGTAATGAACTCTGTTCTATTATTTTCCTCATGCTGAATTTTAGAGCATTCTACATCATCCGAACAGTTATTAATGAGCTGATTCTCGCCGATTCCCTTTACGGTAAGACGTTTTTCTGAAATACCCTTATAAATCAAATAGGCCTTAATTGATTTTGCCCTTCTTCGTGATAACATAACGTTTATAAAATTATCTCCGCGGCTATCGGTATGCTGTTTAATTTCAACTTTCAGAGTAGGATTCTCAGATAGGTGGGTTACAAGTTTGCCAAGAATTGTTCCAGCGGTATTGGGAAGAGTGGATTTTCCTTTTTTAAATTTAATCTTTTCAATACCTAATAAAACACCAAGGTCTTCCCCGGAGGTATTTTCGGTATCCTCTGGATCTAGTACAAAATCTAAATTATTCATTTCTGTTATAGCGTCATTTGAGAACTCCAGAGATAATTTTTTAAATTCTTCTTTTTCGCCTTCTATCATTAATACCTCGAGAGTGCAGTTTATGGAAAAAATGTATTCTCCGCTATCGTTAGTTCTAACTTTGTCTATTAATTGATAATCAGTATCATATAATTTTACATTTACATTAGGTATTGCGCGTCCCTTTGGGTTTTTTATTATTCCTTTGAACACCCTTTCTTTACAACTAAAATCTAATGGTATGGTCTCTTCAAAATAGTAAATATCGTCACCGCCTTGACCTCCCAATCTATTTGATGCGAAATACCCTCTAACATTCGTCTCATTAAAAATGAAGGCAAAATCATCAGCGACGCTATTTACAGGGTTTCCAATATTCAGAACTTTGGTTTTTTCTCCAGCCCTACTGCTGGCGGCAAAAATATCCAGTCCGCCCAGACCTGGATGTCCGTCAGAAGCAAAATAAAGTATATTGGACGGAGAAATGAATGGAAAAGTTTCCCTTCCTTCCGTATTTACTTCGATTCCCAAATTAATAGGTTTTCCGTACGTTTTGTCTTGATATATGTCAACATAAAAAATATCTGAGTTACCGTAGGTTCCTGGCATATCTGAGGCAAAATAAAGCCTAGTGCCATCTTGGTTCAAGGACGGATGTGCTATGGAGTATTGATCGCTATTAAAGGGAAGTTCTTGGATGTTTTGCCAGGTACCCGCTACAAGTTCTGCTTTGAAAATTTTAAGTCTGCTAACTCCCAGAGTATCTCTAACGAAATTACCATCTTTAAAATTATTCCTAGTGAAAAAGACCGATTTACCATCCTTAGAAAAAGTTGCGGAACTCTCATGTGTCAATGAGCTTAGGTCATTTATATACTCTATTGGGGAACTTTTTTTGTTTATTGTATCAAATTTGGTAGCATATAGATTTAGGAATGGCATTTTATTCCATCCGTGTATTTTCGTCTTTCTTTTTTTAACCTTACGTGCGGATGAAAATATAATTTTGTCCATGTAAAATGCAGGCGCAAAATCTGATACCTCAGAATTAAAATCTACATTGTAAATTTCATACCGATTAGAAACATTTTCTATTTCCTTTAAATAATCTGGCTTTTCCAGATACTTTTCTAATCTAATATCCCTCAATGCAGTATCTTTCATTTGGAGTAATATCCTATTAGATTCATCGTATCTCCCAAGTGACTTGAGGCTTTGCGCATATCGATATAAATATTCAGGGTCCAATTTTTTATTAGCCGTCATATACAATCCGCGATACCATTTTGCCGCTGTTTCGTAATCTGAGTTGAAATAGTTTGCATCACCTAGTTTTCTATACACTTCTACATCTGTATAATACTCGTTTATTAATGCTTCATAATCTTCAATAGCATCTGCATAGGCAAATTCATCGAAATTTTCCTCGGCCTTACTCATTTTTGAACTTTGGGCTACAACGAAAAGACAAACAAAAAGAAATCCTATGGTTAATCTGTATTTGAATATCATCTGTATAAGTTTAAAAGAATCGAGGTGTTAACACTTTTCCGTATTTACCTCTTATTTTAGATTTTGATTTACTTAAAAGTTCATAACGTAGAAATACTTCTACTGATCCATTATTAAATGAGGTACTACCAAGGGTTGAAATTTCTCTATCATAAGCTATTCCCAGCATTAAGTCAGTTGATAGCTGAAAACCTGCCAATGCGCTCCAAGCGGCGTCCCATCTATATGCAGCACCTAGTGTAAACTTATTTCTGTACATAAAATTGGCGGAAATATCGATTTGTAAAGGTGCACCGGCAACTCCTTTTAATAATAGGGCAGGTTTAAATTTATAGTAATCATAGATGTCTAGTACTAAACCGGTAATTAGGTAATAGTTTAGACGTTCTTCAGCAATCAGATTTTGATTTTGTCCAGATGTATCAAAATATTCTGTCTCTAATATGTTAGGGGCCGATAATCCTAGGTAGAACTTTTGGGTATAATAGTATATTCCAAAACCAAAATTTGGTGAAAACCTATTATCCACAACAACTTCCGTACCTGAGTTAATAGAAGTGTCTATGGTTCTAAGTCTTGAAAGGTCTATATTCAAAAGATTTCCTCCAGCCTTTAAACCAAAGCTTAGATTACCTTTATCAGAAACTGGAATTGTATAGGAAAAAGACCCATCAAAGTACGTTTCCTGATTTGTGCCGTTTCCTATCTCGTCATTTACGATTGATAGACCTAAACCAATTCTGTTTCCAATAGGGGAATGAATGTTGAAAGTCTGAGTTACAGGGGCACCATCTAAACCAATCCATTGAGATCTGTATAAACCAGCTAAGCTTAGCACTCCTCTACTACCTGCGTAAGCGGGATTAATGGCTAGGGTATTATACATATATTGAGTATACTGCGCGTCTTGCTGTCCATTACTATAGATGGATATTAAAGTGACAATTAGGCCTATTATTATTTTTGACTTCATCTTCTGCTTTTCTTTAAGGCTTATTTATTAATGTATAAATAGCCTGTAATACTTTCCGACTTGTTATTGTCGCTATACTGTATTACGTAAAAATATACGCCAGAGGGAAGATCCTCACTTTGCTGTAATGTTATTCTACCATTGGAAATACCTTCAAATACAATGGAAGAATTATTGTAACCTTTGGCGTCAAAAACCAACACCCCCCATCGATTATAAATTTTCACGGTATTGTCTTGAAAACGTTCAATATTTTCTATTAGGAACCGCCCATTATTGGTTTTTTGGACAAGTAAATCTGAAACTATAGTTGGTTTGTTACAGTTTACATCCAATGGAGGAGATCCTCCTATGGAATCACAGGCATCATTTGGGTTTGTTCCGTCTAGTTCTTCCTGAATATTCGTAATACCATCCCCGTCACTATCTAAAGGGTCAGAAATTATACCTTCGGAATAGGGGTCCGTTCCGTTATCGAATTCCTCGCCATTAATTACACCATCATTATCACAGTCCGCCGCTCTCCAAATAGGATTACCGCCATTAAAACCAGTGTAACCTGCTTGTTGTGCGGGATCACACGGATTGTTCTGGTCGGTTCCGTTCGCGATTTCAGTAGCGTCGTTTACGCCGTCCCCGTCGGTATCCTCGGATATGGAATAGGGGTCCGTTCCGTTATCGAATTCCTCGCCATTAAGTACACCATCATTATCACAATCCGCCGCTCTCCAAATAGGATTACCGCCATTAAAACCAGTGTAACCTGCTTGTTGTGCGGGATCACACGGATTGTTCTGGTCGGTTTCGTTCGCGATTTCAGTAGCGTCGTTTATTCCGTCACCGTCGGTATCCTCGGATATGGAATAGGGGTCCGTTCCGTTATCGAATTCCTCGCCATTGAGTACACCATCATTATCACAGTCCGCGGCTCTCCAAATAAGGTTGTTCCCATCAAAACCATTGTAACCTGCTTTTTGAAATGGATCACACGGATTGTTTAGGTCAAAGTTATTTGCAATTTCCGTATCATTATCAATTCCGTCCCCGTCGGTATCCTCGGATATGGAATAGGGGTCCGTTCCGTTATCGAATTCCTCGCCATTAATTACACCATCATTATCACAGTCCGCCGCTCTCCAAATAGGGTTACCGCCATTAAAACCAGTGTAACCTGCTTGTTGTGCGGGATCACACGGATTGTTCTGGTCAAAGTTATTTGCAATTTCCGTATCATTATCAATTCCGTCCCCGTCGGTATCCTCGGATATGGAATAGGGGTCCGTTCCGTTATCGAATTCCTCGCCATTGAGTACACCATCATTATCACAGTCCACCGCTCTCCAAATAGGATTACCGCCATTAAAACCAGTATAACCTGCTTGTTGTGCGGGATCACACGGATTGTTCTGGTCGGTTCCGTTCGCGATTTCAGTAGCGTCGTTTACGCCGTCCCCGTCGGTATCCTCGGATATGGAATAGGGGTCCGTTCCGTTATCGAATTCCTCGCCATTGAGTACACCATCATTATCACAGTCCACCGCTCTCCAAATAGGATTACCGCCATTAAAACCAGTATAACCTGCTTGTTGTGCGGGATCACACGGATTGTTCTGGTCGGTTCCGTTCGCGATTTCAGTAGCGTCGTTTACGCCGTCCCCGTCGGTATCCTCGGATATGGAATAGGGGTCCGTTCCGTTATCGAATTCCTCGCCATTAAGTACACCATCATTATCACAGTCCGCCGCTCTCCAAATAGGAGTACCGCCATTAAAACCAGTATAACCTGCTTGTTGTGCGGGATCACACGGATTGTTCTGGTCGGTTCCGTTCGCGATTTCAGTAGCGTCGTTTACGCCGTCCCCGTCGGTATCCTCGGATATGGAATAAGGGTCCGTTCCGTTATCGAATTCCTCGCCATTGAGTACACCATCATTATCACAGTCCGCCGCTCTCCAAATAGGATTACCGCCATTAAAACCAGTGTAACCTGCTTGTTGTGCGGGATCACACGGATTGTTCTGGTCGGTTCCGTTTGCAACTTCAATAGCGTCGTTTATTCCGTCCCCATCAGTATCTATTCTACGGATACAGCTTGAATAAAATGAGCCGTCTATTCTTAGGGCACCTGGGCCACTTTCAGTAATTATTAATGTTTGTTCTCCTGGTTCTAGAACCGGTATACAAATTGTTTGAGGGTTAAAGTTTATTGAACCATTAGGATTTATGATTGTTGATAAGGCGCCATTTAAATTAAATACTACTTCTCCACTAATATTATTAAAACCTAGAACTAAACATATTTCAGAATTTGACGGTACTGTATTAAAGGATAATTCTAGAAAATCTGCGGATGAAGAAAAATTACTAGTAAAAACCCCATCAGGTGCTCCATCTGCAAATTGAGAACTATTGAAACCAAAGGAGGTTACTAGAGTTCCCCCTTCTGAAACATATTCCCCGTCGCAATAGGGGTTTGTTGAATTATCCGAATCATTAGTTTCAGTTATATTATTAATACCATCGCCATCGCAGTCTGCTGATTGCCACACCGGATTGGTAATATCAAATTCTTCATAACTTGGATTTTGTAGAGGATCGCACGGATTACTCTGGTCGGTTCCGTTCGCGATTTCAGTATCATCGTTTATACCGTCCCCATCGGTATCATCGGAAATGGAGTAGGGGTCCGTTCCGTTATCTAATTCCTCGCCGTTGAGTACGTCATCGTTATCGCAGTCTGCCGCTCTCCATATAGGATTGCTCCCTTCATAACCAGTGTAACCTGCGGATTGGGTAGGATCGCACGGATTGTTCTGGTCGGTTCCGTTCGCGATTTCAGTATCATCGTTTATACCGTCCCCATCGGTATCATCGGAAATGGAGTAGGGGTCCGTTCCGTTATCTAATTCCTCACCGTTGAGTACGTCATCGTTATCGCAGTCTGCCGCTCTCCATACAGGATTGCTTCCATCAAAACCTGTGTAACCTGTGAATTGGGTAGGATCGCACGGATTGTTCTGGTCGGTTCCGTTCGCGATTTCAGTATCATCGTTTATACCGTCCCCATCGGTATCATCGGAAATGGAGTAGGGGTCCGTTCCGTTATCTAATTCCTCACCGTTGAGTACGTCATCGTTATCGCAGTCTGCCGCTCTCCATACAGGATTGCTTCCATCAAAACCTGTGTAACCTGTGGATTGGGTAGGATCGCACGGATTATTCTGGTCTGTACCATTAGTGACTTCGGTGTTATCGTCAACCCCATCTCCATCACTATCAAAATCACAGCCATCTGGAATACCATCGTTGTCAGAGTCAAGATTATCATCAAATCCTGGACATTGATCTAAACTATTCTCGACTCCGTCATTGTCATCATCAATATCGAAAGTTTGCGGATTGGAAATAGCAATTGTTTGAAAGGCTAGCCCAACAAGCCTTTCCGTATTACCATTTCCACTATCCCTTAGTATTCCTGCTCTATAATTAAAGGTACTTGTTTCAGATAAAAATTCCGCTCTGGCCACATAGGCTTCATTATCATTTATATCCTCATTGGTCTCATTTGTTCTAGCTTCAAACCTACCTACTGGGAAGTACTCTAGATTAGTGGGGTTACTTGTAGTATATGTGTCAAAACCTGATATAACTACATACTCTCTTAAATCGAATCCATCACCATCTATATCATAGGTATATACTTCCAAATCAAGCTCTACTGCGACGGTATTATTTGAATTAAGTACAAATTCAAAAAGAAAATCTATATAGGCACCATCTTGTGAACCATTTATAATTTCATTGTCGTTCAACTGAATGATTGGATTAAAATCTGAAATTCCTGTAGAAAGAACTGAAGTATTGTCATCAAAAGACAATAGTGAGCAAGCCTGTGAACCTATAATTGTTACTAAGGCGTCTACTGCTATTCCGTTATTAATTGTAGTAACGTTTGAAAACTTATATTGAGTTCCTACCTCTAAAGAATTACCAGTATTAATTATGGGGTTCCTAAGGTCTAAAGATTGTTGAGCAAAAGTTGACTGAATAAAAACACAGCAAAATAATACAGATGTAATTTTTAAAAAGGCTTTTGAACTTATTTTAAAGCAATCCCTTATAATCATGGTTAGGTTAATTAGCGTCTACTATAAATTAGTACGCCAAAAATAAAAGTTACTCTATTCTGTTTATCTAGAATTTGGTCAAGTGGTAAGCGTTTCGGGTTGAATTAATGTTAATGATTGTTTTACAGCGGTGTAACAACAAGACTTGTTCCGATGAAAGGATTTTTTTGTAGATAAAATGACCTTTATTAACTAAGATAATCCAAGAGATTCCCCTTTCTTCATCATAAAATCCCTTGCAGCTTTGTGCTCATTGGGTATTTCTCCCTCAAGAATAGCTTCTTTAATAGCTTCTTTAATAATTCCTATCTCCTTAGAGGGTTTTAAATTAAAAGCCTTCATAATTTCCTCGCCACTAATGGGAGGCTGAAAATTACGTATTCTATCGCGCTCTTCTACCTCAATGATTTTCTTTCTAACAATTTTAAAATTGTTCTTGTATCGTTTTTGTTTTTTAGGGTTTTTGGTGGTGATGTCCGCTTCGCAAAGTGTCATTAAATCCTCAACGTTTTCCCCGGCATCAAAAACGAGTCTTCTCACTGCTGAATCCGTTACATACTCTTCAGCTAAAATAATGGGTCTGGAACTCATCAATACCAATTTTTGTACGTATTTCATCTTTTCATTCAAAGGAAGCCGTAACCTTTTGAAGAGTTTGTAGACCATTTTTGAACCAACGAATTCATGCCCGTGAAAGGTCCAACCAATTTTTTTATGAAACCTTTTTGTCGGTGCTTTGCCAATATCATGTAATAGTGCGGCCCATCTAAGCCATAGGTTATCCGTAGCTATGGCAATATTGTCGACAACCTCTAAAGTGTGCCAAAAGTTGTCCTTATGTTTTTGACCTTCTATTTCTTCAATGCCCTGTAAGGCTGTTAATTCTGGAAGTATCAGACCTAGTAAGCCTGTTTTATGCAATAAAGCAAAACCTTTAGAAGGTGTGCTGCAGCGCATTATTTTGTTCAACTCATCAACAATGCGCTCCTTGGATATGATTTTTATACGTTCTTTGTTATCGGTAATCGCCTGTAATGATGCTGATTCAATCACAAAATTAAGTTGTGTAGCAAAGCGTATAGCACGCATCATGCGCAATGGATCATCCGAGTAGGTAATACCTGGTTCTAATGGTGTACGTATGATGTTCTTTTCTAAATCGGCAATACCATCAAAAGAATCTAGTAATCCACCAAAATTTTCACTGTTTAAAGATAATGCTAAAGCATTAATGGTAAAATCTCTTCTATTTTGGTCGTCTTGTAAGGTGCCATTTTCTACAACGGGCTTTCTACTATCTCTGTGATAGCTTTCCTTTCTCGCGCCTACAAATTCCAGTTCAATGTCGTTGTATTTGATCATGGCCGTTCCAAAATTCTTGAAGACCGAAATTTGTGGATTGTTCTCCAGTTTAGCGGCAACTTTCTCGGCTAAGGCTATACCGCTGCCCACGGCAACAATATCAATATCCTTTGCCGTTCCCCTTTTTAAAAAATAATCACGTACAAAACCCCCGATGACATAACACTCCACTGAGAGTTCATCAGCAGCTTTTGAAATAACTGAAAATATTGGGTCTGTTAAAGCTTCTTCGTGGCTTTCTTGCATATTGTTATTGACGAATAATCTTGACCGTGCCATCGTTACCTAATTTAATGATGGATGAGGGATTAGTAATTTTTATATCCTGTTGCAAATTTACCACATAGTCTACACCTGCTAAAATAGCGGCATCTATTTCTTTGAAACTTTTTGGCACGGGTTTACCCATGATACTCGCCGAAGCGGCAACAATCGGTTTTTTAAATCTCCCTATTAAATAGCTGCAAAACTTATCGGTTGTTACGCGTACAGCTATGGAACCGTCCACGTCTAAGAGATTTTTAGCAAACCCTTTTGGGCTGTCATAAATTATGCTTGTTGGCTTAGTTGCTAAATCCATGATATCGTAGGCAAGGTCTGGTACGGTGGCAACATACCGTTCTAACATGGCGTCATTAGCGACCATGCTAATTATTCTTTCATTAGGACTACTTTGTTTTAAATTGCGTATGCTATTTATGGCTTTCTCATTTGTTGCATCGCCACCAATGGCCCATGATGTTTCAGTAGGGTAGAGTATGATGCCACCATTCTCTAATATGTTATGACACGCTTTAAGTGCTAAAGAAAAATCAGTTTTCTTCATTTATTAGTTTTCTAATAGGTCTAAATATTTTTTTTGCTGTGCTTTAAAACTCCACTTAGGATTATCATAGTATGTTTTTGGGTTTAATGTGCCTTCACTAATTTGTTCTAATAACTGTGAAAGGTTTTTTGCATTTTCGTAAAAGTACGAGGTCAGTTGTAAATCAGGTATTACGATTAGTTCTTTAGGACATATTAGCGGTTTCTTATAGGCAAAGGCAAGATTGTAAGCTCCTGTTATTTTGTACGCTAAATAGTTTTGTTCGGTTAGCGAAACTGGTGCCATGATATACTCAGATTTTTTGATGTATTCATGAAAGACCGTATTGGGTATAAAGTTGTCAAAAGTCACCAAATACTTTAGAAGACCAAGTTGTTCGGCATGTTTTAGAAACTGAACGGTGTCCGGTTTTTTATAGTCCATTTTACCAAGAAGAATTATTTTTAGATGATCTGTGGGTGCTAAATAAGATAGGGCGTTTAAAATCACTTCATAATCTCTTCTTTTGTAATTAAGTTCGCCCGGTATGCAAATCCATATTTGATTGTTGTTCTTAGGTACTTGTTCTGAATCGTATTGTGGAAAAAAGATAGGATAAAAAGAACTAAGTTTAATATTGTCATTTTCTATGTCCGCTGAATTGGTTAAAAAATCGTTGAGTACATAATACTCGGTAATCCTTTGGCTAACGATTTTTTGGGAGGTGCTACGGTTAAGTTTTTTTAGATTATGAATAATTCCATAACACTTTATGCGCTTTGGTAAGTATTTGGTCAGGGCAATAACCTCTTTGTTAGAACTGGCAGTATTGAAGATTACCTTTTTAAAATCACTTTTTATTATGAAGCGGTACAATGAAAACCAATTAGTGATTCTTTTGAGTATAAAAGAGGAAGATCTTGGATTGAAAAGAATAATGTTTTCCCTAGCGACCCCATAGAACTCAATATTACTGTTATTTTTGGGATTAAGAATTAGGGTCAGGTCATAATTACTTTTGATAAGAAATTGTATTTGACTATATAGACATTCTTCATGATACGAAGTAAGTTCTATTAGTGCTATTTTCTTTTTTTTAATCATTATTTTAAGGTTGATTCAAAGATACTGGAAGACTTTTATATTTTTGTGCTATTATGAAGGACACCATTGATATTCCTAAAATAAGTGTAATCGTAAGTACCTACAATGCTGAAGAGTGGTTAAAAAAGGTGCTTTGGGGTTTTAACCAGCAAACTTTTAAGAATTTTGAGGTGGTCATAGCGGATGACGGTTCGAGGCAAGCCACCAAAGACTTGATAACGCAGCTATCCAAGGAAGTTTTCTACCCAATTGTACATGTTTGGCAGGAAGATGATGGCTTCCAAAAGTCTAGAATTCTGAATAAAGCTGTTGAGTCCTGCTCTGCTAATTATATTATTATGACAGACGGTGACTGCATACCCCGAGAGGATTTTGTGCAGGTGCATTACATCAATAAGGAGGAAGGTTATTTCATTTCTGGAGGATACTATATGTTACCTATGAATATTTCAAAACTGATAACCTTAGAAGACATTCAGAAGCAAAATTGTTTCAACATCAATTGGCTAAAGGAAAAAGGTATCCCTCAGACCTTTAAAAATAATAAGCTTACCGCTAATGGTCTTATTTCTAAGTTATTAAATTGGATAACCCCAACTAACGCAAGCTGGAATGGGCATAACTCGTCTGGATGGAAGAAAGATATTCTCAATATAAACGGATTTGATGAACGCATGCAGTATGGTGGGCAAGACAGAGAGCTTGGGGAGCGACTTTTTAACTTTGGCATTAAATCCAAACAACTAAGATATAGTGCTGTTTGTGTGCACTTAGACCACAAAAGGGGGTATAAGACGCCGGAATCAATTGCTAAAAATGTGGGGATAAGAAAAAATACAAAAAGGGAAAAGCGTGTTTGGACTTTCTATGGCATTACTAAATAGTATGCCAATTCGTTCTTCTGCTCTAGCCGTTTTAGCTCTTTGAAACGTTCCAATACACCAAGGGCATTAAGGTAACAAACAGAAAATCCCTTTTTCCCATCTAAGAACCCAAGTCTTAGGATATAATGGTTAAAGAACTTCCATGTAGGTTTAATGAACATGAGCATATAGTTAAAAGACTTCTCCATGTAAAAAGACTCTATAGCCTTTAGTCTGCCATATTTAAGCATTTTACCTTTGTAGTCTTCGTAATTCTTGTAACAGTAATGAATAAGCTTTTCATTCAAAATTCCAGACTTTCCTTCTACATTTAGTGTTTCATGGACTATTTTACGGTCACAAAACTTAGTCTTACTTTTTCTGAAAAGACGATAATTTTTATCGGTTTGCCAACCGCTAAATCTTAATTTTTCATTTTGGAACATGAACTGTCTATAAAACCAAAAAGCTACTTCTTCCGGTTGCTTGTTAACTGTACGTTTTATTTCGTCCCTTAAATTCGTTGATACAATTTCATCCGCATCAAGAAACAATACCCAATCATTGGAAGCTTGTTTAAGCGTAAAAGACTTCTGAGCAGTAAAATTTTCAAATGGATTTTGAACAACTTTAACTCTAGGGTGATTTAAAAGATATTCATAAGTACCGTCCGTACTATAAGAATCTACAACTATTATTTCATCTGCAAAAGAAACGGACTCAATGCATTTTTCTATGTATCCTATTTCATTATAGGTGATAATTAAGGCCGATATCTTTTCTGCTACGTTAGTCATACAATTGGTAAGTAGGATTGTCTTAGATAGTTTAACAAAGTTATAACTAAAAAAAAAGCAAAAAAGTATATCCTGTATAAATTTCTTACAAAAAATTATACTGCAACATCATACGTCCGCAATGCATCGTTCAATGATGTTTTCTTATTTGTACTTTCCTTTCTTGTCCCAATAATTAATGCACAGGGCACTTGAAACTCTCCCGCAGGAAATTTCTTTGTGTAACTCCCTGGTATAACAACTGAACGTGCAGGTACCCTACCTTTTAATTCGGTCGGCTGTTCTTTGGTAACATCAATAATCTTAGTAGAGGCCGTTAAAACTACATTGGCTCCCAGAACTGCTTCCTTCTCCACATGTACTCCCTCAACAACTATACATCTAGAGCCTATAAAAGCATTGTCCTCTATAATAACTGGTGATGCTTGTAATGGTTCTAATACGCCTCCAATACCCACACCTCCGCTTAAGTGTACATTTTTTCCTATCTGGGCACAGCTACCTACTGTGGCCCAAGTATCTACCATGGTTCCTTCATCTACATAAGCACCTATGTTAACGTAGCTGGGCATTAAAATAGTCCCTGGTGATATATATGCACCGTGTCTTGCTACTGCATTGGGTACAACACGAATGCCTTTCTCCGCATATCCCTTTTTTAAAGGCATTTTATCATGGTATTCAAAAATACCAGCTTCCAGGGTTTCCATTTTTTGAATGGGAAAATAAAGTACTACTGCTTTTTTTACCCACTCGTTTATCTGCCACCCATCACTTGTAGGTTCTGCGCAACGTAATTCACCAAGATCGATTAAATTTATAACCTCCCTAATTGCTTTTTGAATATCGTCTTCCTTTAAAAGGTCTCTGTTGTCCCAAGCCTTTTCTATAGTATTTCTTAAATCCGTCATCTTTCCTAAAATTTTGTCAAATATAGGTTGAAGTTGAGGAATTCACTCGTACTGAAGACACATATAACAAATTATACTTTATTTTTGCCAAAAATTAAAATTGGGAAGAATCCTCGCTATTGATTATGGCTTAAAAAGAACCGGAATTGCGGTTACGGATGAAATGGGTTTAATAGCATTTGGCCTTACTACTGTAGCTACAGACGACATCTTTGCATTCTTAAAAAAATACACAACAGATGAGAATGTTACGGATTTTGTAGTAGGAGAGCCGAAACAGATGAACAACGAGCCATCGGAGTCGGAAGCTTTAATTTTACCGTTTTTGGATAAATTGGTGACTAACCACCCAGAAATAAGAATACACAGGCAAGATGAAAGATTTACCTCCAAAATGGCCTTTCAGAGTATGTTGGATGCCGGAATGGGCAAGAAACAACGTAAAAATAAAGCTTTGGTAGACGAAATAAGCGCTACCATTATTCTTCAATCCTTTTTGGAAAGAACTTAATTTGGATATGTTACAGCGACTAGAAATTTTCTTGAAACGAAAAATAAGACATGCATTTAGCTCTTATTACCAAAACAAGGATATTTCTAGATTGAAGAATAAGGAATTTGTTCTCATAAGCCGAAATTGCTGGGGAGGTCAGGTTTATCAATGGTTGGGACTACCTTACAATACACCTTTCGTAGGGCTATTTTTATTTGGACCGTGTTATATGAAGTTACTGAACGATTTTGATAGGTATATGAAATTGGATCTGAAATTTTGCGAAATCTCTAAGTACCCTGAGGCTTATAACGATTATCCTATTGGTGTACTAGACGATATAGAAATACATTTTCAGCATTATGAAAGTCCCGAAGAGGCCACAGAAAAATGGTCTAGAAGAAAAGAACGTATGCTGAAATTTAAGAATAAGGACAATTATTTCTTCAGTATTTGTGACAGAAGGCGGGTTACCGATGATGACATAACGGCTTTCCATAAACTAGACTTTAAGAACAAGATATCTTTTTCTTTTAAAAAACTAAAAGGTTTAAGTAATCGCGAGCATATAAAGTTCATTCAAGATTTATCAAAAAAGAAAGGTGCTCCGCCAAATGGAAAAAAAAGATTTAAGCTGAGCTTTTTGTATTTTGATATTGTCAATTATTTGAATACCTATAGTATAACAAGAACAAGATTTAAACAATAAAAAATGATTTTACCTATAATAGCTTATGGCGACCCGGTGCTAAGAAAAGTGGCTTCTAACATAGATAAAGATTATCCTAACCTGAATGACCTGCTTACTAATATGTGGGAAACCATGTATAATGCCAACGGAGTTGGTCTTGCGGCACCACAGATAGGCTTAGCGGTGCGTATTTTTTTGGTGGATACAGAACCGTTTGCAGACGATGATGAGTTAACGGAGGAGGAGCAAAAACAATTAAAGGGATTTAAACAGGTATTTATAAATGCGGAGATAGAGGAGGAAACTGGGGAGGAATGGCCTTTTAACGAAGGTTGTCTTAGTATACCTGATGTTCGAGAAGATGTAAACAGAAAGGATACTATTAAAATAACGTATCAAGATGAAAATTTTAAAACACACACCAAAATTTATGATGGTCTTTTGGCGAGAGTTATTCAACATGAGTATGACCATATTGAAGGTGTGCTTTTCACGGATAAGCTGTCCTCATTAAAAAAACGACTTATAAAAGGTAGGTTAACCAATATTTCAAAAGGTAAAATAAATGTAGATTATCGCATGCGTTTTCCAAATCAAAAAAAAGGACGTTAAATCCTTCCGTTTATCAATAGAAAAATATAATATTTGTCGCTTAAAATTTTAGTGTAGCTCATGGGATTGGAAAAAATATTATCCGTTGCTGGGAAACCTGGCTTATACAAACTTGTTACACAAACCAGATCTGGGTTTGTGGCAGAGTCACTCTTAGATGGAAAAAAAATAAGTGTAGGCCTACGCAGCAATGTAAGTGTCCTCTCAGAAATTGCTATCTATACCCTAGAAGAGGAGCTTCCCTTACGTGAAGTTTTTCTTAATATTCAAGTGAAAGAAAAAGGCGCCAAGACTTCAATAAGTCATAAAGCTCCAAAAATAGAGTTGGAAGAATACTTTTTTGAAGTGCTCCCAAACTATGATGAGGACCGTGTATATGCTAGTGATATTAAAAAAATAATACAGTGGTACAATATCTTAGTAGCCAAAAACATGGCAGATTTTTCTGATGATTCTAATAACGACGCATCAGAAGAATAGGTGGAAACTAGAATAATAAAAAAAGCCTCGACAAAATGTCGAGGCTTTTTTTATTAATCCTTTTCTATAGTTTCATAACGGTATTTGCTTTTTTTCCAATCTATAAGAGGAGAGGGGTAATATTTTACGTTCATCCTGTCTAGGAAGGGCGCTTGGTCTGCCAATCGAACTTTATAATCTTCCCAATCCCTATTTTCGGGAATACTCCAGCTCAATTCTGAATAACCAATAACCCGTGGAAAGGCTAAATATTCCAATTCATCAATATTACTTATTGTTTCTGACCAAAGTGGCGCCTCAACACCTAAAATATTCGCAAAAGGAATGCCTCCATATTCCTCTGGCGACCAAACATAGGCAGTATCTACGGGAATATATGCTGCCCAATGCAAACCATGTTTTGAATCTGAGTCGTAAGACATATCCAAATAGGCTTTTTTTGCTGGTGAAACTATTACCTTCATCCCTTTTTCAACGGCTTTCTTTGCGTTTTCTTCGCTAGACCACCAATGAGAGATAGATGTAGAGTCAATATCCGCTAAGGCTATTTCATCCCATCCAATCATGCGTTTCCCATACTTCTGAACTATTTTTTCTACTCTGTTTACAAAATAGATATAATCATTTTTCTTAGTAACATGGCTTTCGTCTCCTCCAATATGAAAATACGGTCCCGGTGTAATTGCGGCAATTTCGCGTACAACATCATCTATGAAGGCATAAACGGTGTCCTTTCTAGTATCGAATGTGCTAAAGCCAACATGGGTGCCTTCATATAATTTGGGTGTTTTACCGTTTCCATTTAAAAGAGGATAGGAAACCGAAGCAGCGTTGGTGTGACCCGGCATGTCAATTTCTGGTATAATCGTCATATACCGTTCTGCGGCGTAACGCACAATTTCTTTATAATCTTCTTGGGTGAAAAAACCACCTGCTTCACCACCAACTTCTGTGCTGCCACCAACTTCTGTTAATTTTGGCCATGATTTTATTTCTATTCTCCAGCCTTGATCATCAGATAAGTGGAGGTGTAAAACATTTATTTTGTAGTACGATAAAAGGTCTATGTATTTTTTTACATCTGCTACGCTAAAAAAATGTCGGGCAACATCTAACATTGCACCTCGGTAGGCGAAATTTGGATTATCCACTATTTTTCCTGTAGGAACCGGCCATATAGACTGTTCCGCTAAAGTATCATTGCTGGTTTCGGGTACAAGTTGCCTTAACGTCTGTATTCCTCTAAATGCTCCTTCTGATGTATTCGCGTTCAGTATTACGGAATCTTGATTGATGTAAAGTTGATACGCCTCTGGAGCATCAAGTTCTATACTGTCCGATTGATTTATATAGATGATACGCTCAACTATATTTGATGTTTCTTGATTCACCGGAATTTCTAAATCTATTTTAGATTTTAGTTTTCCCGCTAAAAACTTTCCTACCTCTTCAAAGCCAGTGGCACCTTTACTGGTATATATTGCCGTAAATTGATCCAGGGCGAAAGCAGAATGCGTTGGTACGGTCTTGACGGGTTTAGGCATCAAACTAACCTTACTCATATCTGTAGTTGGCATGGGTATTCTTTTTTTCTCTTCTTTTTGACAGGCTATGACCGTAATGCCCAATGCCAAGAAAAAAATACATCTGGTTAAAAAGTGTTTTGTCATTATGTATTATTTATTATCGTTTACTAAATTTTTCATTGCGGTATACCAAATATCGTAGCCTTTTTGGTTCATATGTAACCCATCGGATATAAAAATATCAGTCTTTAATTTTCTTCCATCGAGCATGGGATTCCAAACATCTACATAGCTTAAGTAAGCGTCGTCTTTGCTCAAACGTTGAAACTTTTTATTAAGACGTTTGTACTTGCCTCGAAGTTTCCATCTGCTAATGCTGGGTTTTGCAGAAATAATGACTATTTGAGTGTTGGGATTTTGATTTCTTATTTGCTGTATAATTGCAGTGGTCGTTTGAATAATTTTTTTGGGTTTCTTTTTTGCAGTAATGTCATTGTCACCTTCGTAGATAAAAACTTTCACTGGCTTATATTTTAATACAAGGCTGTTTAAATGTAATAATAGATCGGATGCTTGTGAACCACCAAAACCTGTGTTAACTATATGATGTTCTGGAAAGGATTCTTCTAAACTTTTCCAGAGCCTAACACTTGAGCTTCCCGTAAATACGATGGTTTCTTTGGAACTATCCCAAATGGTATCATATTTAACCGAAATAGCAGCAACTTCCTCAGCAAAAGGTATGTTTTCTTGTGCGTGCGAAATGGTAGTTATTAAAAGGAAAAGCGTTAAAAAATTTCTCATTAAAATGTGTTGAAAGGTCAAAAAAAGAGGAACTAAAGGTTTAATCAAATCATTTTCGACAAATGTTGGCTTAAGTAGCATGAGGGTTTATTCCGAGGATGATACAATATCCTCGGCCAATGCCCAATCATAGAAGCGCTGTATCCAATCATCAGAGGGTAGCCCTTGTTCTTTCATACCAAACCCATGTCCGCCTTTGGAATACATATGTAAGCCTGCCGATTTTTGAGCAGTTAACCAAGAAGCATATAATTCAAGGCTTCCGCTTGCGAGTCCCAAGGGATCGTCAGAAGCACAGATTACTAGCATTGGTGGAGCATTTTCAGGTGCGGCTTGTACTGGTAAAACAGTAGTCCAAGGATATATAGGAACTATAAAATCTGGTCGGTTAGCTTTACTGTAATTATAAGTTACGCCCATTGTAACTGCGCCACCCGCAGAAAATCCCATGAAACCTATTTTATTTGGATTTAACTTAAGGGCGGACGCATTTGACCTAACATACGAAATTGCGGAAAGACCATCTGCTATGGATAACGGCAAAACGGGCGCTACTCGTTCACCGATTCTTTTGGGATTGGTATTTCCCTCTACCGTGATTTCTTGGACACCATCTTCACCTGTAGGGACTAATCGGTACTTAAGTACAAACGCGGTGATACCTTTATCATTCAACCATTTTGCTACGGCCGTGCCTTCACTTTCAATACTTAGAGCATATAACCCACCCCCCGGAGCTATAATAACACTTGTGCCATTAGGATTTTCTGGCTGAAACAACTCCATTGTTGGTTCCGATACATTGGTGACCACTTTGTTCTGCCATATATCGGAAAAATATTCTTTTTCATCACTGCTCCACGTAATATTCTTATCAGTTTTATGAGGAATAGGTATAACATTTTGAGCACAGGTACTAGAGGCCATGAGCGATATGGTAATTAAGGATAGTATCGTTTTCATAAAAGACTTTTTTATTTATTTCTAAGGTATCAGCACAAAAACTCCAGCTGCTAATAAAGCGCCTATAATAGGTCCCAGGATAGGAATCCAAGCATAGGACCAATCACTGGTACCTTTGCTTTTTAACGGTAAAATTGCATGTAGTAGCCGCGGCCCAAAATCCCTAGCTGGATTTATAGCGTAACCCGTAGGTCCTCCAATTCCAAAACCTATACCCATAATTAAGAGGGCAACAGGTAATGCATCAATAGCGCCTAAAGAAATGGTTTCTCCATCTATAGAACCGCTAGCGATATAAAAAACACCAAATACCAAACAAAATGCCCCAATGGCCTCGGTGATTACGTTCCAAAAGGGGTCCCTAATAGCAGGTGCTGTGGAAAAGGTGGCCAATATGGCAGCAGAATCTTCGGTTGCATCATATTGTTTTTTGTAAGCCAACCAGACTAAGATATTACCTATCATAGCCCCAAGTATTTGAGCTAGAATATAACCGGGAACTAGGCTCCAAGAAAATTTGCCTGCCGCGGCTAAACCTATAGTTACAGCAGGGTTAAGATGGGCGCCACTTATATCTGCAGAGATAAAAACACCAATAAAAACAGCAATACCCCAACCTAATGAGATTCCCACCCATCCAAGATCAGGACCTTTTGTGCCTTTTAAAACTAGATTAGCAACAATGCCATTACCGATGAGCATTAACATTCCCGTACCGATAACTTCAAAAATATAAATGTTCATTATTTTAATTTGGTGGATTAAGATAAAAAAATGAATTGATTAAAATGACCAATGTGCGCTTTACTTTCGTTAGAATATTTCATGCTATTGATGTAGCATCAAATCTTTTGACTTAAATTAACTTATGATATTTTTTATTTTATCAAAAAAGTATAATCTTACTAAAAAAATTATGAAAATGTCTATTCAAAGGCTCAGTACTTTTTTTATTATCCTAACGGTATTATTTTCTTGTTCATCTGATGATGGTGGAACTCCCGTTATTCCAGATTCATTTTTGGCAATTGGGGCTTGGAATTTAACGGCGGTCAACGTTAGCGTTGCTCAAGATGTAAATGAGGATGGTGCTTCTTCAACCAATCTGATTGATGAACTACCATGTTTATCCGGTCTCCTGACCATAAATAGTAATAATACTTGGAGCGCAACAATTGTTGATATAGATGTAACACCAATAACCGGTGACCTTTATATTATTAATTGTGGTAGTTCTCTTTCCTTTTCCGGTAATTGGAGTAATACAGGAAATACCTTGTCTTTGAATTCTTCCGACTTTCAAGATTTTAGCTTAAGTGGGGACACTTTAACTGAAAATAAAGGAGAAAACCTTCCGGGCTTTTTGAGCTTTGTATATACAAAGCAGTAGTTTAAGGATATTTCACAGTAACCTGAATTATTTAACACCTATTCTTATTACTAATAAATTCAGTGTAATGAGGTTGGTTGCCTAGCTGTAACTATTCAAAGTTTAGCTAAATAATCCATATTGTGGCGCATACTATCGATTGGGTTATTGGTATATTCTTCTTGTTCTATGAAAATGTGTTTTACTCCGGATAATTTCCGATACTGCATCATTAATGGTATGTCCAGACCACCTTTACCAAACTCCGTACTTTCCTCTTTTACCATGTCCATATCCTTCAAATGCCACAGCGGGAATCTTCCCGGATACTTTTCAAAGTAATGTAAAGGGTCTTTTTCGGCAATAATAACCCAACCTAAATCTAACTCCATATGCACTAGGTCTGGCTCGGTATTATCCATAAGAATATCATATAGTACCTGACCGTTATCAGATTCAAATTCATATTCATGATTATGATAACCAAATTTGATTCCTAGTTTTTCACAGGCCTCTCCTGCTTTATTGAAAGCATCGGCTACTTTTTTGTAATTAGCAACATTCTGTCCGTTAGAAGGCATGGAGGAGCAGATGAGATATTCTTGATCAGCCGCCGCGGCCTCCTCCATGGTTCTCTCAAAATCTTTATCTAAATGTACATGCCCACTCTTTAACTTCATACCCAATTCCTGACAGGTGTCTTTCATTTCTTTTGGCGAAAGACCGTAATAATGACCTTTGGCTGATTTTGCAGATTCTATCTCCTTAATTCCTAAATCCGCAATTTTTTGTAAGGTTCCTTTTGCATCTTTTGCCATATCATCCCTGAAAGAATAGAGTTGTACGCCGTAGACGTCTTTTGCAGGAGTCGCTAAGCAAATATTGGGTACCACTAGGGCTCCAGTGCAAAATATACCAGATTTTAAAAGAAAGTCTCTCCGTGAATTCATAGGCAATTAAATTGGTTAATAGTCAGCTTAAATAATCTGCTTTCAATGATAGAGTAAAACTCAAATACTCCTAACAAATCATTTGTTTAAAATCTCTTGAATATTTTATATAACAATGAATAGAGATAACGCTAGTAATTTTAAAAGTAATGAAAACAATTCATATCCAAGGGTTCGCTAACTTGGTTGTAGCAGGATTACCTTTAATAAACAGTCCATTTTATGCTTAGGTTCTATTTAACATTATCCGAAACCTTATTCTTTTTTAATTCATTAAAATAGGAGAAGCAATAATCCGCAGAAGAAACTTGCTATTCGTATTTTTAGCTAAATTTTTGAACAATGAATTCTAGAGAAGCACAGCTAAAGGCGTTTGACCGTTTACTTACCATTATGGATGAGCTGAGAGCACAATGTCCTTGGGATAAAAAGCAGACCATGCAGACCTTAAGACATCTTACGATTGAAGAAACCTACGAACTAGGGGATGCTATTCTAGACAACGACTTAAAAGAAGTTCAAGGAGAATTAGGAGATTTGCTTTTACATATTGTTTTCTATGCGAAAATTGGTTCAGAATCAAATAGTTTTGATATGGGCGATGTAGCGAACGGTATTTGTGAAAAACTCATAAACAGGCATCCACATATTTACGGAGATGTAGAAGTGGCCAATGAAGAAGAGGTAAAACAGAATTGGGAGAAAATAAAACTTAAGGAGGGTAAGAAAAGTGTTTTGGAGGGTGTTCCAAGAAGTCTGCCTGCATTGGTCAAAGCAAGTAGAATACAAGATAAGGTAGCCGGTGTTGGTTTTGATTGGGAAGAACCGCGTCAAGTATTCGAAAAGGTAAAGGAAGAACTGGAGGAACTACAAGAGGAAGTAGTAGTCGGGGATAAAGATAAAATTGAATCGGAGTTTGGTGATGTGTTGTTCTCTATGATAAACTATGCACGCTTTCTGGGTGTTAACCCTGAAAATGCATTGGAGCGTACCAATAAGAAGTTTTCTAAACGTTTTCAGTATTTAGAACGGGAAGCTCGGAAAAAAGGAGTTTCGTTGCAAGATATGACACTTGAAGAAATGGATATCTATTGGGAAGCGGCGAAGAAAACAGATGAAAGCTAGTACATAAACGCTAACTTATAATTTAAAACTTGTACCCATTTTTAGAAGTATCTTTGACTTCGTAATACAGTTATTTTGTTTCAAAACTATACCAAAGAATTTTCTTATAACATAAAGCTTTCCGTACCTGTAATTTTAGGTATGCTTGGGCATACTTTTGTTCAGTTCGCGGATAATATTATGGTCGGTCAGTTAGGAACCGCTGAGCTAGCTGCCGTATCCTTGGGTAATAGTTTTGTTTTTATAGCCATGTCTTTGGGGATAGGCTTTTCTACAGCTATAACTCCCTTGGTAGCTGAGGCTGATGGCGCCGATAATAGAGAGAACGCCAAAGGCGCCTTGAAACACGGTTTACTACTTTGCACTTTTTTAGGATTGTCACTGTTTGGATTGATTTTGTTGGCCAAACCTATTATGTCGTTAATGAAGCAACCTGCCGAGGTCGTGGACTTGGCTTTACCTTATTTAGATATTGTTGCTTTTTCTCTAGTTCCATTAATTATTTTTCAGGCTTTTAAGCAATTTTCAGAAGGGCTGTCACAGACCAAATATCCTATGTATGCAACGGTTATTGCAAATGTGGTGAACATAGTCCTTAATTATCTTTTAATATTCGGTGCGCTTGGTTTTCCTGAATGGGGAATTGTCGGTGCCGCCATAGGTACCTTGGCAGCTAGAATAATTATGGTAGTCTATATTTGGTTATTGTTAAGGAGTAAAACGAAGTTTCGGTATTACGTGACCGCTTTTAATTTTAAAAATATAGAACGAAGGGTTATCAATAAGATTGCTTCGTTGGGTTTTCCATCGGCGTTACAAATGTTTTTTGAAGTAGCAATTTTTACGGCAGCGATTTGGTTAAGTGGTGTCTTAGGAAAGAACCCACAAGCCGCCAACCAAATAGCCCTGAATCTAAGTAGCATGACCTTCATGTTTGGAATGGGCCTTGGTGTAGCCGCAATGATACGCGTGGGAAACCAAAAAGGATTGAAAAACTTCAAAGAACTCCGTAGGATAGCACAATCAATTTTCTTTCTTACTTTTTTGTTAGAAATTATATTTGCGATATTATTTTTATTGGGGAGAAATTGGTTTCCTACCCTATATTTAGATGCAAACGATACCCAGCATCTTGCGGATAATGCCGAAGTAATTTATCTAGCCGCCCAACTGTTACTGGTGGCAGCATTCTTTCAGATTTCTGACGGAGTCCAAGTTGTTGTTCTAGGTGCTTTGAGAGGTTTGCAAGATGTGAAGATCCCTACACTGATAACTTTTATAGCTTACTGGTTGATCGGTTTTCCTATTTCATATTATCTAGGGCTTTATACCGATTTTAAAAGTGTAGGTATCTGGTTGGGACTACTGACCGGCTTAACGGCTTCTGCCATTATGTTGTATATTCGATTCAATTATTTGACGAAAAAATTGATTGCTAATTAATAGTAAACTTGAGTTTTAAATGGAACTACCAAAATTTTTATTAGGGGACAATACCGATTACCCCAGTGCAATTTTTATAGTGCATACGGAATATCCAAGATTCGTCATTAATTTAGAAAATGATGAAGTGGAGTGGTTGGAAGAGTTTTCCAAAGAAGACGAAAAAGAATTAGAGTCCGAAGCCGAGAATCTTATAGAAGCGGCTACCGCTTTTTATGATAGGGAAATCTCTCGTTACGAAGATTAATAAAAATGCTAGAGCAACTTCTTCATTTTGATAAGGATTTATTCCTCTACTTAAATGGATTGGGTGTTGCTCCTTGGGATAATTTTTGGCAATTTATCTCTAACAAGTTTAGTGCTATTCCTCTCTATATATTTTTGTTATTAATCTCCTACAGAAAGTACGGTCTAAAGAGTACGGCACTTTTGCTCATTAGTATCGCTTTACTCATTACGGTATCTGACCAATTGAGTAATTTTTTCAAATATGGTGTTGGTCGTTTAAGACCCTGTCATGACCCGGATTTATCAGGAATTACGCGCTTGGTGAAAAGTTATTGCGGCGGAAAGTACAGTTACTATTCCGCACATGCATCAAACGCCTTTGCGATCGCGGTTTTCTTTGGAGCCATACTTAAGTCAGAGGCAAAATACATGGCTACGGTCCTTTTACTTTGGGCTACACTGGTAGCTTATAGCAGAATCTATATTGGGGTACATTTTCCTTTAGATATTATTACGGGAGCTTTGATAGGTTCTCTTTTGGGATGGTTGTTTGTAAAGTTATATATCTTTGCCCTTCGTAAATTCTCCCTATGATATCCAACTTAAGATTCTGGTTCTTAATCCTTCTTGTTGTATTGGTATATGTCGCGGGTACTTTTGCTACCCTTTTTGAGAATGATTCTGCCCAGTTTGCTGTAATGGCCATGCGCATGGTTCAAGAGCATGATTTTCTGAACTTGTTCAAAGGACCTAACGAGTATTTAGATAAGCCACATATGCATTATTGGCTGGCTGCACTTTCTTATAAGTTGTTCGGTATTTACGATTGGGCTTACCGTATTCCAGGAATCTTGGCTACACTATTAGGAGCTTATAGTTGTTTTGGTCTTGGTAAACTATTATATAACCAGCATACGGGGAAACTAGCAGCGCTAATATTCATGACTGCCCAGACTATAGTTTTAGGCGTTATTGATGTGCGTACGGATGCTATACTTACCGGGTTTGCTATTTTTTCTATTTGGCAATTGGCCACCTACATTGAAAATGGAAGTATTAAGGCAATACTACTTGGTGCACTAGGTGCGGGAATAGCATTCTCTACCAAGGGGCAAATCGCATTATTGGTCATTGGCTTGCCCTTGCTTTGCCATGTGGCATATATGAGAAGATGGAAGGTCTTCTTAAATTGGAAGGTGCTTGTTGCTTTATTGATTTTTGGAATAGTGATTAGCCCAATGCTCTATGCTTATTATCATCAGTTTGATATGCACCCTGAAAAAGTAATCCGTGGTAAATCAAACAGAAGCGGTATATTTTTTATTTTTTGGGAACAGAGTTTTGAGCGTTTATCGGGCGAGGGAATCGGAAAAAATAGCAGTGATTACTTTTTCTTTTTTCATACTTTTTTATGGGTCTTTCTCCCTTGGACCATATTGTCCCTTACCACCTTATGGAGCAGAACAAAAACATTCATCAAACTAAAGTTTGAATACAACCCCAAATATGAGTTTTTAACGCTTGGAGGTATAATTTTGGTTTTCATATTAATAAGTTTTGCACAGTTTAAATTGCCACATTATCTAAACGTAACCATTCCGCTCTTTTCAGTAATAACAGCATCATATTTATATGATTTACATCGCTTTCAGAAAGAAAGAGCAACCAAATTTCTTATGGCAGGGCAATACTTTATTTTGGCTATTGTGTTTATTGCATCTGCCTTATTATGCTTCTTCGTCTTTAAAGTTACTAGCATAGTAACCTACGGTATTTTCCTAGTAGGTGCAATCATCATTATTTATTACGCCTTAAAGAGAGAGGGTAGATATGTTCGCTTAATTACAGTATCCGTTTGTGCATCGCTTTTACTAAATACGGTACTTAACCTTCATTTTTACCCCAATTTATTGGCATATCAAGGGGGTTCCGCTATGGCCACTGTGGTAAAGGAAAACGGCATTCCGGTTGATGCTATTTATAAAATAGGAAACGATTACACTTGGGCCTTGGACTTTTATAATCAACACCCCGTCCAATTAACGACCGTTAAAGACCTTCAAAAGAAAAAGGATGTTTGGGTGTACGCCAATGAAAAGGAGCTAGAAGAACTTCGTGCAACAGGTATTGATTGGGATAAAAGATATAGCGTAAAACAATTTAGAATAACCCGTCTACAGGCTAAATTCTTAAATCCGAACACGCGTTACAAAGTGTTGAACAATAGGTATCTTATACATGTTTATTAAGATGGTTTTTAGCTACCAGTTTCAAATCCACTTTTTTAAAGTGGTACCAAATTCCAAGCAGTGAGACCAGTGCGGTTATAAGGAAGAATACAACACTTATTCCTACAGAAATATTTTCATCTAGGCTAAGGAGGGAAGCACCATAAAAAAAAGTAACTTCTCTACTACCTATCCCACCTATGGTTAATGGTAGTACCGAAACTATTGACGATACTAAGAAAATCACTAAATAGGCAGTCTCATTTTCGGTTATTCCTAAAGCCATCATAATAAACCAGACACTGATTAATTGGGCAAATTGGACCAAGGCAGAATATCCTAAAGCGGACCAGAATATAGGCAATACGTAATTGAAAAAACGCTTGTTCAACAACCAGAAAACAAGGATAGAGAGCGGGATCCCTATAAGGAACAGATATTCCATTCCCACCAGTATTGGGTTTTTTAATAAGCATATCAACAAGCAAGCATATATAAAGAGTAGTAGTAGTCCACTTAGCCTATCTAGAACTAAAACACTGACTACCCTTTTGGTCGGAACTTGAAAATTTTTCTTTATCAGATAACCTTTGTACGCATCGCCACCAATTCCTCCTGGTAGGAACAAATTATAGAACATGCCTAAAAAGTAGAGTTTAAGATTACTTTTATGTGTAAGCGTAACCCCTAATTGGTGAAAGTACCCATTTAGCCGAAAGGCAGCTAAAACTTTGGAAAACAGAAAAAAGAGAAGGGCTAGAAATAGAAATGTAGGTCGACTCTTTTCTAGCGTATTCCTAATTTCCCCAATATTTATTTTTGTGCAGACAAAATAGATGAGAATAGCACTTATAAGAACCTTTAAAACAGTAGTTATACTTTTATGCGTATTTGCCACCTATGCTAACTTTTTTAATACGATAAGGTCTCTTTTTTTGCGATTCATAGTACGTACGTATTAAAAGCTCCATAACAATACCGATAGTGAAGAGCTGTATACCCGCCAGAATAAACATCATCCCGAACATGAGCAGTGGTCTTGTGCCGATATCTTCCCCAAAACCTAGTTTTACCACTAATAAATACATGTTAATTAAGACGCCTAATAGAATCATCAAGAAACCAAAAATGCCAAAAAGATGAATGGGACGTTGAAAGTATTTTCTAATAAAAAGGAGTAGCATCATATCCGCAACTACCTTAAAAACACGTTCTAAGCCATATTTTGAAACACCTGCATGCCTGGCATGGTGCTTCACGGGAACTTGCTTTATCTGTGCGCCTTCCAAATGTGCCAAAAGTGTAATAAACCGATGCATTTCGCCATATAGGTTCAAATCCTTTGCAATATCTTTTGTAAAAACTTTAAGGGCACAGCCATTATCCTTGATATCTAATTTGGTGACCCTACGGACCAAAAAGTTTGCAATTTTAGAAGGTATTTTCTTTACCAAAGAGTCTTTTCGCTTTTGACGTATTCCTGTCACCACATCATATTCGCCGTCAACGGCAAAGGAGAGCATTCCAGGAATATCACTAGGGTCGTTTTGTAAATCACCATCCATAGTAATAATAAATTCTCCCTCTGCATAATCGATTCCTGCGGCCAATGCTAAACTTTGGCCATAATTCTTTTTAAGCGCAATGAGATGTACTTTATCATCCTTGAGTTGATTTACCACCTGCTTGGTGTTGTCCCTTGAAAAATCATCGATGTAGACAATTTGATAATTGTAGCCGGCTAAGCTCTCATGGATTTTTTCTGTTAAAAGTGCTACGTTCTCTTCCTCATTATAAAGGGGTACAACTACAGATAGGAGGGAAGTGGTAACAATAGCCATTGGTCGGTATAAGAATTAGCCGTAAAGTTATGTTTTTTATCGCTAAGATGTTCAATAGGTTTTACCAATAACACTTAGTTAATTACGCTTTCATTTCTTTATAGGCTTGTAATAACTGCTGTGCTACAGCGAAAGGGGAACTACTGCCATTAACTACCTTTTTCTCTAAGGCTTCAAGTTTTTCCTTTACCAACGGATTATGATAAAAGTCCATTTTAAGGCTACTTTCAATATGCTGTTTAAGCCAGCTTTTATTCTGTTCTTGTCGCTTAGCGGCAAAGTGACCTGAATCTTTTGTTTTTAGCGTATAGGATTCTATAATTGACCAAAGTTCTTCTAAACCCGTATTTTCAAGGGCAGAACAACTTGTAACTTGGGGTACCCAGCCATTATCTTTTGGAGGGAACAGGTGTAATGCCCGTCTAAATGCTATTTCGGCCTGTTTGGCACTATTAGTATTAGCACCATCCGCTTTGTTTATCGCAATGGTATCTGCCATTTCCATGATACCTCTCTTTATTCCCTGTAATTCGTCACCGGCACCGGATAGCTTTAGTAATAGAAAAAAATCTACCATACTATGCACGGCCGTTTCACTTTGACCCACGCCTACCGTTTCTATAATTATAATGTTATATCCTGCGGCTTCTAATAGGATTATGCTTTCCCTTGTTTTTCTGGCTACACCGCCTAAAGAGTCGCCAGAAGGAGAAGGTCGAATAAAGGCATTTTTATCCTGCACCAACTCATGCATTCGTGTTTTATCGGCTAGAATACTGCCTTTGGTAAGGTTACTGGAAGGGTCTACCGTGAGTACGGCTACGCGATTGCCTTTTGAAGTCAGTAGTTTGCCTACACGCGCTATGAACGTACTTTTCCCCACTCCAGGAACCCCGGTAATGCCAATTCTAATAGTTTCGCTTTTCTTGAAAAGGCATTTTTCAATAATGATGTTGGCTATTTCTTGGTGTTGTTGCTTGGTGCTTTCTACCATGGTAATAGCCTTGCTTAGCGCAGCTATATCCTTAGAGAAAATACCCCGCACTAGTGCTTCAGCATGGTACTGCGGATTCAAATTACCAGATTCTTTCGTTTGAGATATGATAGCTTCTTTCTGAGGTTTATTTATTGGTGTCGCTTAGGGGTTTACTATCCCTAGGCTTACTTCGAAATCAAAATTATGTTTTTTATCAATGCCTCGTGTGCTAGCCCTGAGTTAGTTTGCCAAGCGGAACATTTACTTTAACCATATCCCAGGCAAAACTTAAATATAGTTGTTCTGTTTCTTCAAATGATATCGTAAAGTTTTCCTGAGGTTGCACTAGTTTTCTTACGGGTACTTCTACCTGAAGTACATCTGCCTCTTCATTACGTGTAGTCTCCTTTCCACCGCTTAAAATAGTGACACCCCAATCTGGAACTTCTTTGTTGAAAATTATTGTCCAACGCTCTTTATTGGGGATTGTCCAAAGCGAATACGTGCCTGCCGGTAAAGTCTTGTCTATTACCTTTATGTTGTCTGCTGTAGTAAATGTTGTAGGTTCATTGGCACCTGTGCGCCATACCTTACCGTAAGGTACTAATGCACCGAATATTACTCTATTCTTTTTAGACGGACTAGAATAATATACCTTAAGTTCCGTATTGTCAAAATTATAGGTGGTCGTAGTTTCTGGACTATATTTCTTAGTATAACCTTGTAAATAAGGCATACCCACAAAGTAGAAAAGAGCACCTAAGACCAGCAGTGTAATCAGTATTTTTTTTAAAACTTTCATTAGCGCTTCTATTTCGGATTAGAACGGTATCGTTTCTAAGGTACTAAATCAAACTTATAAATGGCAATATTGTTATAAATCTCTCCAGGTCTTAGTACACTATTCGGAAAATCGGGTTGGTTGGGGGCATCCGGATAATTTTGAGTCTCAAAACAGATGCCTGGAAAATCTAGCGGTGTAAATACGATTACCGCAGGTTGGTTGGTGTATACTTTCATAGATATGCCAGATTTGGGCGAAAATAGTTCTGCTACTTTTTCACTGCCCATATCTTTCACAAAGGGAGTGTCTAAACGTTGTACTCCAATTTCCCTTGGCAACAAAAAGTCTTTTTCCGTACCTCTTACTGGTATCTGGTTTCCGGTAGGTAATAACCTGTCATCCATTTCTAAAACTATGGGACAATTAAGTTGTAACTCATTATTGTCCACATAGGGGCTGTCATCTAACTTAAAGTAAGAATGATTCGTTAGGTTTACCACCGTACTTCTGTCCGTTATGGCCTCATGTACTATTTGTAAAGCGTTATTAACAAGTTTGTAGGTTACATTAACGGTTAAATTTCCTGGGTATCCTTCTTCCAGATGCTTACTTACATAGGACAATTTTATAAAGGGGTCATCTTTTTGACTTACCTCTTCAATTTTCCAATACTTCTGATGAAAACCTTCCTTTCCTCCATGCAAGTGTACCCCGTCTTCTTGATGTAAAAAAAATTGTTCGCGGTCCAGTTCAAAACCTCCTTTGGAGATTCTACCCGCATAACGGCCAACACAAGAGCCAAGACAATTGTCATCTAAACGGTATCTGCTCGGATGGTTGTAACCAACAACTACATTGGTATATTTTCCGTCTTTTCCCTTAACTAATAGTTTTTGTATCGTAGCCCCGTAATCTAGGACTATTAGTGTTATGAATTCGTTGGATATCGTAACTTGTTTCAATTGCAGATTTTAAAAGATTTGTAAAAATAGAAGTTTTTTGCAACATCTATTTTTTTCTTTCGTCCTTAAGATAACAACAACTAAAAACAAACACCGAACCGACCAATGTTTCAGATTGACGTTGTAGAGAAATGCAAAGCTAACGACCGTAATGCGCAGCTAAAACTGTACCGACAGTATTGCGACGGAATGTATGTGGTGGCCATGCGATTCGTAAATAACGCTAACGATGCCGAAGACATTTTACAGGAGTCTTTTGTTAAGGCTTTTCAAAAATTACATCAATTCAAAGGTGAGGTGACTTTTGGGGCATGGCTTAAAAAAATAGTAGTGAACAAGTGTATCGACTTTTTGAAATCGAAAAAACAACATTTGGTTTCTTTAGATGAAACCTACATGAATCCTGTAGTGGAAGAAGATTGGACAGTGGATGACGGAATCTCAATTCAATTAGTAAAAGAGGCGATAGACAAACTATCGGAAAAATATAAATATGTAGTCCTTATGTATTTGGTAGAAGGTTTTGATCATAAAGAAATCGCCCAAGTATTGGATATTACGGAAACCACCTGTAGAACCAGATTATTAAGAGGAAAAGGTCAATTAAAAGAATTATTAAAAACAAAACGATATGGGACAGGATCTTAGGGAAATGTTCGAAAAAGAACGTTCAGAACAGCGGTTCAAACTAAAAGAGGGTCATGAGACACGTTTTTTAGACAGACTGGACGATGCGCTTCCAAAACAAAAAAATGTTGATTTCGGCATATTAAAAATAGCGGCATCCGTACTCTTGGTAGTAGGTCTTAGTTTCTTTGGATACCTACAATTTTCTAAAGATGATAAGGTAACTACTACAACCATTACAGATACAGAGACCACTTCGGAAACTAATACTGATTTTTCATTAGGGGACCTCTCTCCAGATTTGAAAAAGGTTGAAAATTATTACGTAGCCCATATTAATATGGAACTGTCGAAATTGGAGGTTTCCGACGATAATAAGGAACTCATAGATAGTTATATGGAGCGTTTGGCCGAGTTGAACGCGGAGTATAAAGCCTTAAATGAAGAGCTCAACGATTTAGGTCCCAATGACCAGACGATAGCAGCGTTAATAGAGAATTTACAGTTACGATTACAATTATTACAGAAGTTAAAAAAGAAGTTAAATCAAGTAAAAACATCAAAAAATGAACAGATTATCTAAAATGCAGCTAAGGCAACTCATCATTGCCTTATGCTTTTTCGGAATTACAAGTAGTGCTTTTGCACAAAAACAAAGTAAAACTTTTAAAGAAACCTTTAATGTTGGTACAGATGCTGTACTTGATATTAATACAAGTTATGCCGATATAGAATTTGAAACTTGGGACAAGGATATAGTAGAGATTAGTGCTACCGCAACTTTGGAGGGAGCCACGGACGAGGAGGCAGAGAAATACTTTAGGAATGAACCTTTTGATATTTTAGGGAATAGTAAAAAAATTGAAATTACATCGCGGTCTAGTCGTATGGGTTTATTCTCTGGTAACGATTTTGACTTTGATTTTGAAAATCTAAATATAGAAGTGCCGGATATGAGTCCCTTTATTGAGGAATTAGCGGACATTGTCCCTTTTCCTGAAGTTGCGGAGATAGCTTCGTTCCCAATGACCAAAACTTTTCATTTCGATTATAGCGAATACAAGAAAGATGGGGAGAAGTATATGAAGAAATGGCAGAAGGAATTTGAAAAGAGTTTTGATAAAGACCATCTAAAGAAACTGGAGGAGTGGGGAGAGCGCATGGAGAAAAGAGGTGCGGAAATGGAAAAACGAATGGAGAAAAGTATGGAGCGTAGACAAGAATTGATGGAGAAAAGAGCTGCTGAAATGGAAAAAAGAGCGGAGGAGAGAGAAGAGCGTTTTGAGAAAATACATCAAAGAAGAGCTACTCGGAACCTGCGTAAAGATACTATTATAAACTCCTTTTTTAGAAGGGATTCTCTGAGAAGCGAACCTAATATCTTTTACTTCTCTTCCGATGGAGAAAACAAAAATTATAAGATCAAAAAAACCATTAAAATAAAGTTGCCGAAATCTACACGGATAAAAATGAACGTTAGACATGGGGAAGTAAAGTTAGCCGAAAATACAAAGAACTTGAATGCGACTTTGTCGCACTCAAGCCTTTGGGCGGCCACTATATCCGGTGATCAAACGAATATAGAAGCATCCTATTCACCAGTAGAAGTTAAGAACTGGAATTACGGTCAGTTACAAACAAAGTACAGTAAGGATGTAAATTTAGCAGAAGTGTTGCATTTGCAGTTAAGTGCTACATCATCGGAAGTAACCATAGACAAATTGTTAAACACTGCCCATATCAAAAATGATTTTGGTCCATTACATATTATTGCCTTTAGTGATGATTTTAAGGAGTTGGACGTTAGCTTGAAAAATGCAGAGATGGATTTGGGACTTCCAAAAACAGCCACGGCAATTTATGTGAAGGGTAATTCTTCTAAACTTGAGAAACCTATAAGTATGCAATTAAACAGGACGGTAAATGGAAGTACGGTCGTAAACAAAGGATTTCATTTAAAGCAAAACAGTGGAAAATCTATTATCATAAATGCCGATTATAGTGATGTAGTGCTACACTAATTTTTTTGGCACCGAAAAAACGTATCATATCCTTGGGGCTTGCCTCGAAATTAAATGTTTATTTCCTACGTATGCCTTGCGGACTTGCCCTGTGGTAATTTACTTCTTCAAAACCAATGTCCCAAAAATATCCGCATTGATCCAACCTTGATTTTTATCCTCTCCCGGCACAAATACGGAACCTATAAAATTTTCTCTTTCCGCACTTTCATCGTTATCGCAATAGGCTAAAGCAAAACCCATCTTTTTTTTGGATTTAAGTTTTACTTCTTTGTTCGCTATACCATCGGTATAGGAATCGTCAAAAATGGTTAGGGCAAGCTCCCAAGTAGTTAAATTATCCACGGTATGATGTTTGGAGCGCACATGATCGTTATACAATGTCGGCGCCTTGTCCGGTGCAAGATCTACTACATTACCGTCCAGTGCTACGTGATAGGCGAATGCATTATGGCTGTACTGATGTAGACCACCAGAGTTATCCTCGTCTACAAAAACTTCAACGCAATCATCGTTCCACCATAGTTTTAAAGGGTCGGCAGTGCGGTCATAGAGAATATCGTCTGTAATTTCAACTAACAAATACAGCCCTTGTTCGTTCCAAGCTAGTTTGTAGCGTCCATTAAAATCCTGATGGTCATATGGACCTCCTATCCAATTTTGATCTAAAGGGTTCCAATCAATTAAGTTCCAAAAGCTTTCTGTGGCCTTACCGTCTAGATTAGGTGCATTGACTGTATACGGAACTTCAATTACTGCAGTATCGGCCTTCTTTTTTGCAGTGTTACATGACACTAACAATATTGCGAACAGCACTAAAAACACTGGTTTCATGACTTACAAATTTGGGGTTTGTATAAATAAATATAGCAAATTCTATTGTCATGTAAGCTTTTTATTACACTAATCAGGGTTGAGAAGATGTCTTACGTATCGGTAGAAGTGGTTTCTTTTGTTGATTGCACTACTCCGTATCTATCGTAATAGCTCATAAAAAAAGCGTCTCAAAAGGACGCTTTTTTATTAATGACTATTATTTTCTTAATGTGCATCCTCTTTCAGGAAAGCTTTAAAATTTTGTTTGAACCTATTCAATCTCGGGATAGAAACATTTCTTATATAGGAGTTATTGGGATTATTGCGTTCGTAATCTTGGTGATAATCTTCGGCTATCCAAAATTTCTCAAATTCCTTTACCTCGGTAGTAATAGGAGCCCCATCATATACATCTTGGTCTTTTAAGGCTTGGATATAGGCTTCAATAATTTTCTTCTCTTCCTCGTTTTTGTAAAAGGCGATTGAGCGGTATTGTGTTCCTTTATCAGGCCCTTGTCTGTTCAAGGTTGTAGGGTCATGTGAACCAAAAAATACTTGCACCAAGGCCGTAAAGGAAATTACCTCTGGGTCATAGTATATTTCCACAGCTTCGGCATGCGTAGTTTTTCCATAACCTATCATTTCATAGGTAGGATTATCTTCCTTTCCTCCAGAATACCCGGATATGGATTCCTTAACCCCCTTTACGCTTTCAAAAATAGCCTCCACACACCAAAAACAACCACTTGCAAAATAGGCAGTTTCGTACTTACTCAAATCCTGTGGACTTAATTTTTCCTTTTTTGATGTGGTCTCTAATGCGGGATTTGAATTTTCTGCCGTACTGCTTTTCTTCGTATTAGATTGGCAGCTGGTTGCAAATAGCGCCGCAACTGATAAAATGGTGAATCGTAATAGTTTCATTTTTCTTTCTTTAAGCAATTTGTAGGCAATTTACAAAGTACTTACAGGAGAAAGGGTTAAAATATGTTAAGGAATTAGATTGTAATTCTATTTTTACAATATGAAGCCTTTTAAAGAAAAACTAGAAAAGCTTTCTACCCATACCATAGGCTATGAAGGCATCTGCTGGTGATTATCCCGGAGGATGTGCTCAAAAAGACTTAGCCCACTATCAAGAGAACTGTCCCGACCCAAACCTTTTGCTAAAGTTATAGGAGGAACTTACCGTTTATCCGCAACTTTTTTCGGTAAGGTGTTTTTAGGGTAGGTGTCGTTTATCGATGGATTTTCCCACTTTAACCGGATTGCTGTCAGATACCGAGTAATATGGGTTTTTCGGCGAACGACCACCCTTCGAAACACACTTGCTCCCGTTATAATAGTGTAACAAACGCAAGTCATGAAAACAATAGCAACCATCTTCTTTATCTTCTTCATCGGAATGACCGCTCAGGCTCAGAACAACACCGCTGACGTCAAAGTTGAAACTATTGAAATGACCATAGTAACCGAAACAGCTTACGAGTTGAACTTCGAAACTAAGACGGAGGTTGCTAGATTGTACAAGCACAAGAATGCTAGAGTAACCAAGGCATTATCTTTTGCTACAAAAAGAAACAAAGCTAAAATGGCTTAAGCTTTATTCATATTATTTAAATACCACAATCGCCACTTTCTCTTCCCCGTAATATAACACGCCTATGGAGGTGCTTTTTTTAAGTAGAAAATAGAAATCTAGTTTTTTCGAGCGGTAAGTACCAGGCCTAAAGTAAGTAACCTGACTTTGAGATTTGAATGGCTTACCGAAAGCCAATGGCGTTTCAATAATTTCATAACCATCGAATTCATATTCATAAAAGGAGTCCATTATAGAGATATCCTCAGAAACTTCTGGATTTGGTTTTTCTAATGGTTCGGTGGCCAATCTTGGAAAACTTAATCGCCGCATTGCCATTCGATGGGCTACATCTACAGGTCTTATCCTAAGTTTATTGGTTTCATCTATTAAAGAGAATTTATTAATGTCGAACAAGGCATATTCCCCGTCGGTTGTTGCCATTTTAAGTCGAACGTGAGCTGTCTTAAATGTTTTGGACTTGAAACGTGTGGTATTCGAAGCATTAAAGGGTGTGATTTCCGTACCTAAAATCTCTATGTAAAACTTCTTTTCGTCAATATAAAAGCGTTGACCGAAAATGAGTGAACTGCTAAAAACAAAAAACAAGAAAGTAACTGCTTTAGTGTGTCCTTTAATGCCCATAGCTATTCTTTTACCTTTCTCTTAAAGGTTCTGGCGATTGTCTTAAAGGCTGCCATATTTTTTTCATACTCCGCTTCTGAAGAACCTAATAAGATGTAATAAAGCGTATCGGAAAATAGGATTACTTGATAGATTTTCGTATCAATCTGTTTCGTTTTGGTTTTGCCTCTAGCTATAATTTCAAAACCTTCTAGGTCGTCAATTGTTATTGGAGTAGTACTTAATATACTATCTATTGTAATAGGATTTTGTTTGATACGGTTTTCGGCATAACTTTTTCTATCAGATATTTCTAATTCGGAAAAAGACTTCGAAGCAATAAAAATAGCTTTATCCGAAGCAGTAGAAGGGATGGTTCCTTCTCTATTGAATAAAAGGGAGGGACCTACATTCTTTACAAACACGAGGTCTGTTGCTTCGGTAGTTATTTTAAAATCTACCGTATCAAAAGGATTGATTATTTTTTCAGCATCATAAACAACGCTTAGCAGCGTTTTCTTTACGGCAGCGGCCAGGTCATTTTCGTTAGCTTTTAAGAAGGTGCCATTGATTAGGATACTCTCATTTTCCGAGCCAAAGGCCAAGGTGTATTTAGAATACGTATTGCCGTAAGCCTCTTGCTCTCCCTTAATCAATAAGGCGGTATTTGTATTGATGATGAATTCCTCTTTTTCCAGGAGTGTCATACCTTGAGTTTGAAGCCCTTCTTTTGTAAATGCTCTGCCTATCTCCGGGAATGGAGCGGGAACTTCCACTATCATAATACTTGAACCAGAGCTATTCTGTTGAAAACCAGCAAAGTTTGCAGCATTTATGAAATCAGGGGGCGGTACTAAACTTATTTTAGTTCCTTCCACGGAAATATGCTCCGCAGTAATTGTATTAGTTACTGTATTTTGTGCTAATGCCGTTATAGCGAAAAGACCGATTATTAGGTTGCTAAAAGTATTTTTCATGTATGCGATTATGAGCATCAAAAGTAATCAGAACTAAGTTGATATGCTTCCAAGTAACGTTTAATGCGTTAATTTCTCATGTTTAGATTGATGTCCTAACCGTTTATCCGCATCTTTTTTCGGTAAGGTGTTTTTAGGGTAGGTGTCGTTTATCGATGGATTTTTGCACTTTAACCGGATTGCTGTCAGATACCGAGTAATATGGGTTTTTCGGCGAACGACCACCCTTCGAAACACACTTGCTCCCGTTATAATAGTGTAACAAACGCAAGTCATGAAAACAATAGCAACCATCTTCTTTATCTTCTTTATCGGAATGACCGCTCAGGCTCAGAACAACACCGCTGACGTGAAAGTTGAAACTGTTGAAATGACCATAGTGACCGAAACAGCTTACGAGTTGAACTTAGAAACTAAGACACAGGTTGTTAGATTGTACAAGCACAAGAATGCTAGAGTAACCAAGGCATTATCTTTTACTACAAAAAGAAACAAAGCTAAAATGGCTTAATAACGAACAAGATAAAAAGTAACGATTATGAGAAATTTCATTAGTAATAGTATCAAGGTCATGTTGGAAACTTTAGGAGTGTCGCTTAAACCAGAACTAAAAAGGCGGTATGTCCTGGTTCCTGTTGAAAGGACCAATGGATTTAAAAGATGATCTCAACCGGTTATCAGAAAAGCGCCCAATCAATGTAAAGTCCGTTTCGTCTTGTTATAATTCGCATTGGCTACACCTTATATTTTAAAGTTTTTATGTATTCTACTAGTAAAATAATTTTCTTGGTGTTGCTGTAGCAGCAAATGGAGACGGAAAGAACATCATATGAATAACAAGTCATATACTTCACGCAAATAACGCACGAATTAGTTTCTTCAATTATTAAGCACGTTTCTTAATATGCTATTATTCGGCAAACTAGCAGAATTTTAATAAAATGTAGGAAAAGGCTTATTAAATCGATAAAGTGTATAAAAAACCGGATTAAAAACAAGAGTGTTTGTAAGAATTTTTGAATCAAATGGTGTAACTCATCGAAAATTTTGCGTTTCAACGGTAAAAACGAACTTGTTATCGATTCAAATCAAATGAAAATGAACATGTGGTAGTTATCAATATCCCAAATCACCTACTATGCGAACTAATCTTATTTTATTACTTGTTATCTGTATGGGGGCTTTTGCCCAGGCCCAGGATACGAAAGCGGAACTAAAGGTAAATCCTATTTCCATGCCAATGTACACCACTGTTCACCAAACTAAATTGGTCAAGGAACAGCTCCCAGCGGTAACCGGTGTTTTTGTTCTTAAACACTCCAGAATTAAAAGAGCCCTAACTTTTAAAATAAGAAAGAGAGATGTTAAATTGGTTTAATCAAGAACCATCTCTGTTTCTTCAACAGGTTGGATTACTTCTGCTAGCACTTCCCAAACGTTTCGTGCAACTATTTTTTGACCTTCGGCGGTGGGATGAATCCCATCGTCTAAATTCAGGTCGGGAATCCCTGCAACTCCTTCCAGTAAGAACGGAATAAGAAGGATATCGTTTTTGGCTGCCAAATCGGGAAATATGTTTCGAAATTCTGTGGTATAGGCTGCTCCCATATTAGGCGGAATCTGCATTCCTGCGAGTATAATTTGAGTATTTTCATTTTTAGACCGCACTAAATCAATCATTTGCTGCAGATTAGCCCGTGTCTCTGTTAACGGAATTCCACGTAAACCGTCGTTTGCCCCTAGTTCTAATACAAAAATGTCAACTTCTTGATTCAGGACCCAATCCAATCTATTTAAACCGCCCGAAGTTGTTTCTCCACTTAAACCAGAGTTAATAACGGTATAGTCCAAACCTAAGGAATCTATCCGCTCTTGTATTCTATTGGGAAAGCCCTCTTCCGTTTCCAAGCCATAGGCTGCGGTTAAACTGTTTCCAAAGAAAAGAATCACCTTATTGCTGTCGGATAGTGTTGCTTCATCGTCTTTTACGTCTACCGTAGTAGGTGTTTCAGCAGCTTTTTGTTTTGGATTTTCACCACAGCTGTATACCAATACCGCTAGAAAAAAATAACTAAACTTTAATACTTTACCCATGTGCTATGCTTCTAAAAGTCAAAATCATTGCCTTATTTTGTTCTCTTGTACGATATGACTTATGACAAAGATATTAAACGTCCGTAACCTAAGGAAAACCTATACGAGCGGGGCTAAGGATTTAACAGTTTTAGACGATATCAACTTCGCAATTGAGAAGGGAGCGACCTTTTCCATTGTGGGGCCTTCTGGGAGTGGAAAAACGACACTTTTAGGGCTTTGCGCCGGTCTGGATAAATTGGACACGGGTTCCGTGGAATTATGCGGACAGGAACTAAGTCAGTTGACCGAGGATAAACGTGCGCTCTTGCGCAATCAGAAAGTAGGTTTTATTTTTCAGGATTTTCAACTTTTACCAACCCTTACCGCTTTAGAAAATGTTGCGGTACCCTTGGAACTGCAAGGCGCCGCCCACGCGATTAAAGACGCCAAGAATTTGTTACATAAAGTAGGGTTGGGAGATAGGTACGACCATTATCCTTCCCAATTATCCGGTGGAGAACAGCAACGTGTTGCACTGGCAAGAGCTTTTGCTAACGCGCCGGAAATTTTATTTGCGGATGAGCCTACAGGTAATCTTGATGAGGAAACCGGGGAAAAGGTCATAAAACTGCTATTCGATCTGAACAAGGAAATGGGAACTACTTTGGTCATTGTAACCCATGATCTGGATTTAGCACAATTAACCCAGCATATTTTACGATTAAAGGGCGGAAAAATAATTGCTAACGAAACTACGGCGGTATCTTGAGCGATTTAAAGCATACTTCGAAAACTCCCATGAGCTGGTTGTTTAAAATGGCTTGGAGAGATGGTAAGGCCAGTGGTAAACGTTTATTGCTATTTATGGCGTCGATTATATTGGGCATTGCCGCTGTGGTGTCCATTCAGTCTTTCAGTCAAAACTTAAAGGATAACATAGGATTACAGTCCAAAGCCCTTATGGGTGCGGATTATCTAATTGATAGCAACCAGCCCGCCAACGCCCGTGTTCAACAGCTAATGGACTCTTTAGGTGGTGCCGATGCTATGGAAGTAAAGTTCGCCTCAATGGCGGCCTTTAACAAGAACGGTGCCACAAAATTGGTGCAAGTACGTGGGGTAAAGGGCGGTTTTCCGTTCTATGGTACATTGGAAACCGAACCGGCCGATGCTGCAAAAACCTACCAAGAAAGGGGAGGGGCATTGGTGGATGTTACGGCAATGTTACAGTTTAATTTAAAACCCGGGGATAGTGTAAAACTAGGTACGCTAAGTTTTCCCATTATAGGGGCTTTGGTAACCGCTCCAGGGAGTACGGGAATTGGAACTTCTGTAGCACCACCGGTTATGGTGCCCTTTCGTTTTATGGAGCCGAGCGGTCTATTGCAAAAGGGCAGCAGATTGGAGTACGATTATTATTTTGTTGACCCGGATGCCGATTTAGACGCGCTGGACAAAACCGTTGACCCCTTGTTGGATGAACAGAACGCGGATATGGATACGCACACCGCCACCAGTCAACGATTGGGAAGGCGCTATGACAATGTAGGTCGGTTTTTGAATCTGGTAGCCTTCATTGCGCTGCTTTTAGGCTGTGTGGGTATTGCCAGCTCCGTACATATATACATTAAGGAAAAGCTAAAGGCGGTGTCCGTTTTAAAATGTCTAGGGGCATCTAGAAAACAGACCTTTCTAATATACTTGCTTCAAATTGCGGGTATGGGCTTGCTCGGCGGACTGGCAGGTACCTTGGTCGGATTGGTGCTGCAACAATCCTTTCCGCTGATACTGCAAGAGTTTTTACCCTTTGAAGTCGCGATAAACACCTCTTACTCGGCTATTATCACAGGACTGTCATTGGGTCTTAGCATGTCCGTTCTTTTTGCACTTTCACCCCTTATCAGCACTTGGTATGTGTCCCCTTTAGCGGTGCTACGTGTACAGGAGCGTACGGGTGAAAAATCGAGATGGGCAACTATGGGCGTTTTTGCCATTATTGTTCTTTTTGTCTTCCTTTTTGCCTATTGGCTGTTGGGTAACTTTAAATTTGCCTTTGGTTTTGTAGTTGTGGTCTTACTCACCTTTGCCATTTTGGGAGGTGTCGCCATTGGATTTATGCAATTGGTAAAACGTTTTTTTCCGAAATCTTGGACCTTTACTTCTAGGCAGAGTCTGTTGAACCTTTTTAGACCTAATAATCAGACCGCGGTACTTATTTTGGCTATTGGTATTGGTACCTTTTTAATAAGTACGCTGTATTTTACCAAGGACTTTTTATTGGCGAAGGCTACATTGGAATCTAGCGAGAAAAGCCCTAATATTATTTTGTTCGATGTGCAGACGGACCAGAAATTAGCCGTTGCCAACACCATAACCCCAAAGGGTATGCCCGTATTGGATAATATTCCTATTATTACCATGCGTTTGGAAAAGATTAAAGAACGCTCGGTGAACGACATTCGTTTGGATACCACTACCGGAATCAATAAATGGATTTTAAACCACGAGTTTCGTGTAACCTATAGGGATTCTTTGATCGGTTCTGAAAAACTGGTCTCGGGCGACTTTGGTGCTGAGGTAGTGCTTAACAGACCCGTACCTATTTCGTTGTCGGACAATGTTGCTCGGGACGCACAAGTGGTTTTGGGAGATACCTTATTGTTCAATGTACAAGGTATGCTTATGGAAACTGTAGTTGGTAGTATTCGCCAAGTAGATTGGGGAAGGATGCAGTTGAATTTTTCCATTGTGTTCCCTACCGGAGTATTGGAGAAGGCTCCTCAGTTTCACGTGCTTACCACTAACGCACCGGATAAGAAAGCTTCGGCGGGCTTACAGCGTGAGTTGGTGCAGCGGTTCCCCAATGTGTCCATTTTGGATTTACGACAAGTATTGACGCTCGTTGAAGGTATTCTGGATAAAATTTCTTGGGTTATTAGTTTTATGGCCTTTTTCAGTATTCTTACGGGGATTATTGTGCTTATCGGCTCCGTTCGTAATAGCAAGTACCAACGTATACGGGAAAGTGTACTTTTACGTACCCTTGGGGCTAAAAGCAATCAGATTCTTAAAATTACGGCGTTAGAATACCTTTATTTAGGACTTTTGGGTAGTGGAGTAGGTATTTTGCTGTCCTTGGTCAGTAGCCAATTGTTGGCCTATTTTGTTTTTGATACGCCATTCGTGCCTTCTATGGTGCCCTTTTTGGTGGTATTGCCAGGAATAACGCTCTTGGTACTCGCTATTGGCTTATCTAACAGCAGCAGTGTCTTAAAAAGTCCACCGTTACAGGTGTTGCGTAGGGAAAATAGCTAGTGGAACAGTAAAAAACCACCATTAAGGAGTAGAGCTACCAAAAAAGCTTTTGGTGATATATTTGATGTTGGAACGAACCAGTAGATGCCTCACCCTAACTTTTTAAATTAATTAGTTACTTTGTTGATCCTAATGCCATATGTTTAAACTTGTATATTACTGTGTTTAATTGTATTGTAATCGTTTAAATTTAGAACTATGGATAAAATAGATTTTAGTCACTTAAAGGTGATTTATATTAATTGTACACTTAAAAAATCGCCACAAGAAAGTCATACCGCACGTCTTATGGAAGTATCTAAGGCAATTATGGCTAAAGAAAATGTAACGATTGATGAGATTAGATTAGTAGACCACAAAGTTGCTAGTGGTGTCTACCCCGATATGACCGAACACGGTTGGGAAGCAGACGTATGGCCAAAATTATTTGAACGGGTGATAGAGGCGGATATTTTAATATTGGGAACACCAATTTGGTTAGGTGAAAAATCTTCTGAAGCTCAGAAACTTATTGAACGACTTTATGCCATGAGTGGAAAAACCAATGCTAAGGGTCAATACATGTATTACGGTAAAGTTGGAGGCTGTATCGTTACTGGTAACGAAGACGGAATAAAGCATTGTGCAATGGGTATATTGTATTCACTTCAGCATATAGGTTATTCTATTCCACCACAAGCGGATTGTGGATGGATTGGAAAAGTAGGCCCAGGACCCAGTTATGGGGATAAAGAATGGAAAGGGGAGAAATTAGATAGGCCTGTTGGGGTTGAGAGTGATTTCACGAATAGAAACACCACGTTCATGACCTATAATCTACTACACTTAGCAACTATGCTCAAAGCAAATAATGGTTATCCCGGTTATGGAAACTCTAGGGAAGAATGGGACAATGGAGAACGATGGGAATTCGAGAATCCGGAATATAGATAAATCATCTGAGGTTTTCTATTTAGCAGTTAAACGATTTGCTATTATTCTGAAATGGATTAAAACCATTTAACTATTGATGATATCCGAGGGGGTTTCCTTATATTTATACTACAGAAAAATCTCACGTACCATAGTGATTTAGACTGAGCTTCTTTTTATTTGGTTTTTTAGGATTTTATAAATTAAGTAATTTAAAGTCAAAGTGATATGCAAGTCAGTATCTAGGTGTTTAGTGAACAAATCAGTAATTCTGTCTGAGATGAATACACCCGAAATAGTAAAACTAAAAAAGCGATTAGCGTTAATAAATGAGACCGTTTCTAACGAGATCTACAACTTAGGGGATTCTTTTTTTGAACAAATTGTAATTAAGCTGAACGACGCATTGGGGGCGGACTACACTTATATTGGGGTGTTGAACGAGGATGCCAGTGAAATGACGACACTTACCCTAGTGAACAAAGAGGGGCTAATGGATAATTTTTCTTATCCGTTAAAATATACTCCATGTGAAAACGTAGTAGGGCAAACGGCTTGTACCTACGAAAAGGATGTAACCCTGTTTTTTCCAAAAGACCAATTGTTGGCAGATATGGAAATAGAAGCGTATACCGGTATTCCTTTATTCAATTCTAAATCTGTTCCTACAGGTATCTTAGTCTGTATGTTTAAAGAGCCAATTACCGATATTCATACTTACGAATCCCTATTACTCATATTTGCTTCGCGTGCCGGCGCAGAACTCGAACATAAGAAGCTATATACAAGATTGGATAAACATAAGAAAGAACTAGAAAATAAAGTGCAGGAGAGGACCAAAGAGCTTATTCAAAAAAATAGGGAATTGGAGATTAGTAACAAGGAATTGGGGTTAGCTGTAAATAAACTTTCTGAGGCCCAAAATCAGCTTATTCACTCCGAAAAAATGGCTTCTTTGGGCATACTTACAGCCGGTGTTGCACATGAAATAAATAATCCTTTGAATTTTATTTCAGGTGGGTACACAGGACTTAAGAATTATTTTGAGGATAGCAACGAAACCACCAATGGTCAAGTAAACTTCTTTCTGAATAGCATTAATACTGGAGTTGAAAGAGCTTCGAAAATTATTGATGGTCTTAGTCAATTTAGTAGGTCAACCGATAGTTTTGAAGAATTCTGCGATATTCATAGGATTCTCGATGATTGCCTAATTATGCTAGATATTAGTATAAAGGACAGCATACGTTTAAGGAAAGAGTATACCAATTCCGAAGTAAATATAACAGGTAACCTGGGTAAACTGCATCAGGTATTTTTGAATATCTTAAATAATTCTATACAGTCCATAACTGATAAAGGCGAAATATTGGTAAAAACAAAACGTTTTGAATCATTCGTTGAGATTAGTATAAATGATAGTGGTTCTGGAATAAGTAAAGAAAATATATCTCAAATAGTAAACCCTTTTTATACTACGAAACAAGCCGGAGAAGGCACAGGACTGGGTCTATCTATTACGTTTACCATTATAAAAGACCACAGGGGTAGTATTGAGTTTGAATCTGAAGAAAATGAATACACCAAGGTTATCGTAAAATTACCCATAAACCGAAATCAACATGACTGATGTATCTAAAATTTTATATGTTGATGATGAGGTTATCAATCAGCATCTATTTAAAATAAATTTAAGTAAACATTATAACGTAATTACCGGAAGTGATGGTGCTGAAGGACTAGACATTCTTAAAAACGATAAGGAAATTAAATTAGTAATCAGCGATATGAAGATGCCTATCATGAACGGGATGGACTTTATTAAAAATGCAAAGCTAATGTACCCGAACCTTCCTTTCTTTTTACTTACTGGTTTTGATATTACACCGGAAATAAATGAGGCGATAAACTCCAAGCTGATTATTTCCCATTTAAGAAAGCCATTTGATATTACCCAAATGCTTTTGGCTTTTTCAAAAGCGTTAGCGTAAAAGGATGCACTAATGAAATTTTTGATTTAGTTTCAGATTTTATGGTAACTAAACACTTCTTTTATAAATAGTTGAAATGAAGATTCGTAATTACGGTATTATTTTTGTTGTCTTGATTTGTTTCACTAATTCCTGCGATAATTTTAAGAATGGTAAAACAACTTTTGGTCAAACGAAGAATGCTTCTCCTGGCTTTGATGTAGATCATTTGAATATATGGGTGAAAGACCCAACAAAAGCAAAAAAATGCCTTACAGAGATTGGTTTTACTTCTGTTCCCGATTCACTTTCTGCTATTCATGAGGGGCAAGGAACTGCAGGAAGATATTTTAATTTTTTGAATGGATACCTCGAATTAATATTTGTTAATGACCAAGAGGAATTTGAGGAGAATAATGTAGAAAATAAACAGTTAGATTTTACTGAAAGAGCCAACTTTGACCTTAACGAAGCTTCTCCTTTTAGTATCGCCCTAAAAGTAAAAGATTATAGGGTTGAAAAAATTCCTTTTAAAAAAGTTCGTTACCATCAGGATTGGATGGAAGAGAAGTCAAGTATTTTTTCAGCTGAGAATTCTAAATTATACCTGAATGAACCTTCTATTTTTGTGGTATATCCCGGGATTGAGGCAATAACTTTTGAAACTGTAACGGCTTTAGAGAATACTCCCAGTGAGGATTCTCGCTGGAAAAATTATTTCAGGCATCCCAATGGTGCCAAGCGTATTACCAATATCGTAATCACTGCCCACGGGGTAAATCTAAAAACAGAAACGATTAGGGCAATCAATTCCATTGAGCACATAAATGTCAAGATTGGAGGGGAACATGTAATGGAACTTTATTTTGATAATCAGATACAAGGTAAAACTTTTGACTTACGACCGGCATTACCGCTAATGGTTTACTTATGATTAGCATATTTCGTTTTGCTATCCGCCATAGTACTATAAGAGTACTATTATAACCTACCAATAACATAGCTTTCTTTACCGAGAATCAGGCTAAAAAATCTTAACTTTAAAGCAATGTGTAATTATTCTATAATGGATGATAAAGCGTGTTTTTGAATAAGAATAAAATTGTAAAACCGGGTACTATGACCAAGACCTTAAATCTTCAACGAAGCCTGTTTTTAATCGCAGTTCCGCTTTTTATTATGGCTATAATGGTGGGTATTTCCCAATCTTCATTCTTAAGGTCAAATTCAAATCCGCTTTCAATTGGAATAACTTTCGATTTACTCCTTACCGCACCTCTCATTTACTTCTTATTAATAAGGAGAACCAATATCCCTAAGTTCACAGTACTTCCTTTTTTGATTTTGGGTATGGTCGTTGGGTCATTCATTATACCTGTGGAGTATCAATATTATTTGAACCTTTTTAGAGTTTGGGTCTTTCCAATAATTGAATTGGCTGTTTTAAGCTATGTAATCTTCAACGTAATCCATGCAATAAAAAAGTACAGAGTACATAAGACAGCAGCATCGTTCGATTTTTTTACGACCTTAAAGAAAACTTGCTACGAAATTTTACCTAGAGTTGCGGTGATTCCTGTTATTACGGAAATCGCGGTGTTTTACTACAGTTTTATATTTTGGAGAAAAAGAAAATTAAAGAAAGGGGAATTCTCCTATCATAAAAATAGTGGTACGATATCGGTGCTTATTGCTATTCTTTTAATCGTTGCAATAGAAACCGTAGTACTTCACATTTTACTTGCTAAATGGAGTGCCGTGACGGCGTGGATCATGTCTTTCTTAAGTATATATTCCGGTATTCAAATTTTTGGTTTTTTAAAATCCATGCTCAAGAGACCTATAGCGATCGCCGATGACCAACTTTTTCTAAGATATGGGATTATGGCAGAAACCACCATAGCGCTCAGGGATATAGCGGCTATTGAAATCTCATCAAAAGAACTAATACTAGATAAAGAGACTCGAAAGTTATCAATCTTTGGTGAGTTGGAAACACATAATGTCATCATTCGGTTAAAGAAGGAAAATGAGCTTATTGCACTTTATGGAATAAAACGAACGTATAAGAATTTGGCTTTTTATGTTGATGATAAAATTGAATTTAAGGGTATTATTGATAAAGCTACACATCGGTAGCTTTGGGACTTGATTTTCGCAGAGAACAATGAGACTTTGACAAAACCGATTATTTTCCCAGTTTCAAGTGATTGGCAAGTGGAATTGACCAGAAACGGACAAAAAATAGTAACGGAAAAAGTTAAAAGATTTCCGATTGATTTAGGAGATTATGGTAGTTTTATGATTATCCGAAAATTAACAGCGTGAAAAAACACTAACAAGAACAATGTATAACCACGATTTCAGCGGATTCGACTACATCTGAATCCACTCGGAATTACTAAGGTCTGTGCTAAACCGAAAAGTCTATGTATATTAACCCGTAACTGACGCTTGTACGAGACCGTCAGACTGTCTCAAACCCCCGAATTATTTCCACTTGATCTAGTGAGATTCATTTTTTGATTCTATTTTTATGCTATGGAGCCTAATTCCGAAACCCTAAGGGCAGATGTGCCAAACTACCCGAATATAAACCTATACTTTAAATTAGTGAGGTGTAAACTAGCCGATAGTCATTTTGAACTTTTTTGTAATAAATGCAGCGTATAGAAATCTAAGTGAATTAAGCCCTTACGTATAAAACCAAACCATGTCAGTAAATAAAAAAGAGCAGTTAAAAACGAGGTTACACCCACGTAATAGAAATAGGGAACCATATGATTTAAATGCGCTTATAAAAACTACCCCAACTTTGGAGGGTTATGTAAAGCCTAATAAATCTGGTCTACCTTCCATAGATTTTTCAAGTCCTATTGCGGTAAAACTTTTGAATAAGGCATTACTGAGTTATTACTACGGAATTAAATACTGGGAGTTTCCGGATGAGAATTTGTGTCCGCCTATTCCTGGCAGAGCGGATTATATCCACTATATGGCAGATGTGCTTATGGAAAGTAATTTTGGAAGATTACCAATAGGAAATGCGATTACCTGTCTAGACCTAGGTGTAGGCGCAAGTTGTATTTATCCGATTATTGGTGTCGTAGAATATGATTGGAATTTTATTGGTTCGGATATTGATGCAAAATCAATTGCATCTGCCCAGAAAATTAGTAGTGCTAATATTTCACTTAAGAATAAGATAGACTTGAGGCTCCAAAAAAGTCCAAAAGCTTTCTTCCAGGATATTTTGGCTCCAACGGAACTTATAGATATCACCGTTTGTAATCCTCCTTTTCATGCCTCTTTAGACGATGCGCAAAAAGGAAGTCGAAGGAAAGTGAAAAATTTATCGGGCAAGAAATTGAGTATACCTGTTCTTAATTTTTCTGGAGTAAAAAGTGAATTGGTATATGCGGGTGGAGAATTAAAATTTATTCAAAACATGATTTGGGAGAGTAGGAAATATGGAAAGAAGTGTTATTGGTTTTCAACTTTGGTTTCCAAACAATCCAATTTAAGGAGTATTGATAACCTATTAATAAAAGTAAGTGCTAAAGAAGTAAAGACTATTCCTATGGGAACGGGAAATAAAGCCACTAGAATCGTTGCCTGGACCTTCCTTTCTAAAGCGGAACAGAAAGAATGGCGAACCGTGCGATGGAAATAATGACTTCAAAGTCAACCAAAAGAATAATAAAATTTAAAAACACAGTATTTTTTGCATATAGAAATTAAACAGATTACTGCTCAAGAAACCTATAATTTGAGACATGAGGTCATGTGGCCGGACAAACCTTTGGATTTTGTAAAATTGGATAACGATGAGGAAGGAATCCATTTTGGACTGCTAAAAAATAATGCCATTGTGGCCGTGGTATCTTTATTTGTTGAGGGTAATAAGGCGCAGTTCAGAAAATTGGCTACTAAAACTTCAGAACAAGGTAAGGGGTATGCAACACGTCTATTGCGGTACCTCACAAACTATGTTGTGGCAAAAGGACATGTAAATTGGTTATGGTGTAATGCCCGGGCAGATAAAACCGGGTTTTATAAAAATTTTGGTATGATAGAAACGGACCAGACTTTTCAGAAAGGAGGACTTGATTATTGTATTATGGAAAAAAAATTAACAATCTGATTATCGGAAAAAGTACATGTTAGCTGTGAACCAGTATATTACCATTTCATCAACCTTATCATTTTTCCTGATTTTCATGTAAAATACTACTACTTTATTTTAAGTAAGTGAACGTGGCAACAAAAGTAGAAATAGCCATTAAATAGTAGTTTTTGTGGTATTACAAGTTTTAACCGCCTAGCTTTGCATTATAAATACAACGCCTATGGCCTCTTTTTCCGAATTTAAAATTAGCAACCCTCTGCGTAACGCCCTAGATGATTTAGGTTTTCAGGAGGCTACTCCTATACAAGAGCAGGCCTTTCCCGTAGTTATGAGTGGTAAGGATGTTGTTGGTATAGCGCAAACGGGAACAGGTAAAACCTTTGCCTACCTTTTGCCGCTAATGAATATGCTATCTTTTTCTAAAGAGATACATCCGCGTGTATTGGTATTAGTACCAACTCGGGAACTTGTAGTACAAGTGGCGGAAGAGATAGAAAAACTGGCCAAGTATGCTTCAGTGCGGGTTACGGGTGTTTATGGTGGCACGAGTATGAATAAGCAGAAAGAGGTATTGGCTTTAGGTACCGATATTGTAGTAGCTACACCAGCACGTTTGTACGACCTTATGCTTACCCGGGCATTACAGCTAAAAAACGTAAAAAAACTGGTTATTGATGAGGTTGATGTTATGCTGGATTTAGGTTTTCGATTTCAACTGGTAAATATTTTTGAACTATTACCTAAACGTAGACAGAACATAATGTTTTCGGCTACCATGACCGATGATGTGGAAAAGCTAATTAACGACTTCTTTAAAGGAGTAAAAAAAATAGCTGTGGCCGTAAGCGGCACACCTTTGGATAATATAGCGCAAACATGTTACGCTATTCCTAACTTTTATACCAAGGTAAATTTATTGGTGCATCTACTTCAAGATAGGGACACTTTTCATAAAGTATTGGTTTTTGTGTCCAGTAAGCGAAGTGCAGATTTATTATTTAAGGAATTGGCCGAATTTTTTAATGAGGAAATTTGCGTTATCCACTCCAATAAGACCCAGAATTATAGATTGCGTTCAATAAATCAGTTCGATTCTGGTCAGAATCGAATTCTGGTTACAACAGATGTTATGGCACGTGGATTGGATTTAGACCAAATTTCCCATGTGATAAATTTTGATACACCTGTTTATCCGGAAAACTATATGCACCGCATAGGACGAACGGGTAGGGCAGAAAAGGAAGGTAGTTCCATTCTTCTTTTTACGGCAAAAGAAGAACCTGCAAAAGTGGCGATTGAAGAATTAATGAACAGAAAGATTACTATGATCAGGCTTCCCGAAACGGTGGAAATTGCCACGCAATTAACCCGGGATGAAAGACCTAAGCATATAGAACGGGAAAACCCTCTTAAAGAAAACGAAGAGGAAAGAGGTGCAAGCTTTCATGAAAAATCCGAGAAAAATAGAAAGCAGAACCAAGGTGGTGCCTATAAAAGAATCATTAAAAAAAAATATACCAAACCAAAAACTCGTGGGGATAAAAACTTTGGTAAGAAACGCAAACGAAAATAGGCTTCCTGAAAAATTCTTGTCGGTAGTCCTTTCTACATACTTCTGTCTTTGATTTAGTCCATTCCTTTACTTATAAATTAGTCAGATTAGCAAAAAAACTATAGTACTCATACCATGAATTTCATCGATAAAGTGCAAGTGATATCGGTAAGAAGTTTTGTGCTCTAATTACTTTTGTCGATACTTTTTTACAATTTATCTATCATTTTTTAGGTTAGCGAAAAACGCTGTATTTCAACGATATAGCATCGATTCTTATCTGTCCTTGAGGTTATCTTTAAGTAACCCAAACAGATATTATGAAACTTGTTATAACCTCAATCTTAGTTCTTTTTACAAGCACTTTGGCCTTTGCGCAAGACTCAGAAAACAATGATAAAGTGGACACTTTTAAAGTGGGGGTTGTTTTGGTTACTGGCACTCCTAGTACTATCCCTGCGGAAAGTAGTTCAAATTTCAATGAACAAGTTATAGCACGTTTATATCGTTACCCAAATTCTAGGGTAAAGAAAGCTTTATCTTTTCGTGCAAAGAAAGATAGACCAAAATTGGCCTAATCTTTGATTTATAAAAATGGTACACTGATGTACTGAATTAAATTAGGAACCTATGTTAGTATCAATATTTTTAGTTTCAGCGATTATTACATTAAAGGTCTTAGTGCGTAGCACTAAGAAAAACACACTTACTCCAATTAAAGTACGTAGTACTTATCGTAATTTTTAATCCTTGATACCAGGCTGTTGAATGGTATAATTTTCCTTGGCCTTAGCTTCGTCTACCTGTCTCTTTACGTCAGCTAATAGGGCTTTTGCGTCATAAATAATACCATCCTTAATCGTGTATTTAACCCCTCCTGCTCGTACTACATCGTTATCTTCGGTGAGCTTTATTGCTCCTGTGCCGTAGAGCACTTTTAAGTTTTTAAGTGGATTTTCTTCCACCACTACAAAATCTGCCATTTTTCCAATTGACACAGAACCAATTTTGTCATCCATCCCTAAAGCTTCTGCACCGTTTAGGGTAGCGGACCTAATAATTTCCAAAGGATGAAACCCAGCTTCTCGAAGTAATTCTAATTCTCTGATGTACGCAAAGCCATATAGTTGAAATATGAAACCAGAATCCGAGCCGGTAGTAACTCTGCCACCCCTGTTTTTATATTCATTGATGAAGGTCATCCAAAGTTTATAATTCTTTTTCCAGGCTACTTCCTGTTCCGTACCCCAATCATGCCAATACGAGCCGTGCGATATTTTGCTAGGCTGATAAAACTCCCATAAAGAGGGTAGGGTATAGTCTTCATGCCATTCTGCACGTCTGGCACGTTGTAAATCTCTACTTGCTTCGTAAATATTAAAAGTAGGGTCCAGCGTAAAATCCAATTCTAGCAATTCGTTCATTACAGCATTCCAATGGTCTGAATATGGTGCTGCTGCTTGGGACCAGAGTTTTCCTGCGTTTTCAAATCGATGCTGTTCGTTTTGGTAGTTATAGTCCAAAGGATAATCTTGAACCGTTCTATCATCGAAGAGCGCTTCTGGAAGCCCGTACCAGTGTTCCATAGAGGTTAAGCCCGCACGAGCAGAATGTAGAACGTTCCATCTGGCTACGCTTAGTTGTGCATGATGACAGGCAGAACCTAAACCTAGTTTTTTATTTTCGTCTAGAGCGGCCGCCATGATTTCTGGTTCAGCTCCAAAAAATTTAATACCATCGGCGCCTTTTTTGGCGTTTGCCCGTACCCATTCGCGTGCTTGCTCTGGTGTTGAGATGGGAATGTCGTTTAAAGGGTTAAAGGTCTTGCTTGTTTGTCCAAAACCGGTATATGCCATTATGCGTGGTGCAATAATTTCATTTTTAGCGCTCTTACGTTTTAAATCCATCGTAAAATCAACACCTCTGCCGCTAGGTTCGCGTACCGTAGTTACACCGTGTGCCATCCAAAGCTTAAAAACATAATCGGGTTCTGCTCCCTGGGCAGTACCGCCAATATGCCCGTGCATGTCAACAAAGCCAGGCAAGAGATACATGCCATTACAATCTAACTCCTTGCCTCCAGCCTTTAGCTTGGGTCTTTTGGTTTCATCTATGGGTACACCGTCGTAGCCAACTACCTGAATTTTTTTAATACGGTTATTTTCCACTACAATATCTATTGGTCCCTGTGGAGGTGCTCCATTTCCATTAATGAGCATTACCCCTCTAATTATCAATTGCGAGTGTGGACCGTCTCCCTCTAAGGACTGCGCCATAAGGCCAGCTATTGAAATTAGACTAAGGAGTAAAAAGAGTGTTATATTTTTCATGCTAGTATGCTTTGATACGTTGATTTATTAGGTCTAAAATTAATTTTCGGTAGGAACATTTATCTTATCTCCCAGGAACAGTGCGTTTAGGAATAACCTGTTTGTTCCGTACCAGGAGCCTCTAAAGTTAGGATTGTCCGCAAATAGAACAACACGACCACTTCCTAATTTGCTTACGATAAGCGAAGCGGATTTTTTCACGTTTTCCTCCATATTCTTTTTAGTGAGAAATCCATCGATATGAGGGTTCTTGTTATATTTCGCTACCGTGGCATACGCATTTTGACTTGGAGCTAACCAAACCGTATTGTTTTTGTACACTGGTATGCTGGTATCATGATAACCAAAGGCTAGGGGGTGGGTATTGTCGATATCCGCTCTCAAAATAACACCACCTACACTTTCCTTCCCAATATTTTCTCCTGCATCTACATAAGGTTTTTGGACCACTGTTTCTGATGAATCTTTTTCTACGTTGTTGAGTTCTTCGCTCACTAATTTTTTGTCGATAACCCATTTGCTTGCGGTACCGATTGTAATTAACGTGTTGCCCTTACTTGTCCATGATTTTATCTTGGCCTGCTGTTTCTCTGTAAGGTTATATCTGCCAGAAACCATTACCAAGGTATTGTATTTGTCAAAATTGGCACGATTAAAATTACGCATCGGTATTTTGGTAATGGGCATATGAACCCTTTTATCCAATAAATGCCAAACTTCTCCCGCTTCATAGGACCGGACCCCATCACCGATAAGCATCGCAGCCCTTGTTTGCTTAATAGGAGTGATAAAACGACTACCCATATCAACGCCTCCTAAATTAAGTCCTGTGTTAACGGCGAGCATTGGGACTTCAAACTTCTTTTGAGCCTCTTTCAGATGATTATAGATTTTATTGGCATCCATTTTTTGGAGACTAACCGGTATAAGTACGGCACCATAATTAAAATTCTTAGCATTATTTCCAGTTTTTACCGTAAAAGGTTTTGCGGCCGAAGAAGCAACAATACCTTTTTGTTGCAGGTAGTAAAGGGCGGCCGGGGCATTGTAATCGTCCCAATCCATCACATAGGCATAATTCGATTTTTGAACTGGAGCTACCTTTACAAAATTATCCGTACTTGTAATTTTAGTACCTAAATTTAGCGTGGTGGTACTCTTATATTTCATATTGTAGAAGTTAGCTACGGACCAGGCAGATGCATCATAATAAACACTATCCCTATACTTCTCATAAGTTTCGAACATGGTTTGCACCATCCTATATTGCGGTTGCCGGGTAGGTACTACATAATTATCACCAGTTTTATAGACATCAATCTTATGTAGTAACAGCTTGTCCACAAATGCCTTTGTTCGGTTTTGGTCGTGAGCGTCTCCAAAAGTGTACCCTTTTATTTTACTTTTTCCGGCATTTGTCAAAGCACTTTTAAAGAATTGCTGTTGGTATTTTCGCATATAAGCTTTATTATTTACAGCAGTTTTTACCGTTGTAATACTGGAGGTGTATTGGTTTCTTATAGTGAAGGCAAAAGTAATTTCTCCGAATGCTGTTGTTTGTCTGTGCCCTCTGGAGCTAGCTTGCTCAAACAACAGTCCTAAACCTCCCTGTAAATCTGGATATGAAGAACCATAACCGGGATAGGTGCCATCGAAAACTTCTTTTGTAAAGTAAAGCGAACCAATACTATCCAAGGCTTTGGCAAATTCATTACCAAAAAGTGTGTTTAAATCCTCATAATTTTCTTTCGGCATAATAGGATTAAGCGAACCATTAGTTTTCATAGGCTCAAAGAAATACGTACTCTGCGTTCCCATTTCATGAAAATCGGTAACCACGTTAGGATACCATTGATGATACCAGTTTAGTTTGCCTCTACTTTCTGGATTTACTCCTAATAGCCAGTCCCTATTTAAATCAAACCAATAATGGTTGGTTCTACCCATTGGCCAGTACTCGTTATGTTCTGCATCTTGTGGGTCCGCGACTTCGGGCGAACCTTGATAGGTATTTGCCCATTGCGTATGGCGGTCACGACCATCCGGATTAATCGTGGGGTCAATAAAAATTACCGCGTTGTCAATATAGTTTAGGATTTCAGGATTTTCAGAGGCGACAAAAGTATAGGCCGATAATAAAGCTGCTTCTGAACTAGAGGGTTCATTGCCATGTACATTGTAGGCTAAATTCACGAAGATCGGAACATCTTCATAATTGGAAACTGATTTTGAAGGATCCGTGAACGCCAGATGAGCGGCTTTAATCGATTCTAAATTATTTTGATTTTTGGGTGAAGAAATTGTTAGCATAACCAATTTACGCCCTTCGTGTGTTTTCCCATATTCCTGTATGGTAGCCCTATCCGATACTTCTGCCAGTTTCTCTAGATAGGCCACAATTAAGTCATGCCTTGTATGGTGTTCACCAATACCGTAACCTAGAAAATCTTCTGGGGAAGGTACCGTCGTATTAAAGGGTTTAAAATTTTTGAAGAAATAATCCTGACCGTAGGTGGTGCTGCAGGATAGGAAAAGAACTAGGAGTAATTTTTTTAACATGAAACGGTTTTTTTGAGTTAGCCGTTTAAATATAAGTAATATCCTAAGATTATTTACACTAGTAAACTACTTAACATGCTTTATTATGAACTTGATAATATGCCTGTCCTTAAATTAAATAGCTGGGACTAATTGTTGTTTTATCTCTTTGAATTTAATGATATAATTAGTTCCTTTCTTGCTATTATCCCTTTGAATGGTACCTTTTAATTGTCTTGTTAGGTTATGGATAAGTTTTAACCCTAATGATTTGGAATTTTTGTAGTTAACGGTCTCTGGGAAACCAACACCGTTATCTCCAATATTAAGCACATATTGCTTGTCTAGTTCTTTCTTTAGTGCGATGTATATTTCTCCTTCCTCTTCATCTGAAAACCCATATTTAAGTGCGTTGGTGACCGCTTCGTTAATCAATAGTCCTAAAGGAATGGCAGTGTCGATACCTAATTTAATATCAGGGATATCAATTTTTAAATGAACCTTGCTGTCCAAACCTTTAATGGAGCGTATAAGGTATTCGCTTAGTTCCTGCACGTACGACTTATACTCTATATGCGCTATATCTTTTCTCATGTAGAGCATTTCATGAACCATAGCCATTGATATAACTCGGTTCTGCGTGCTTTTAAGTAAGGTTTTCATTCTAGCTTCCTCAACGTTTCTAGATTGAAGGCTCAACAGACTGGAGACGGTCTGTAAATTATTTTTTACCCTATGATGCACTTCTTTTAGCAGCGTTTCCTTTTCCTCCATCTGCACAAGTAATTCTTGTTTTGACCTGTACAATGCGTGGTGCGTTCTTAATAAATTTTTACCGAAGATATTTCCTAGTAGATATACCGAAAAAAGAATGGAAAATAGATTAAAAAGGTTTCTGGATTTTTCCGGAATAACGTTTTCAGTAAAGGTAAAGTCTGGGATACTTTGTGAAAAAATTAAAATCACCAAAAAGAAAATTAAATTCAGATAAATCTGACCATATTGTCTTGTAGTGACGTATCCCGCAAAAACTATCAATGCCAATGTGAAAATAAAAGAACTATTGATACCACCAGAATATATGGTTATAATGAAAGCACTTATGAGTGCTAATATGGAAGATAAGTTGTAGGTAGAGTTAAGGCTTTGGTGTTTTCTAAAAAAAATGGTATTGGTTAAGTTCAGCAAACCAAAAATTACGAATACATACGGAATAATCTCTTTAATATCTAGTATAAAAAAACAAGCAAGGCCAAAAACAATAGCCAATGCACTAGAAACGTAATTCACTTTTAAAATAAGTTTAATCTTATCCTCTAAGCGTTCTTGGTCGATATTTAAATCGTTCATAGAATCAAATTAATTTCTTGGTTTCAGGAACATTTTTCTATTGTAAAGCTAGGTATGTTTTATGCATATTTCAAAAAACTTTATAAAAAGTTAAACATACCCGAGAGAAATACAGCTTTACCATGATTATCCGATACTAAAAAAAGCGACCTTCGGGTCGCTTTTCATCAAAGTATTTTTATGTTATGCTTAAAAAATAAGCCAAGAAACATGAATTTAAATACAGTAGTTTTAATCTTGTGTCATTACCCATTCTCCTTTTAAAATGAGCGGTTCCGCTTGTTTAAATTTTACTGTTTTACTCTCACCCGACATCACGTTCTTAATAGTAACTCGTTCGTTTCTACCAATTTTTGGCTGCTCTCTTGTAATTGTTTCTGTTACCGCTGGTCTTTGTCGTTGTGTGTTCCCTGCCGCTCTGTTCTGCGCTGCAAGTTCATCACTATTGGGTATTTCTTCCTTAGTGGTCTGTAAATTATCCTTACTGCGTTTTACATTACGTGCCTCTTGAATTTCACTCGGATTCCCTGAAGGCAGTTCCCCTTTGAAAAGAAAAGAAACTATTTCCTTATTCACCTTTTCAATCATTTCTTTGAATAACTCAAAAGCTTCAAATTTATAAATTAATAGAGGGTCTTTTTGCTCATGAACCGCTAATTGCACGGACTGTTTTAACTCATCCATTTTTCTTAGATGGGTTTTCCAAGAGTCATCAATTATTGCTAGGGATATATTCTTTTCAAAATCGGTTACCAATTGTTTTCCATCACTATCATAGGCTTCTTGTAAGTTGGTAACTACGTTAAGACTTTTAATACCGTCCGTAAATGGAACCACGATACGTTCAAACTTATTGGCATTGTCTTCATAGACCTGTTTTATTACAGGAAAAGCCGTAGCGGCATTACGCTCCATTTTTTCCTTATAATGGTCGTAACCCGCTTTATATACTTTGCCAGTAATGTCTTGGGCGTTTAGTTTTCCAAAATCTTCCTCAGAAACAGGAGACGTCATGGAAAAATACTTAATTAGTTCAAATTCGAAATTTTTGAAATCGTTAGCGGCCTTGTTGCCTTCTACAATTACCTCACAGGTGTCATAGACCATATTGGCAATATCTACCTTTAGGCGCTCTCCTTGCAGTGCATGCCTTCTTCTTTTATAAACTACTTCTCGCTGGGCGTTCATAACATCATCATACTCCAACAGACGCTTACGCACACCAAAGTTGTTCTCCTCTACTTTTTTCTGTGCACGTTCAATGGATTTTGTCATCATGCTATGCTGAATAACCTCACCGTCTTCCAAGCCCATTTTATCCATCATCTTCGCTACACGGTCAGAACCGAACAAGCGCATTAAATTATCTTCTAAGGAAACATAAAACTGTGAACTTCCTGGATCTCCCTGACGTCCTGAACGACCTCTTAACTGTCTATCCACTCGTCTAGAATCATGACGTTCCGTACCTACAATGGCCAGACCACCTGCTTTTTTAACTTCTTCGGATAATTTGATATCCGTTCCACGACCTGCCATGTTGGTCGCAATGGTTACGATACCTGCATTACCGGCTTCAGCAACCACATCTGCTTCTTTTTTATGGAGTTTTGCATTCAGCACATTATGCGGTACTTTACGTACGCTTAATAATTTTGAAAGTAGTTCCGATATTTCAACAGAGGTTGTACCAATCAATACCGGCCTTCCAGATTGACTCAGTTTTGTAACCTCATCGATTATGGCGTTGTATTTCTCTCTCTTAGTCTTGTAGATTAAGTCATTTCTATCATCACGCGCTATAGGTCTATTGGTAGGAATTTCCATAACGTCCAGTTTATAGATTTCCCAGAATTCCCCAGCTTCCGTGATTGCCGTACCTGTCATACCTGCGAGCTTGCTGTACATTCTAAAGTAGTTCTGTAAAGTAACCGTAGCAAAGGTTTGTGTCAGGGCTTCTATCTTTACATTTTCCTTTGCTTCAATGGCTTGGTGTAAACCATCGGAATAACGACGACCGTCCATAATACGACCTGTCTGCTCGTCTACAATCATTACCTTGTTATCCATAACTACATACTCTACATCTTTCTCAAAAAGTGTATAGGCCTTTAACAACTGGCTCATGGTGTGGATACGTTCACTCTTAACTGTAAAGTCTTTGAAAAGTTCTTCTTTGAGTTCTGCTTCTTGCTCTATCTCAAGATTCTGCTGCTCTATTTTGGCAATTTCCCCACCAATATCTGGCATTACAAAGAAATCTCTATTCTGTTCTCCAGAAATATAATCAACACCTTTGTCGGTAAGTTCTATCTGGTTGTTCTTTTCGTCTATTACGAATAATAAATCTTCGTCTACCTTAGGCATTTCCCTGTTATTATCCTGCATGTAAAAGTTCTCCGTTTTTTGGAGCAACTGTTTTACACCTTCCTCACTCAAAAACTTAATTAACGCCTTGTTCTTCGGTAGCCCCCTGAAAACACGAAGTAAAAGAAACCCTCCTTCTTTGGTATCTCCTTCTTTAATAAGCTTTTTTGCCTCTGCTAAAACACCTGTTAAATGCTGACGTTGTTTTTGAACAATTTCATTCACCTTTGGTTTTAGGTCGTTAAATTCGTGTCTGTCCCCTTCAGGAACAGGTCCCGAAATAATTAAAGGGGTTCTAGCATCATCTACCAAAACCGAATCTACCTCATCTACAATGGCATAGTTATGCGGGCGTTGCACCAAATCTTTTGGCGTGTGCGCCATATTATCCCGCAGGTAATCAAAACCAAATTCGTTATTGGTACCATAGGTAATATCTGCATTATAGGCAGCTCTTCTGCCATCTGAGTTAGGTCTATGATGGTCTATGCAATCCACGGTAAGTCCATGAAACTCAAAGATTGGCGCCATCCAGGCACTATCTCGTTTTGCTAAATAATCGTTCACGGTTACCAAATGTGCACCATTGCCCGTTAACGCATTTAAATACAAAGGTAGTGTGGCTACTAGTGTTTTACCTTCTCCTGTTTGCATCTCGGCAATTTTACCTTGATGTAACGCAATTCCTCCTATGAGCTGTACATCATAATGTACCATGTCCCAGGTAACTTCTTTACCTGCCGCATCCCAAGAATTTTTCCAAACTGCTTTTTCTCCGTCCAAGGTTACATAATCTTTTGTTCCGGACAGTTTTCTGTCGTTTTCTGAGGCCGTTACAGTAATGGTCTCATTATTGGTAAAACGTTTTGCGGTTTCCTTGACTACGGCAAAAGCTTCTGGTAAAATTTCGTTTAATGTCTCTTCTGAAATAGCATATGCTTCTTCTTTAAGTTTATCTATTTCTGCGTAACTATCTTCGTTTTTATCAATATCGGTAGATTCCTGAACTTCCTTTTCTAGTGCAGCTATTTGTACTGTAATCTCTTTATAGGAATCCTTTATTTTCTGTTGAAAATCTATAGTCTTTTGTCTTATTTCATCATGACTTAGACTTTCCAGATTAGCTTCAAAGGACTTTATTTGGTCTACCAAAGGCTGAAGTTCTTTTACGTCTTTCTTAGATTTATCACCTACGAAGGCCTTTAGTATGGAATTAATGAAACTCATATATTTTTCTATTAGGATTGCGAAGATTGGTATGATAAACCTCCAATCGTTTTGCAATAAATTATTTGCAGTCGGTAACTAAAACCGACATCTGAGTGCAACAAAAGGTATTCCAGTATTTATTTTGAACTAAAATTCCCTAATCGACTGCCAAAATTACATAAAAAAAAAGCCTCCGAGGAGACTTTTTGTAGTAATTGTGATATCTAAATATTAATATTCATCCTCGTTCCAGAGGTAGTCTTCTTCCGTAGGATAGTCTGGCCAGATTTCCTCTATAGATTCGTAAATCTCGCCTCCTTCTTCCTCCATTGATTGTAAATTTTCTACAACCTCTAAAGGCGCACCGGTTCTGATGGAGTAGTCAATTAACTCATCTTTACTTGCCGGCCAAGGTGCATCACTTAAATAAGATGCTAATTCTAATGTCCAATACATGGTAATAGTTTGATTTTAATTTTTTGCAAAAATAATTTTTAAATGTACATGACCAAGATAAAATACAATTATTTCAATCCAGTTATCAACATAATTTTTGCATTGATAAATTGATAACGAAGAAATTAGGAATTTATTAGTCCTTTTTTTCAGGTATCCATTTAATTTCCTCGGCCTTTAATTCTTTTGACAATTTTCGTGCCAACACAAAGAGATAATCGGAAAGTCTGTTCAAATAGGAGAGGACCTCTTCGTCAAAAGGCTCATTTTCGAAAAGAAGGGTAGCCATTCTTTCTGCACGTCTACATACGGTACGTGCTATATGACAGTATGACACGCTCGTGTGGCCACCAGGAAGAATGAAATGAGTCATTTGTGGTAGGGAAGCATCCATTTCATCAATAGCAACTTCCAATACCTCAATATCCAGCGTACTTATTTTTGGGATATTCAATCGCTCTTTTCCATTTTTTAAGATAGCTTTTTCCGGGTCTGTAGCTAATATTGCTCCTAAAGTAAATAGTTTATCCTGTATATTTGCCAGTTGATTTTTGCTCCGTTCATTAATCTTCTGGTCGCGTATAAGTCCTAACCAAGAGTTGAGTTCGTCTACCGTACCGTAGCTCTCTATCCTAATATGATGCTTTGGGACCCTAGTGCCACCAAAAAGAGCAGTGGTTCCGGAATCTCCTGTTTTAGTATATATTTTCATTAAAAAAATTAAAGCTCAAGTATCAATAACAAATACTTGAAAAATTTAAGCTTACTCGATACTCATATTGTTTAAATAATTCCAAACTACTCTTTCTTTTCCTTCCGTTCGTAATTATCCATAAACTTTCTGGATTTCCTAGCTCTTGATTTATTTCTATTCGTAATGGTAATGCCTATATAAATTGCAAATACTATGCCTAGTACAATATAAATGGTATTGTTCATATGATTACTTGTCTTTTTTAAAATTAGTGGATTAAATCCGAATCTTAAAATGCTCTTTCGCCTGCTCTCTTCTGAAAAATACAATTCCGCAATAGTATAAATCCACGGTAACCGTTACTTTTTCTAACTTTTTAATTGCTTCCCATCTTTTGGTTTGCTGTTTGTTTTTGTAGATGCTTTCTAACAATAGCATGCTACTATTATGAATATTTTGGGTTGCTATTGACTTAAACGGTTTGCTAGTTATATCGGCGTAGATAAGGTCAAAAGGGATGTTGTTATAGTTGAGTCCTTGGAAAATAGTATTCAATTTTATTTTTAGTTCATTGGAATCATTTACCAAGTCTATTTGCGTGTAATTAAAATACGCTATGCACTTGAAAAGTACATTTTCTGTTTTGGAATAATTTTTAGTTCCCTTTCTATATAACCCTTTCGTAACAAACTGATAAATAAAAGGGGAGTGTACGCCATGTTGATTGGTTGCGGAAAGCAGAAATTTTATTCGGGCAAAAAAACGATACACTAGATGAATTTCTAAATTTCCCAAATGTACTAATACCTTCGTAAACCCATTGAAAAGTTATGCGATGTTTTAGTCTTACCGTTGGGTAAGTTGTATAACGGTTTGATTTTTTTTAAAATAAAAATGCCCATTTTCCAAAACTCTGGCAGGAGGATGAAATAATGGGCATATAAATCGCGACAGTCAGTCGGTATCCTAATTAAGCCATTTTAGCTTTGTTTCTTTTTGTAGTAAATGACAATGCTTTATTTACTCTAGCATTTTTGTGTCTGTATAGTCTAGCAATCGTTGTTTTAGTTTCCAAGTTTAACTCGTAGGCTGTTTCGGTTACTATGGTCATTTCAACAGTTTCAACTTTGACGTCAGCGGTGTTGTTCTGAGCTTGAGCGGTCATTCCGATAAAGAAGATAAAGAAGATGGTTGCTATTGTTTTCATGACTTGCGTTTGTTACACTATTATAACGGGCGCAAGTGTACTTCGAAGGGTGGTCATTCGCCGAAAAACCTATATTACTCGGTATCTGACAGCTATTCGGTTAAAGTGTAAAATTCGTTCGATAAACGACACCAAAGCTAAAAACATCTTATCGAAAAAAGGTGTTTTTAAACGTAGATTTGTTTTTTTTTGAATAAGTGTTTTCTGGAATTATCCTTCCATTTGAGCCGAAAGCTCAAACCAGCGTTCTGTTTTCCTATCTATAGTATCTGATAATTCTCCTAATTCAATAGATAGAGCGGCTATTTCTTCTCCAGAGAGGGAAGTGTCCGTAAACTTATCTTGAAGAGTTGCCTTCTTGGTTTCCATTTTTTGAATATCACGTTCCAATTGTTTGTACTCTTTTTGTTCCGTATAAGACAACTTGTTGGTGACTTCGGTTTTTTTCCAGGCCTTCTTACTTGAATCTGTCTTTTCTTTAAGTTCTCGTTGCTCTATAACCTGACTGTCTTCATAAGCACGGTAGTCAGAATAGTTCCCCGGGAAATCGGCTACAACGCCACCGCCTTTAAAGACAAACAAGTGATCTACAATTTTATCCATAAAATAGCGATCATGTGATACCACAAGAAGACAGCCCTGGAAATCTAATAGAAAGCTTTCTAATACGTTCAAGGTTACAATATCTAGATCATTGGTGGGCTCGTCTAATATTAAAAAGTTTGGATTCTGTATCAAAACAGTACAGAGGTATAATCGCTTACGTTCTCCACCACTTAATTTATCTACGAAGTCGTATTGTTTTTTACGATCAAACAGAAAGCGCTCTAGCAGTTGTTGCGCTGATATTTGTTTTCCTTTCTTAAGGGGAATGTAATCCCCAAATTCACGAATAACGTCTATTACTTTTTGACCTTCTTTAATAGTAATTCCTTTCTGCGTGTAGTAACCAAATTTTATGGTTTCCCCAACAATCACTTTTCCACTATCTGGTTTGTCCCTGCCCGAAAGTATATTAAGGAAGGTAGATTTTCCTGTGCCGTTCTTGCCAATTATTCCAATGCGTTCTCCTCTATTAAAGTTATAATCAAATTTGTCTAATATGGGTTTGTTGGGGTAAGACTTGGATGCCTTTACCAGTTCTATGATTTTAGTACCCATACGCTCCATATTCAACTCTAGCTGTACCTCGTGGTCTTTTCTGCGATTGCTTGCTTTTTCTTTGATAATCTTAAAATCATCGATTCTAGATTTTGATTTTGTAGTTCTGGCCTTAGGTTGGCGGCGCATCCATGTAAGCTCCTTTTTAAAAAGTAATTCTGTTTTGTGCTGTTCTACGGATTCTTGCTCTAAACGTGCCTCTTTTTTTTCTAAGTAATAGGAGTAATTGCCTTTATATGGATAAAGAACACCGTTGTCCAGTTCTATAATTTCGTTACATACCCGCTCTAAAAAGTAACGGTCGTGTGTAACCATGAACAGGGTCATGTTCTCTTTAGCGAAATATTCTTCCAGCCACTCTATCATTTCCAAGTCCAAGTGGTTGGTTGGCTCGTCAAGAACAAGTAAATCTGGCTTATTGATTAGGGCATCGGCCAGCGCTAGGCGTTTTTTTTGCCCCCCGGACAGTTTACCCACTTTTGCACCTAGGTCGTCTAGTTTTAATTTAAAAAGAATTTGTTTGTACTGCGTTTCAAAATCCCAAGCTTCAAAGCGGTCCATTGCTTCGAAAGCACTTTGGTAAGCATCCGCATCCTCCGGATTGGTCAGTGCCTTTTCGTAATTTGAAATGACTTGAAGTACCTCATTGTCCGAAGCAAATATGGTTTCCTCAATAGTAAGATCTGGATTCATCAGTGGCTCCTGCGCCAAAAAAGAAACTCGGGTACTTTTTCGATAATTTACCTGACCGGTATCTGGACTGTCCGCACCTGATAGTATGTTAAGTATAGAAGTTTTTCCGCTACCATTTTTTGCTATAAGCGCAATTTTTTGGTCCTTGTTAATACCAAAAGAGAGCTTCTCAAAAAGAACCAGTTCTCCATAGGATTTAGAAATATTTTCAACCGTAAGTAAATTCATAGTGCGATAGCTCGATTATTTTATAGTTCGATTTTTCAGCATTTTAAAATAATATAACAAGAAGCTATACCTCACAAGCAAAGCCAGTAATACAAAACAGAGTAAGATTGAAAATATTTGGATTTTTAATAGCCAAAGGACAACACTTAAAAGTAAAAGCCCAATGGCGATGCTGATATAAACCCTCAACCATTTTGGTAGTTGTTTTTTTAACAGATAAAATACTATGATTAGGTTGGGGGCAAAGGCCCATAAGAAGTTAAAATTTATTTTAGTAGCCAAATGGTCTGTAAAGAACCAAAGAAACAGAATAAGTAGCCCAGCTAATCCTGTCACGGTAAATAGCGAAACATCTAACCAAATACTTCGCTCTTGTTTTGAATAGTCCCTGTAGGTAATATAAACGACTAAAAGGAGTAACAGCCCCAACCAAAATATAGGTGTAAATACAAATAGTGTAGTATCTTTTTGAGGTGGAATATCTAATAATAACGACTCTTCCTTGACTAAGGGTTTGCCATCTAAGGTGGTATGCTTTAGCTGTTCATAGACATACGCTGGTAAGAATAAATGTTCATAGGGAGTAGCTTTTCGGTCTATAACAGAACCCAATGCTAAATCTATTCCAAAATTAGACCAAGAATTTACGTTGAGATTTTGGTGTATTAGTTGTCTAAAGGTATACGGCTCTTTCAGATATGTGTAATCGAAATTTAAACCATTTCCAAGGTTTTTCTCAAACACCTCAGGAATCTTGGTAGCACAGTTTTCAAAAAGAAAATCGTACTTATAAAACCGATTTTTCGGCAACAGGTTGGTCTCTAAATAGGCGACGATAGCTTTTCTTTGATCTAAGGTTAGTTGTAGTTTCTGTTCTTTAATCCATCGTTTTTCAAGAATGTAACCGCGTTCAAAATACTTGTAGGGATAACGTGTAATGGTATAATCTAGTTTTCCACGAACAAAATTCAGATAGAAATTGGGGTCCTCAAAATTATAAGTCCCGTAACCATAAACCTCGTCTATACCTAAGCTTGGGTCTTGTAAGCGTATGGCACTATGTCCAAATTTAGAAGCTAAATCACCTCCCGTACCCACGGTGAGCAAACTTAATTCTGAAAGTGGTGATAACCCTGCGTTTTGTGCAACACCCAAAAAACATTGAAAAGAAATTACTATTAAGAGGTTTAATTTTTTTAACATAGAATGTTCTAAGCAATAGTAGAACAAAGATGCGAATAATAAGAGATTTAACCGATATTCCATGATTACTATTTCTTGCCTTAGTCTAGGAAGCTTCTCAATTAAAAATGCATAACCAAAGGAATTGTATTATTTTTAAGCGGATATAAGCATTGCTTCTAAACAACTAAATTATGCGAAGACATATTCCTAATTTCATAACGCTCTTAAATGTTTTTTGTGGCTGCGTAGCAACAGTATTTGCAGTATTGAATAAGTTGGAAACTGCAGCTTTGTTCGTAGCACTGGGGATATTCTTCGATTTTTTTGACGGACTCGCAGCGCGTGTTCTAAATGTGAAAAGTGAATTGGGTTTGCAATTAGACTCCCTTGCCGATATGATAACAAGTGGTCTAGTCCCTGGGATTGTCATGTTTCAACTCATTGGCTTGGCGCAAATGGGTGGTTGGGACAATGATATTTTGAATAGTATGACCTATTTAGGAGATTTTCAATTACGAACATTCTGGCCCTTCGCGGGCTTTATTATAACCATGGCATCTGCCTATCGCTTAGCGAAATTTAATTTGGATGAGAATCAGGTTTCTTCATTCATCGGCTTACCTACCCCTGCAAATGCATTACTAATTCTTTCATTACCGCTTATTTTGTTTTATCATCCAAGCGCTATTCTAAGCGATATTATTTTAAACCAATGGTTTTTGATAGGCTTAACCTTGTTGAGCGCCTTTTTATTGAACTGTAACCTTCCCTTATTTGCATTGAAATTCAAAAACTGGGGCTTTAAAGACAACGCTTTACGCTATGTTTTTTTGATTGTAAGTTTGGTGCTACTCGTAACCATGCAATTCTTGGCAGTACCATTTATCATTTTATTCTACGTGCTAAGCTCGTTGGTTAACCAATGGTCTCAAAAAACCGAAGCTTAAATGATTACCCCAAGAATAATACGTTTAGAAGAGAAAAAGCTCATAGGTCAATCTAGAGTAATGAGTGTGGTAAACAACCAAACAGGCAAACTTTGGGGCTCTTTTATGCCTCGAAGAACTGAAATAGTCCATAGAATAGGCATAAACTTTTTCTCATTACAGGTATACCCACCGGATTATCACCTAAATTTTAATCCTACAGCCGAATTTACCAAGTGGGCTTTGGTAGAAGTGAAGAACTTAGACCATATTCCTGAAGGTATGCAATGGTTTATCTTAAAAGCGGGAGATTATGCAGTTTTTGATTACAAGGGGACTAGTGGAGACCCTAGTATTTTTGAATATATTTACGGAGAGTGGATTCTTAAATCTGAATATGTTCTTGACGATCGACCTCATTTTGAAGTCTTAGAAGCAAATTATAAAAACAATGATCCTGATTCTGAGGAAGAAATTTGGATACCTATCAAAAAAAGATGAATCAATTGCAAAAGGCCCCTTGGTATTATCTTGTTTTATTGATTTTAGCTGGTGAAAGTGTTTTTATTCTACCCTTTGTATTACCACGTGTTTTTAGACCTACTGTGTTAGATGTGTTTGTCTTGGACAATACACAATTAGGCCTTTGTTTTTCCGTATATGGTATTGTTGCATTGGTTTCCTATCTTTTTGGAGGTCCCTTGGCGGATAAATTTCCGCCGAGAAAATTAATTGCCATGGCGCTTTGGATGACTGCTCTTGGTGGTTTGGTCTATGCCAGCTTTCCAAGTTATTTTATACTCAAGGCACTCTATGGTTATTGGGGTTTTACGACCATTTTTTTATTCTGGGCGGCCATGATAAAGGCCACTCGGGTATGGGGAGGTGTTAATTCCCAAGGAAAGGCCTTTGGTTTTTTAGACGGAGGGCGCGGTTTGGTAGGTGCGCTGTTCGGAACAATGGGGGTGCTGATTTTTTCAATTTTCCTTACAACTGAAATTGCTGAAGCTACTATGGAAGAACGCAGAGATTCCTTCAGATACGTAATTCTAGTTTCTTCGGGTATCGTAGTTTTGGTGGGTTTTTTAGTTTGGTTCTTTCTGAGGGTGGATAAGACCTCTGAACAAGCTATTGTATTGGATAAAATTACGGTCTCGCAAATTAAAGCGGTTTTAAAATTACCTTCCGTAGGTTTATTAATGGTGATTATTCTTTGTGCCTATGTGGGGTACAAAATCACCGATATTTTATCACTGTACGCGCAAGATGTTATGTTGTATGACCAGGTGCAGTCTGCCCAAATTGGAACGTTTTTATTATTTGTTCGTCCAGTTGTAGGAGTTCTTATCGGAATATTAGCAGACCGTTCCCAAACTACATATTGGTTAGTTGTTAGCTTTATCGTTACATTTATTGGAGCCTTGTTGTTTGCAACGGGAATAATTTCCAATTCATCCACGGTCCTTTTCTTAATTTCAATTTTAGTGGTGGCAACGGGTGTATATGCTACACGCGCTCTTTATTTTGCAGTGATGGAGCGTGGTCGTATACCTTTGGTGCTTACAGGTACTGCAGTTGGTCTTATCTCTTTAGTAGGTTATACCCCAGATATTTTTGCTGGTCCGGTTATGGGGTATCTTTTAGATGCTTATCCCGGCGCAAGAGGTCATCAATACGTTTTTTGGATGTTAGCTACGTTTTCTCTTTTAGGTGGTATTGCCGCTTGGTACTATTTTAAACTTTACAAAAAATAGTTTGTTTTTAACATGAAGAAGAACCTACATCTATTTTTGTCCGGTATCATCGTTATTAGTGCAGGCATCATCTATGGAGGCAATCCTTCTTATATTATGCCAATAGTCTTGGATTTTCAGGTGAATTCATTGGAACTAAACAATATGCTCCGCGCCATAATGGGGATTTATATAGGTATTGGAGCCTTTTGGTTATTAGGTGCTTATAGAACAAAGCTATGGTATGCCGCAACTGTGAGTAATATTCTATTTATGGGCGGTATTTCCTTTGGAAGAATAGTAAGTACCATTTTTGATGGAATTTCAACACCATTTACCCCTGCCTTGATTTTAGAAGCATTGTTCTTTGGTTGGGGGCTCTTTAATTTAAGAAAGTACCAACAATAGAAAAATTATTCCTTATTTGATTTAAAGAAATTTCTCACTATTTTTAAGAAAAGGGATAATCAATTAAATTTTCCCGATACTTTCTTAAATTAAAAAGGCTATGAGATTTTTGTTTTTACTTGTATTTGTTTTCCTAGCCAAAACTGTTTGTTCGCAAGTGGGTGAGGTGGTCAAGGACCCAAGCGACGCGTTGGAAGATTATTTTGAACTTCCTAGAGAAACAGTTTATCTACATTTAAATAAGAGCAGCTATGTAGTGGGTGAAAATTTGTGGTTTAAGGGGTATGTGTATGATAGATTTAAATCACTTCCATTTAACGAAACTTCAAATTTGTATGTTGGTATTTACGATGAAAAGGGAAAACAAAAGGACAAGAAACTTTTTCTTGTTAAAAATGGAACGGCGCATGGCCATTTTGTAATCGACTCTACCTTTAATTCAGGCGAGTTCTATATTAAGGCGGCAACCAATTGGATGAAAAATTTTAAGGAAGATGATAGTTTTATTCAAAAATTACATATTGTTGATCCTGATGATGAGAAACTAACTCAATCATCTGAATCTAAAGCTAATGATGTTCAATTTTTACCTGAAGGCGGTTATTTAGTTAATGATATTATGAATACCGTTGGGGTTAAGGCACTGAATAGTGAGGGGTACGGCATTGCTATAAAGGAGGCAGTAATTCTAGATAATAGTGGGAAGAAAGTTTCTGAATTTTCAGTAGAGCGTTTTGGTCATGGTAAGTTTGAGTTTATGCCGAGATTCGGTTCTAGTTATAGAGCTTCGGTAACCTTTAATGATAATAGTGAGCAGACTTTCCCATTACCAACTGCTATGATGGAAGGTATTAATTTGAGTGTGCGTAATAATAGTCGGCAGAAGCGTATTGCAGTAATCGTAGGAACCAATTCCTATACTAAATCTAAAAAGCCAAATGCCTCTTATTATGCCTTAATTCATAAAAACGGCGGGTCAGAAAGAATTAATTTTAATTTTAAAGAGGAGGAAACCCAGTCTGGATTTTTTCTATCTAAAGAAAGGTTACCCCCCGGGGTGAATGTAATAACAATTTTTAACGAGGATAATAAACCATTGGTGGAACGTCTTTTTTTCAACTCTAACAATTTAGCGTACCCTAAGGTAAATGCTACAGTAATAAAAACAACTACTGATAGCTTACAGATTAAACTTGGTTTTTCTGAACAGTATTCAGCGGATGCAGATTTAAGCGCGTCAATTCTTCCGGCTGGGACAGATGCCTATAATCACTCGGATAATATTTTGAGTACGTTCTATTTAAGGCCTTATGTACATGGTTTTATTGAAAATGGCGGCTATTATTTTAAAAACACTACTACTACAAAAGAATATGAACTGGATTTATTATTACTTAACCAGGGTTGGAGTAAGTATGACTGGAAATCTGTTTTTAACACTTCTCCCGATAGACAATATGAGTTTGAGAGAGGAATAACCTTAGATATAAAATTAAACGAAGAAAATGTAGATGGAAAGGCCTACTATGTTTTTCCTACTAGAAACCATAAGGAAAGAGAGGTGACGGTTGAGCCTGGTAAAAAGGAATTCAGTATCGGTAATTTTTTCTTAGACCAAGATGAGGAGGTCTTCATTGCTGAGAAAGATGATAAGGGTAAGCTTACTAAGCCTAAAATCTATATGATTTCTAAAAACCAAAATAAGGAGGATCGAATTGTTCCATGGCCAAATAATTATACCTCCCAAGTAATGCCAGATGCGCCTTTTAATATTGACTTAATAGCAGAGGATAATACTATTGTACTGGACGAAGTAGTTTTAAGGCAAAAGAAATTATTGGAGAAAGCTAGGCAAAATCCTAATGTTCAAAGTTTTTTGAGACGAAAAATAGAAGTTGTAGATGAGAAAACGGCATTAAATTTTCCACGTCTTTTAGATTTGATAAGGTCAAGAGGATATCAGGTAATTGAAAACCCGGCTAATTTCTCCGTATCCGTTTCTTCTTATCGTTCAGGGAGGTTAGAGTTATTCATAGAAGGAATTAGACAACCTAATCTTGACCAGTTGTCTATTTTTCAAACAGAAGATATAGAGAGTTATTTTTTTGATAGAAATAAGACCGTTCCTGGCGTTTCAAATGGTTTTACAGAATCGTTGTATATCTTTTTGAGACGAGGCGGTGATTTTTTAAATTTAGCAGGAGGAAAAGGGCAAAGGACCATCAGCTCTACTTATAAAGTGGAAAAGGGTTTTGAAGCGGCGAAAGAATTTTATGCGCCGCTATACAATACATATTTTAGTGATTTGTTTGATCGCTATGGAGTTGTTCACTGGGAACCTGAAATAAAAATTTTAAATAACCAAGGGTCTTTTAAAATTCCAAACACTGGGCTGGAGGAATTAAAAATATGTATTGAAGGAATGGATAGTAGCGGGAATTTATATTCCGAAATTAAAATTATTGAGATAGATAAGATGTAAATCGCAGGAGAAGTTATCCTTTCTGCTTAAACTTTAATATAAATAGTGCTTTTTGCAGCTTTTTTTAATTCATAAATACTAGAGTCTATATAGTTATAATGCGCAACTATAGTCAAAAGAGATTGTGTAAAAATGGACTATGAATCTAACTAGAGAACTTTTAAGTTTTGAGATTAAAAAATTGTTAGGTTTTGTAATTGTCTCTGTCTGGAAAAGGATTAGTTGTATACTTGCCTATGCAAAAACAAGGAACGGAACTATTTGATAAACTTCAAGATTTTATTTCTCTACTGGATGTTAGTACTATTTCAGAAGAAAGGCTACTTGTTCTCCAATCACTAATTGAATTTATACGGGGAAAAAAGGATTCAGGTCAATCGATTAACTTAAACTTTGTTTGTACACATAACTCTCGTAGAAGTCATATGGCTCAGATATGGGCCCAAACTATGGCGCACTATTTTAATGTGAGGCAAGTGCATTGTTATTCTGGTGGTACAGAGGCTACAGCACTTTATCCAAAGGTTGCTGAGGTGTTGAAGCAAGCTGGTTTTGATATTCTTGCACTTTCGGAAGAGGTAAACCCTATTTATAGTATCAAATGCGGTGCAGAGGTGCATCCTATCATTGGTTTTTCAAAAACATATGATCATTCTTTTAATCCCAAAGGTAATTTTGCGGCAGTGATGACGTGTTCTCATGCAGATGAGAACTGTCCCTTTATACCTGGAGCAGAAAAAAGAATAGCCCTAACATTTGAAGACCCTAAAGAATTTGACGGTACCCCACTACAAACTGAAAAATACAAGGAGCGCAGTACTCAAATTGCTACGGAGTTATTCTATGTTTTCTCTAAGATTAATGAGAGGTCTACTTAATTTCAGAATCAAAAATCCAACTTCTTTTTACGAAGTTCAAAATTCTGACCTAAGTATACTTTACGTACCATTTCATCAGCGGCCAAATCTTCTGGAATCCCCGATTTTAAGATGCCACCTTCAAACATTAAGTAAGAACGTTCCGTAATGGCCAATGTCTCTTGTACATTATGGTCGGTAATTAAAATACCAATATTTTTATTCTTTAATTGGGCAACAATACGTTGAATATCCTCTACCGCTACGGGGTCAACCCCAGCGAAAGGTTCATCTAATAAGATGAACTTAGGGTCGGTTGCTAGTGCCCTTGCTATTTCTGTTCTCCTTCGTTCCCCACCGGATAAAAGATCTCCTCGGCTTTTTCGAATATGACCAAGGCCGAATTCTTCGATTAGTGACTCCATTTTCATGTGCTGTTCCTTTTTACTGAGTTTAGTAAGCTGTAGCACACTCATAATATTTTTTTCAATACTTAGTTTTCTAAATACCGAAGCTTCTTGGGCCAGATAACCTATACCGTTCTGGGCTCTTTTGTACATCGGAAATTTCGTAATCTCCATGTCGTCTAAATAAATACTTCCGCCATTGGGTTTTATCAACCCCACAATCATATAGAAAGAGGTTGTTTTTCCGGCACCATTAGGTCCTAACAACCCTACGATTTCTCCTTGATTTACTTCAAGCGAAATACCCTTGACCACTCTGCGGCCGCGGTAGGATTTCATGATGTTTTCAGCTCTTAGCTTCATGTTTTCAAATCTAAACCTAATTCGTTGTCAACAAAAGGTTTTATCTTTTATTTAACCTTCGTTATTCTCTAAAATTTCCCAGTATTCGTAGGCTTTTCTTAAGTGAGGAATTACGATTGTACCTCCTATTAATGTGGCAATACTAAGTGTTTCCATGACTTCTTCTTTTGAAACTCCTGAATTATAGGAGCTTTCCAAATGGTATTTCACACAATCATCACAACGCAATACGGTAGACGCTACTAAACCCAGCAGCTCCTTTGTCTTTACATCCAAAGCTCCTGCAGCAAAAGCGTTGGTGTCTAAATTAAATATGCGTTTAACAACCTTGTTGTTATTAGATAAAAGTTTGTCGTTCATTTTAGAACGATAGGCATTAAATTCCTCAACGGGGTTTGACATCTTTCTTTGCTTTTGCTTTTTTTGCCTTACGTGCCTTTTTGGCTTCGCTTTTTAGTACACGTTTGGAAATATAAATACTTACTTGATATAAGATTAAAACCGGTATCGCCACTATGATTTGGCTGGCTACGTCCGGGGGTGTAATTACCGCTGAAAGAATCAAGACAATAACTAGTGCTATCTTTCGATACTTTTTCATTATTTCTGGAGTAACCAAGCCCACTTTTGTCAAAAAGAAAATAATGATAGGTAACTCAAACAGAATACCACAGGCAATTACAGATGCTCGTACCGTGGAGATATAAGAAGCTAAGTCGAATTCGTTCGTAACTTCGGCACTTACTTGGTACGTACCCAAGAAGTTAATGGATAAAGGAGCAACTACATAATAACCAAAAAGTACACCCATAAAGAAGAGTAAGGAGGCGATTAATATAAAACCTCTTGAATTTTTACGTTCCTTTTCGTAAAGGCCTGGACTTATAAATTTCCACATTTCATAGAGTACATAAGGAAATCCTATTATAAATCCTGCCCAGATAGAGGTCCAAATATGTGCGGAGAATTGACCGGACATTAATCTACTTTGAATGGTAAAAGGGAGCTTTTCTGCACAAAAAGCGGAATCAAAACCTAAGAAGGTAGCTATATCACAAAAAAGGCGGTATGTTGGAAAGTCCATTTTTTTAGGACCAAAAATGACCGTATCAAATATGAAGCCTCTAAACATAAAAGCGGCTACACCTACGATGACTATGGCAAGTGTAGATCGTATCAAATGCCATCTAAGTTCTTCCAAATGGTCTAAGAAAGACATCTCGTTCGGTGGAGTAATACTTTTATCGCCCATTATAAAATTCCTTCGTTTATTAGGTTATGTAAATGAATTACTCCTTTATACTGCCCGTTATCCATAGCCAATAACTGGGAAATCCCTTTTTTCTGCATTAGTTCCAAAGCTTTCAGTGCCAAGGTGTCCATTTCAACGGTTTGAGGATTAGAGGTCATAATATCTTGGGCAGATAAGCCTTTGATATTGTCGTGTTTGTTCAGCATTCTCCTAATATCTCCGTCCGTTACTATTCCCACTACCTTATCATTTTGCAGGACAGCAGTTACGCCTAACATTTTTTTAGATATTTCAACAATTACCTGTTTAATATCCGTATCCTTTTGTACTTGTGGAATCTGATTGTTTTTTGCAATATCGGCTACTCTTAAATACAATCGTTTTCCTAAGGAGCCGCCAGGGTGGTATTTTGCGAAATCCGTGCTACTGAATCCTTTTAATTTTAATAACACAATTGCGAGCGCATCACCAATAACTAATTGCGCCGTTGTACTTGTGGTAGGGGCAAGACCATTGGGACAAGCCTCTTTTTCAACATAGGTATTCAGAACATAATCTGCTTGTTTTGCCAAAAAGGAATCTAAGTTTCCTGTCATGGCAATGAGTTTGTTACTACCTCTCTTAATTAAGGGGATAAGCATCTTTATCTCTGGAGTACTTCCACTCTTAGAAATACAGATGACCACATCATTGTCTTGAATTGTACCTAAATCTCCATGTATAGCATCTCCCGCATGCATAAAAATGGCAGGCGTACCAGTGGAATTTAAGGTAGCTACTATTTTGGAGGCAATTATAGCGCTCTTACCGATTCCAGAAATGATTACCCTCCCTTTGGATGCAATAATACAGTCGGCCGCATCAGGAAAATCAGTAGTCAGTAGCGTGGCAAGATGACCAATAGCATTACGTTCAATTTCAATAGTTCGCTTCGCCAATTCAATAATTGTCTGTGCGGATGTCAATGTATTATTCAATTTTATGGATTGTATTCCTAAAAGATTGTCTTATCTTTAAGACTACAAAATTACGGAAACTTACTTTTAGTAAGATATCTATCAAGTAATATTTTGGTAACGGAGCTAAGGTTTGAATGATTTTATTTACTTGCACAATAGATATTCCTCTCACGAAATATTAGAAAGTGACATACGATAAAGGTTTGGGTGAAATTGATTTACATGCCGCGCTAAAAAAATATTTTGGATTTACTAAGTTCAAAGGTCTTCAAGAAGGTGTTGTAAAGAACATATTACAAGGGAACAATTCTTTCGTTATTATGCCTACCGGTGGCGGCAAATCGCTCTGCTATCAACTTCCGGCATTAATGCAACCGGGTACTGCTATTATAGTTTCACCCTTGATTGCATTAATGAAAAACCAAGTAGACGCCATACGGGGTATTTCTAGTGAAGTAGGTATTGCACATGTTCTTAATTCTTCCCTGAACAAAACGGAAATAAAGCAGGTGAAACAGGATATTGTAGATGGGGTTACTAAATTACTGTATGTAGCTCCGGAATCACTTACCAAAGAGGAGAATATAGAATTTCTCAGAACTGTCAAAATTTCTTTTGTAGCTGTTGACGAGGCGCATTGTATCTCTGAATGGGGACATGATTTTAGACCCGAGTATAGAAATTTAAAATCCATTATTGCTCGCTTAGACGATAACATTCCGATCATAGGATTAACTGCCACTGCTACCCCCAAGGTGCAAGAAGATATAATAAAAAACTTGGGTATTACGGATGCCAAACTATTCAAGGCTTCATTTAATAGGCCCAATTTATTCTATGAGGTACGTACCAAGACCGAAAACATAGAGGCCGATATCATTCGTTTTGTTAAACAGAATTCTGGTAAATCCGGTATTATTTATTGTTTAAGCCGAAAGAAAGTGGAAGAACTGGCACAAGTGCTTCAGGTTAATGGTGTAAGTGCCGTTCCTTACCACGCAGGCTTTGATGCGAAGACCAGGTCAAAATATCAAGATATGTTCTTGATGGAAGACGTAGATGTAGTAGTGGCGACCATTGCCTTCGGTATGGGAATAGATAAACCAGATGTACGCTTTGTAATACATCATGATATTCCTAAAAGTATTGAAAGCTACTATCAGGAAACAGGTAGGGCTGGTCGTGATGGCGGTGAAGGACATTGTTTGGCGTTTTATTCCTATAAGGATATTGAGAAGTTAGAGAAGTTTATGTCCGGGAAACCTGTAGCAGAACAGGAAATTGGCAATGCGTTATTACAAGAAGTCGTTGCTTATGCAGAAACCTCTATGTCTAGACGTAAATTCATGCTTCATTATTTTGGTGAGCAGTTCGATGAGGTAAACGGCGATGGCGCGGACATGGATGATAATACCCGTAACCCGAAGGATAAAGTGGAATCCATGGACGATGTGGTGAAGCTCTTGAAAGTAGTCCAAGGAACAAGCGAAAAATTTAAGTCTAAGGAGGTAGTTATTACATTATTAGGCAAGACAAATGCAATAATCTCATCTCATAAGACCAATGAAAAGGAGTTTTTTGGTATAGGTTCGGATAAAGATAAAAGCCATTGGATGGCTTTAGTGAGGCAGGTTTTGGTCGCTGGTATTTTGAAAAAGGAGATTGAGCAGTACGGTGTACTTCATATTACACCCAAGGGGCATGATTTTATGAAAAGCCCTAGCTCCTTTTTGATGACGAAGGACCATGTATATAATGCAGAAAATGATAATGCCATTGTTGGTGCTGCGAAAGCTGGGGGGGTAGCGGATGAAAAATTACTTAAACAACTTAAAAGTTTACGAAAGGCCGAAGCTGATAAGTTAGGTGTACCACCTTTTGTGGTGTTCCAAGATCCTTCTCTCGAAGATATGGCCATGAAGTATCCCATAACACAAGAAGAACTCCTTAATGTGCATGGTGTGGGGGAAGGAAAGGCAAAAAAATACGGGAAACCCTTTGTAGCTTTTATTGGGGTGTATGTTGAGGAAAATGAAATTATTAGACCAGATGACCTTGTAGTAAAGAGTACAGGTGCTAATTCAGGATTAAAATTATACATCATCCAAAACGTTGATCGCAAACTTCCATTGACGGATATTGCCTCTGCCAAAGGCTTAGAAATTCCTGATTTAATTAAGGAAATGGAGCAGATTGTCTTTAGTGGAACAAAGCTAAATATTAGCTATTGGATAGACGAAGTTTTGGACGAAGACCAGCAGGAAGAAATCCACGATTACTTCTTAGAAGCCGAAACTGATGATGTTGAGGATGCAATGACCGAGTTCGATGGGGAATATGAAGATGAAGAATTACGCTTATATCGCCTTAAATTCATTAGCGAGGTGGCCAACTAGTTAGACTACTGTTTTTTCATTCAATTTAATTATCATTTCCGCTGTATCGAACGAAGCGGTTATGCCAATAGGGAAAGTAAAGTTTTGTGCCACATGTCCAAAACTCATTCCATAGACCGCGGGTATTCCCAACGGTTTTATTCTATCCATGATAACTTCTTTAAGCGAAAAGGAATTTGGATTGGTACTTTCATTACAGCCGGCGCAAACTCCAAATATAATCCCAGCTGCTTTTTTTAACGTAGGTCCTTCGATAAGTTGGGTCAACATTCTATCTACACGATACGGCGCCTCTTCTACATCTTCAATACATACGATAGCATCTGTAAAGTCGATTTCATGAGGTGTTCCTATTAACGCATTTATAAGGGTTAAACTACCTCCACAAAGTATTCCTTTAGCTTTGCCTTCTGTTATTGTATATCTTTCATATTCTGGATTTTTTGAATTTTCCGGCAGTATAACGGCGTTATGAATCGATTTTAAATTCTTATTTGGAGATAGTATGTTTTCAAGAGCCTTTTTGCAATAGACTTCATTCAAAGTGCTTCCAACAGGTCCATGGAATGTTACTAAACCAGTAAGCTTGAAAATGCCATTAAGTAAGGCGGTAACATCACTAAAACCGATTAGAGCCTTGGGATTATTCTGAATAGTTTCATAGTCTATTAGTGTCATTATGCGTGTACAGCCATAACCTCCTCTTACACATAGTATGGCGTCAACTTCCGTATTCGTAAACATATGATTTAAATCCTGGGCTCTTTCGGCGTCGGTATTACTAAAATATCCATGCGGTCTGTTGATTCTTTCCGTATGATATGGCTTATATCCTAGTTTTAACAGCGTCTTCTTTGTTTCTTCCAAGACCTTCGCAGGAAATGTGTAACCTGGGGCAATCAAACCTACTGTATCACCCTTTCTAAGGCCCCGTGGTACTATTTTCGTTTTTTGATTAGATAGATTATTTGACTGACCGTAAGATGAAATAGGTAGGAAAGTAGTGAGGTATAGGCCCAATAACCCGTTAAAAAAGCTTCTTCTAGAATTTTGCATATGTTTAATAGTTTCTCTTTCTAAAAATAAACATTCTAACCTAATTATATTTTGTTTAACTTAATTATTAAAAAATTAAACAAAATTTATGATTTTGGTGCCAGCTATAGCTGTACTTTTATCCCGAATCTAAAAATAACACTATGAACAAAATGAAGATTACATTATTGAGTACTATGCTTTTTTTAGGCACCACTGCTGTTTTGAAAGCTCAAAACATTGTAGGTGTAGCCGCAGGAAATGACAATTTCACCACATTGGTTACTGCTGTAAAAGCTGCTGATTTAGTGGACACACTAAGCGGTGATGGTCCTTTTACCGTTTTTGCACCAGTTAACGATGCTTTTGCTGCATTACCAGAAGGAACTGTTGCCGGTTTACTAAAACCAGAGAGTAAGGCTGCTTTAACAGGTATTTTGACCTATCATGTAGTGGCCGGAGAATATAAAGCTGCTGCTGTAATAGAAGCCATCAACGGAAATGATGGTTCATTTACTGTAACTACAGTTCAGGGAGGTACGATAGAATTATCGCTGCAAGATGGTAAGGTTATTCTAAAAGATGAAAAAGGTAATAGTGCAACAGTTGTTATGGCAGATGTTTCTGCTTCTAACGGTGTTATACACGCCATAGATACTGTAGTAATGCCCAAATAATTGGCAGTATTAGTTTCCCCAAAAAAAAGCCTTGGTTCATTAAGAACCAAGGCTTTTTACTTACCTATTTGTTATTAATTCTTATGGAGCAGAAGTACCTCCGTTATCATTTTTAGCTCTTCTCAATTGTCTTTGTATCTTCTTAATTGCAGACTCTATTGATTTTTCTGGTTCTATGATATTATACTCGCCCCAAAAATCTGGATCTGCAAAACCAATAGCTTCGTCACTTAAAATAATACTAGACTTGATTCGATCTTTAGATTTAGGCACGGCATTGGTGAGGTTTTTCTCCCAATCCGTAATTGCCATCTCACAACTCATACTGTACACTGAATTGAATAGTCTTTTATCCCAGTCTACCTTAAATTCCAAAAGGGCATTGCTGTATCCGTAATACCATTTTCCATCTTTCTCTCTATAGTCCACTCTGTATGCTACTTCTGTTGGCCAAACATTGGCGTTTCTCGGTTTCTTTCGCACGAACATTCTCGCCGCTAGATTCTTGTCTGTTATGTTTAGCGAGTAGATAGCGCTGGTCAATATTTTCTTATCTGCATCAATGTAGAGCTTACCAGTGTACATGGGATCAATAAATTCTGGCTTTTGCTCAAACTGAACCACATAGATAAGCTTATCATCCACTCTAGTGGAGTTGACAAAGGAGAAATTATAATAATTTATGGTTTCGTCGGTAAAAATGTAATCCGGATATTTGACCATATCTACGAACAAGGCATTAAAAGGCCCGCCCTGTAACTTCAATGCAACAGTATCTAGTTTGCTGTAATCGGTACTCTTCCTTGCCTTGTATAATTTTAATGCATCTCTTTTATTAGAATTATAAGGGGTCTTGTATATATTTACAACGGCCTCGGAAAGACTTACGTTTTTTCTTCTTTTTTTAATAGTTTCCCTGTAAAATGCTGTCATAACAGTAGGGTCGCTTATATAGTTCTCGCCTTTTTTCTTTAAGGTTTCACGTACGAGACCTTCAGCATCTTTTGGTACTCTAATATTTACTTCTGAAAGTTCTGTGACTGATTCAGTCATAAATAATTTGTTATTGACATCTTTTAATTGCGCCAGTGGTAAACTAAGTGACTTATAGCCTAGGAAAGAGATGTTTATAGTGCCATCAGTAGCTGTTTCAGGTACCTTTATCAGAAATTCACCTTCTGTATTGGTTATAGTACTAACGTTGCTGTTTTCTAAACTAAGTGTGGCAAAAACCAAAGGTTTTTTAGTGGTTTTATCTAGAACTTCACCAGAAAACTCTTTAAAGTTGTCTTGTTGCGCCTTTACACCGGTAATAAAGGTGACCATCATCAAAATCGATGCTGTCAAAGATTTGATAAGGGCTTTTTTTTGTGTTGTGGAATTTTTGTATTTCATGATTTTCTTTGCAAATTTTTGTAAATCTAAGTTAATGGTTTTAAGAGGAGTAGCATCATAAAATATCTTAAATTATAAAGTTGTTTTCATAATTTTCACGTAACTAATTGGATTAACTGCCTTTTGTAACAAACCCAATAAAATCACAGATTCGTAACGCAGCTTTTCGAGATTTGAGAATTCTTAAAAGTTAGGGTAAGAAAAGTAGAGAAAAGAATTAAATAGGTTCTACAAATTGTTGTGTTTGCAAGCGGACGCTAGTTAGCATTTTAGTAAGTTTTAGACGAGGTGCTTACTAATCTATTTATTTCTTCTAATTCTTTTGTGGTCAGATTTCTCCACTTACCTACAGGTAAGTCTAGATTGACGTTCATTATTCTGATACGTTTCAGTTTTTTTACCCTAAAGTCCAAGTATTCGCACATTCGTCGTATTTGTCTATTTAGTCCCTGCGTCAAGATTATACGAAATTGATACTTACTTACTTCAAAAACTTGGCATTTTCGCGTAATGGTATCCAAAATTGGAACTCCATTTCTCATTTTGTTCAAGAAATCTGAATTTATAGGTTTGTCAACGGTAACCAAATATTCCTTTTCATGATTGTTTCTAGCCCGTAGAATTTTATTTACGATATCACCATCATTAGTTAAAAAGATTAAGCCTTCACTTGGTTTGTCTAACCTTCCGATTGGGAAAATTCTTTTTGGGTAATTGATAAAATCGATAATGTTGTCTTTCTCAACACCAGTATCCGTTGTACAGACGATACCAATTGGCTTGTTGAATGCCAAGTACACATTTTCATCGGTTTTTGAATTAATTAATTCGCCATCAACATGTACTGTATCGTTAAGTGAAATTTTGGTTCCCATTTCAGGCACTATTCCATTAATGGTCACCCGACCTTCCGCAATAAGTTTGTCTGCCGCTCTCCTCGAGCAATAGCCAGCTTCGCTTAGAAATTTATTTATCCTGGTTAATTTGTTTTCTTCTTGCATAGCGTAATGGTGGAAATGTAATTAATCCTTTCTTTCTATTTCTAGGCGATGTAATTCTCTTCCTAATTCTGCTAAAAACGGTATGCCTACGGTATCGTACTCGTAAACGTTATCATTGAAAATACCATCTTTGTTTACTAGGATGGTAGCAGTAATCATAAAATCTATATTGTTTTTCTCATCCTTTATATAGGCGCAGTCCGTTAAGGTTCCATAGGCAAAGCCAACTTTATTGTAGATTTTGATATGCGTTGGTATGTTTTCTTTTGTGTCTCCGTACATAAAAAATTTGCAATAACCGTCATAATAGTTCTTAGCATCATAACCCACTTTTCTTGGTAGCGTGTGCATTGCTTCCAATAAGAAATTACGTTGGTTCTCAGATATGCTAAAACGTTCGTTGGGCGCAAATTTTTCCGGAAAAATTATTCGTTTTAACAACTGATGCTGTGTGCTAATGGGATAATAATTTTTAAGGTTGAAGTCGAAGGGTTCTTCTATTAACACCTCATTTTCGTAGTAACCATTGCCTTTGCTTATGGAATTCAGCTTTAACGGATGTGGGGCGCTATTAAGGGAAGGTGCTGTAGGCGTTGTTGTACTATCGTTAAGGTATATGATGAGTGGTTTTGTGCTTAACTCATCCGTATGGTAACCTAGCCTATGCGACACTCGTACCGGAAACAGTCCTTTTGCTTCTAAACCTTGGTTTATGGCATCTTGACCTAAAAACTCTATTAGTCTGTTGTTCGCCAAATTATCGCTTACGGCAAATATTTGGGAAACGTCTTGCGCAAATGTGCTTTCTAAGGAATCTCCCTCAACATAATACCTAGTGTTCATAGCAAGCGTGTCCGTTTCGTTCAGTCTTTCCAAAGCCATAACTGCAACCGGGAATTTTACTGTACTAGCGGGATAAAAATAATTGTCATCGTCTACTTGAAAGTCATGATCTTCAAAACTTATGCTATCCCCAATACGATTTATTCTTGTATACCTTATTTGAACTTCATATTGGTCAACACTATCCATTACTCGTTTAATGGCAGGTTTTTCAGATGCTAGTGCAAGTGTTAATAGATCTTTATTTTGTTCATTATTTTGGCAAGAACTAAGCGTAAATAGTGCCATTAATAAAATGAGGATTATTTTTTTCATTTAATCTATTTTAGCGTTGTAGAGCTCACCACGATGTGGTTTCAACATATCTCTTACGGTAGCCATATTTTTTTCTTCTACCACCATATATGCAATACTATGCATATCGTTCAATTGCTGATGGCCGGTAATATTTAAGCTAATTTCTTCAATGGCTATATAATCCTGAAGATGTTTTTCGTGGTGTATCGCTGTGGGTAAGGCCGCAGGCCCTCTAAAATCCCAGATGAGCTTAATGTTTTTTGCCAATTGGTTAGGATTGATTTAGGTAAATGGATGAAAAATTTTCTACTGCTAAAATAGCAAAATTAGATAGTAGCCCCTAAAATTGTGTTAAGTAAAGTAGGCTGTTCTTGCGAGGGATTTTGTATTTGCTATTTTTGCCAAATGCTTTTTAATAAGATGTCAACATTAAGGGTTTTAGTATTTGGTGTATTCGCATTCGTCCTGCTGTTAACATCCTGCGATGATTATTTTAAAAAGAAAGAGGTGCGTGCACCTTTGGCTAGAGTAGGTGAGGCATATTTGTATAAAGAAGATATCGCAAATTTAATTACTTCCGGAATGTCTAAAGTAGATAGTGCGTCTTTCGTATCTAACTACATCAATAGTTGGGCATCTAGACAATTATTGTTATCAAAATCTAAAATTAATTTATCCGAGGAGAAGTTAAAAGAATTCGATGCTCTCGTAGCTAATTACAGAACAGATTTATACACTAGGGCTTATAAGGAAGCTCTTGTGAGTCAAGGGGCAGATTCCTTGATTACCCAGAAACAATTAGAAGAGTTTTATGAATTAGAGAAGGAAAACTTTAAATTAAAAGAACGTCTTGTCAAAATTAGGTTCATAGAACTACCGAAGACTTTTCTGAATAAAGAAGAGGTTAGTAAAAGTTTAAAAAATTTTAATCCCGATGATATCGTTTATTTGGATTCCATTGGCGTACAATTTAAGAAGTTGCATTTTAACGATTCTCTTTGGGTAACTTCCTCTAGGGTCCTAGAAGAAATCCCTGCTATAACCGCCGATAATGAAGATAAGTACTTAAAAAAATCACAATTTTTTGAATTGGAGGATTCAATGGCGGTATATTTGGGTAAAATAGAGGATGTTAAGCAGGTAAATGATATTGCTCCGCTCTCTTTTATTTCACCTACCATAAAACAAGTTTTATTAAGTCGTAGAAAAATAGACTACCTACGTAAACTAGAAACTGAAATCATCGATGAAGCAATCAGGGATAAAGAATTTGAAATATTTACAAAAAATGAATAAGTCAATTTTATTTTTACTTATGAGTTTATGTTCCTTTTTAATAAGCGCACAGGACTCCATACCAGCCGTTACGGATAACCAAGTAGAACCTATGGAATCTATAGCCGAGGCAAAGGTTTCTGAAAAGAAGGACTCCACTTCTAATTTCAAGAAAATTAAACTAGATGGCATAGCTGCCGTAGTGGGAGATTACGTGATATTAGATTCCGATATAGAAAAGACCTTGATCGATTTAAAAAGTCAGGGTGCATCTACAGAAGATATTACTCATTGTGGACTTCTCGGTAAGTTAATGGAGGATCGTTTGTATGCGCACCAAGCCGTTCAAGATTCTATCTTGGTGTCAGATGATGAAGTAAATGCTACTGGAGATCGTCAACTGCAATCGTTGGTGCAACAGATCGGTTCAATGGACAAGGTGTTAAAATACTATAAAAAACAAGATGAGGCTAGTTTTAGAGAGGAGCTTTATAAAATCAATAAACTACGTATGCTTTCGGAAAGAATGCAGCAAAACATTGTTAAGGACATAGAGATAACCCCAGAAGAAGTTCGTCAATTTTTTAATAAAATTCAAGAAAGTGAAAGACCTGTATTTGGTGCTGAGCTCGAGATTTCTCAGATAGTTAAAGAACCAAAACCTACTGATGCCGAAAAGCAAAAAGTAGTGGATAAATTAAATCAGATCAAGGCAGATATTGAAGATAACGACGCTAGTTTTAGCGTTAAAGCTATTTTATATTCCCAAGATCCAGGCTCTAAATCTAAAGGTGGATTATATAATGGTATTACCAAAAAATCAGGTTTTGTAAAAGAATTTAAGGATGTTGCTTTCAGTTTAAAAGAGGGTGAGGTTTCTGAGCCTTTTGAAACCCAGTTTGGTTATCATATCATTTACATAGAAAAGATTCGAGGTCAGGAATTGGATTTAAGGCATATTTTGTTACAACCAGAGATACCAGATGCGGCAATGGAAGAGGCTAAAAAAGAGCTGGATACTATTCGTAAGAAAATCATGGATGGTGAATTTACCTTCGCCGAGGCGGCATTGAATTTTTCTGATGAAAAAGAAACCAAGTTCGATGGTGGGTTACTTAGAAACCCGCAAGATTTTAGTTCTAGGTTTGAACTAACTAAAATGGATCCATCTTTATATAATCAGGTCAGAAATTTAAAGGATAATGAAATATCCTATCCATTAATCGAAGAAGACCCAAGGGGAGGTGCACCTAAATACAAAATTGTTCAAGTGTCCAATAGGTTTGATGAGCATACTGCGGATTTTGCCAAGGATTATACAAAGATTCAGCAATTGGCGCTTACAGAGAAGCAGTTCAACGCCATAAAAAAATGGATGGACGAGCATATTGAGGATACTTACATTAGTGTTAACGAAGCAAATAGAACCTGCGATTTCGCCAATAACTGGGTTAAGGAATAAAAATATGTCAGACGTTGCCGCGCTTAACAATTTGGTTGAAAAACATAATGCGCTTAAAAAAGAAATAGGTAAAATTATTGTTGGTCAAACAACTGTTATTGAACAGATTTTATTGTCTATTTATACAGGAGGGCATTCTTTGCTTATTGGTGTTCCAGGTCTGGCTAAAACTTTAATGGTAAATACCATTGCCCAAGCTTTAGGGTTAGATTTTAAAAGAATACAATTTACTCCAGATTTAATGCCAAGTGATATTTTGGGTAGCGAAGTTCTGGATCAAGCTAGGAATTTCAAATTCATAAAAGGACCAATATTTTCTAATATCATCCTAGCTGATGAAATAAACAGAACACCACCAAAAACACAAGCAGCTTTATTAGAGGCTATGCAGGAACGTGCAGTGACTATTGCTGGTCACCAACATAAGTTAGAGCTGCCGTATTTTGTTTTGGCTACTCAAAACCCTATTGAGCAGGAAGGCACGTATCCACTACCGGAAGCGCAATTAGATCGTTTTATGTTTGCCATTGAATTGAAATATCCCTCAATAGAAGAAGAAATTCAGGTAGTTAAGAACACAACTTCTATGGCTACGAACAAGGTCATTCCGCAGTTCTCAGCTAATGAGATCATAGCGATTCAGGATTTGGTTCGCCGTATACCTGTTCCGGACAACGTTGTGGAATATGCGGTTAAATTAGTGAATAGCACAAGACCTAACTTGGATTCTGCTTCTGATTATGTGAAACAATATGTGGATTGGGGAGCTGGTCCACGCGCGTCTCAAAATTTAATTTTAGGAGCAAAGGCAAACGCAGCGATTAATGGAAAATATTCTCCGGACATTGAAGATGTCCAAGCTGTCGTAAAAGGTATTTTAAAGCATCGGATTATCAAAAACTACAAGGCCGAGGCGGAAGGGATTACCGAAGAAGATATTATTGATAAGCTTGCTTTAAGCAATATCATAATAAATTAAATTTTCTGGTGTTATTGATGATGGGCGCATAGACTTTACTAGATGTGGTGTTTTAAATCTATTAATTTCCTAAAAACGAACTTTTCATTCTTAGAAAGTTTTAAATGCCCCTTAGATTTTCTTAAATTTACAATATTGCTTTAACCTTAAAACAAACAGAGAATGGCATTCGATATCGATATGATCAAAGGGGTTTACGCCAACATGGCGGAACGAGTTGACAAAGCTCGTGAGATTGTGGGTAAACCACTAACCCTTTCGGAGAAAATATTATACTCCCATTTATGGGACGGTAACCCTAACAAGGCATTTGTCCGAGGTAAGGATTATGTAGATTTTGCTCCAGATCGTATTGCGTGTCAAGATGCAACAGCTCAAATGGCTTTGCTTCAATTTATGCAGGCTGGTAAACCAAAAGTGGCCGTGCCAACAACCGTGCATTGTGATCACTTAATACAGGCTAAGAATGGTGCTGCGGCAGATTTGAAGTTTGCAAATACTTCCAGTGCGGAGGTTTTTGATTTCTTAGAGTCCGTTTCTAACAAATATGGAATCGGATTTTGGAAACCAGGCGCAGGTATTATACATCAAGTTGTGCTGGAGAATTATGCTTTTCCTGGCGGAATGATGATAGGTACCGATTCTCACACTGTAAATGCAGGTGGTTTGGGAATGGTCGCTATCGGTGTTGGTGGTGCAGATGCAGTGGATGTAATGGCAGGTATGGCTTGGGAGCTTAAGTTCCCAAAGTTGATCGGTGTTAGACTAACAGGAAATATTTCTGGTTGGACAGCGCCAAAGGATGTAATTCTCAAAGTTGCAGAAATACTTACCGTTAAGGGTGGTACGGGAGCTATAGTGGAATATTTTGGCCCTGGTGCAAAAGCACTCTCCTGCACAGGTAAAGGTACCATTTGTAATATGGGAGCTGAAATAGGTGCAACGACCTCTACTTTTGGGTATGACGAATCTATGGAGCGTTATTTACGAGCCACGGATAGAGCTGATGTAGCCGACGCGGCAAACCAAGTTAAAGAATATTTAACGGCCGATTCGGATGTATATGCTAACCCTGAACAGTATTTTGATCAGGTAATAGATATAGACTTAACGGAATTAAATCCTTTATTAAACGGACCGTTTACACCTGATCTTTCTACTCCCGTTGGTAGTACAATGACTGAAAAGGCGACAGCGAATGACTGGCCCATTCAAGTTGAATGGGGATTAATAGGATCTTGTACTAATTCTTCTTACGAAGATTTATCCCGCGCTTCTTCCATAGCGCAGCAAGCTTTGGATAAAGGACTAAAAATGAAAGCGGAATTAGGTATTAATCCTGGTTCTGAGCAAGTTCGCTTTACCGCGGAAAGAGATGGTATTTTAGGTATTTTCGAAGATTTGGATGCCAAGATATTCACCAATGCATGTGGACCTTGTATAGGACAATGGGCACGTTATAGTGATCCCAAAAATGCTCCAAAGAATAGTATTGTACATTCTTTCAATAGAAACTTTGCTAAGCGCGCAGATGGTAATCCCAATACACACGCTTTCGTAGCTTCTCCAGAGATTACGGCGGCTATAGCGGTTGCGGGCAGATTAGATTTTAATCCAATGAAAGATACACTGATAAATGAAAATGGTGAAGAGGTCAGATTTGACGAACCAACGGGTTGGGAACTTCCTCCAAAAGGATTTGAAGTAGAAGATGCTGGATTTTTAGCACCTATGGAAGATGGTTCTGGTGTGCAGGTCGTTGTGGATGACTCTTCTGAGCGACTACAGCTCCTAGACCCTTTCGTGCCTATTAAAAATGAAGAATTACAGGGGGTTAAGCTGCTTATTAAAGCCTTTGGAAAATGTACGACCGACCATATTTCTATGGCGGGACCATGGTTACGTTTTAGAGGACATTTAGATAATATTGCTAACAATACGCTTATTGGAGCTGTAAATGCTTATAATAAGAAAACCAATTTTGTAAAAAATCAACTTACGGGAGAATACGGAGGTGTTCCTGATACGCAAAGAGCTTATAAGGCTGCGGGTATAAAATCTATTGTTGTAGGTGATCATAATTATGGTGAAGGTTCCTCTAGAGAGCATGCAGCCATGCAGCCCAGACATCTTGGCGTTGCAGCAGTTTTGGTAAAGTCATTCGCAAGGATTCATGAAACCAACCTGAAGAAACAAGGAATGCTCGGTCTTACTTTTTCTAATGAAAGTGATTATGATTTAATACAAGAGGATGATACTTTCAATTTCGTGGACATTGCAGATTTTGCACCGGATAAACCTTTAACTATAGAGATTGTACATGCAGACGGTAGTAAGGATACGATCAAAGTTAACCATACTTACAATGCTGCCCAGATAGGATGGTTTAACGAGGGGTCTGCTTTGAACGTAATTAAACGAGAAAATGCAGCCTAAACAGCTTAAATAGTTTCTGAAAACTCCCGATAATCCTCGGGAGTTTTTTAGTTTTGGGAACTACGTACGTAAAATGAGAAAACAGACTGTCTATACCTTATTCATAATTGCCTTTGTACTATCTTTTTTTGTTACTCCATTGGGTGATTATAGTAAAATAGTGCTAAACCGATTATTTGCTACTTCACCTACTATTATCCAAGCTGAAAACAGAGGTAGCATTGCTGATTATGATTGGAGACTAAAGGATGCTGAGTGGGATTTTTTTAGTTTTGAGAAAGCCAAAGGTAAAGTTGTTTTTATCAACTTCTGGGCTTCATGGCACTTGCCTTCAAAAGCACAATTGAATGACATACAGACCTTATATGACAAGTATGAGGGAAGGGTAGCATTCTATATCATCACCAATGAGGAACGAGCACCAGTAGAATTGTTTATGAAAAAAAACGGTTATACTTTTCCGGTAACATATCAAATTGTTGGTGACCCAAGTCCACTAACGTTGTTGAAGCCGCCTGGTTCTTATATTTTAGACAAAAAAGGAGCAGTAGTCGTACATCAAAATGCCATTGCGGATTGGGACAACGATACTGTATTTACGCTACTCGATACCTTACTTGAAGAAAAATAGCAACTTCCTTAATAGTAAAAATAGAAGTAAAAGAAGAACAAAAACTGCGCTAAATATAAGTGTAGTGAGAATGCCTTGTCTCCGGTTATTTTCAATGCCCTAAGGATACCTTGGAACAGTAACCCCAATAGAAACCACGAAATATAATTAAGTAAAGGTGGATCATTATCAAGAAATTCCCAAAAGTTAAATCTAGCCGCACTAGCTTCCATGAAAAAGTCTAATAGTACCATCAGTGCGCCTGCAAGGCCCATTTTTATGAATATATTTATTTTTAGATAATCGGTTATACTCATGGTAATAAAAGTAAGTATTGCCCAATATGAGCCTATTAGTAAAGGTACCCCCTCTATCTTAATGCCAAAATTAGTTCCATATTGGTATTCTCCAAAAAGTAGCCCTGTAGTTATACCTAGCCATTCAGCAAACATACCTGCTGCAAAGAACAGTAAAAAAGCTCCCCACCTTTTACTATTATTTATGGGATAAACAAAGAGAAAGAGAAGAAGTGAGAGGCACAGATTAAGTGGCGTTTTTTTAATAAACCAATCCACATATCCAATACTTATTCCAATTACTGCTGTCACGTGAAATAACCATACAAGGCTGATTGCCCAACCATTCTTTATTGGTAGTAATTTCTTAACCTTCATTAATCAATACTTCTGGGATTAAATCACTCGTAATTTTGGCCGATAGTAAGCATAATGGTATTCCTCCTCCTGGATGCACTGAACCACCACAAAAATAAAGTCCTGAAATGCTAGAGCTAAAATTTGGATGTCTTAAAAATGCTGCAAATTTGGAATTGCTGGAAGCTCCATAAAGAGCCCCACCAACAGAACCTGTCTTCTTTTCTATCTCAAGAGGGTCCAGGCTATTCTCCTCAACGATATATTTTTCAATATCAGTTCCTAGTATTTTGTTCGTTTTAGCGATAATACTTTTTCTAACCTGTTTTTTAATTGATACCCAGTCTTGTCCACTTGCCGAAGGTGCATTAACCATAACAAACCAGTTTTCACAACCTTCAGGGGCATCCTCCGAATTATTTTTACTGGAGATGTTTATATAAACAGTAGGGTCTTCAGGTGGCATTAGTTCATTGAAAATGGTATTGAATTCCTTTTGATAATCCTCGCTGAACAGAATATTATGTAAATCCAATTGCGGAAAACTCCGCGCTATTCCCCAATAAAATATAATTGCTGAGCTCGATTTTTCTTGGCTTAACGTCCTCGTTGGCGCTTTCTGCTCCCTAAGTAATTCTTCATAAGTGGCTGCTATATCCGAGTTTGTCACCACAATATCTGCCTCGTAATATCCTTTTCTGGTATGAACTCCAGTTGCTTTACTATTGGTAATCTCAATTTGTTTTACTCGATTATTAAATTGAAAGCTTACTCCTTTAGAAATTGCAAAATCATATAGACTTTTAGTAATACTGTGCATGCCACCATTAGGAAAATAGGTTCCCATTTCCATTTCAAGATGAGGAATCATGGACATTATCCCAGGAGTCTTATAGGGGTCGGAGCCGTTGTATGTGGCATACCTGTTGAAAAGCTGAATTATTTTTGGATTACTAAAATTCTTTTTATTGACATCATTAAGAGTGTTGTAAAGGTCTAATTTCCTATAATTGATAAGCGCTTTAAGTGTATCCTTGGACAAATAAGTTTTCAGTTTATGAAGCGAACTTTCTAAGAATAGCTTAGCGGTTAAGTCGTACTTCTTTTGGTTGCCTTTAAGATAGTTCTCTATTTGGGCTTTATCCTCCCCGAAATCAGAAACTAGCTTATCTATAAATACCTTTGGATTAGTGGCGGCCTTTAGTCTGGCACCGTCTTCCCAAAAATAAATGCAAGAATTGTCTTTTTCTATATAGTTGAAATGTTGAGAGGCATCTTCGTTAAAAAGCTCGAATAATTCTGTAACCAAATGTGGCATTGTAAATAAAGAAGGCCCCCAATCAAATCTATAGGAACCTAAAGAAAATTCGTGCAATTTTCCACCAGGATAGGCATTTCCTTCAAAAACCGTTACTTCATAGCCTTTTTTTCTTAGCCTTAGCGCTACAGCTAAACCAGCAATACCGGCACCAACTACTAAAGCTTTGGACATTTTATTTTTTAAAATACTTAAAGGGAACAAACAACATTCCAAAGCATTCACCGTCGCCTTTACCTAAATGTTTGTGGTGTATTTTGTGCGCTCTTCTAACGCCTTTTGCGTACCAATGGTTAGCATTTCTGAACAATTTAAATCTTTGATGAATAAATATGTCGTGAACTAAGAAGTAAGCTAAACCATAGGCCATAATTCCAAACCCTAATGGCCATCCATACCAAAACCCATTAGCCGCGGTATAAAAAAGGGACATACTGACGATTGCGTAAAAAATAAAAAAAGCATCGTTTCTTTCGAACCACGAGTCATGGTCTTTGTGATGGTGGTCTTTGTGAAGACTCCAAAGAAAGCCATGCATTACGTATTTATGCGTAAACCAAGCCATAAATTCCATTACGGAAAACGTACCTAAAAAAACAAGTATCCAGATTGCTGTTTTCATCTAAACTAAATTCATTTTATATTTAACATAGGATCGCGCAAGAAGACCAAATTTTTGATAATTTGGAACTCTTATCCGAGTGTTTTTAATATCGAGCGAGGGTGTGTTTTGAAGTTTTTGTAATAATTTATAATAGTATTTGTAGGCTGTATAAACACCAAATTTAGCTTCCATCGGTAATTTTAAAATTCCTTCATAGCCTAATTGGAAATCTGCACTGATTTCCTCGACTATCCTCTTTTTAGAATCCTCATCCAATTCGGTCAGATTAGTATTAGGGAAATAGGAGCGGTTCAGTTCTTCAAAATCTGCCTTTACGTCTCTTAAAAAATTTACTTTTTGAAAGGCAGAGCCTAAAGCCATGGCAGATTCTTTGAGACTATCATAAGAATCAGGACAACCTTTTACAAAAACCTTTAAACACATTAAGCCTACCACATCAGCAGACCCATAGATATATTCTTTATACTCTGCATCAGTTTTATAGATGCTTTTAGTTAGGTCCATTCGCATACTCTTCATAAAAGAATCTACTAAATGTTTAGGGATTTTGTACTTATGGAAGGTGTGTTGAAAGGAGTTTAAAATAGGATTTAGACTAATTTTACATTCTAATGCCTCTTCTAAATCGTTTTCAAATTTGTTAAAAAGCACATCCTTATCATAATCATGAAATGTGTCCACTATTTCGTCCGCGAACCGCACAAAGCCATAAATATTATAAATGTCGCTCCTAATAGAAGTATCTAGCATCTTGGTAGCCAAAGCAAAAGAAGTGCTGTACCTCTCTGTTACGAGCTTACTGCACTGATAGGAAACCATGTCAAAAGTAGCTTTCATTACGGTACTAATTGTCTTTTGCTATTAATTCTGACACCAACTTGCCAGAGATTAAAGAAGGGGGAACACCAGGTCCAGGAACTGTTAACTGTCCTGTAAAAAAAAGATTTTGCACCTTCTTACTTTTTAATTTTGGTCTTAAAAATGCAGTTTGGGAAAGCGTATTGGCCATCCCATAAGCGTTGCCTTTGTAAGAGTTATATTTTTCTATGAAATCATTTACACAGAAAGATTCTTTGAAGATAATATTATTTGTAATCTTTTGACCTGTTCTTTCCTCAAATCTATCCATAATTAAATCAAAGTATTGACTTCTTAGGGCGGGCGTATCCTTAAGGTCAGGGGCTATTGGAATCAGGAAAAATCCTGTCTCACAATTATTTGGAGCCATTTTTTCATCTGTCACCGATGGAAAATTAGCATAGAATAAGGGGTCCGTTGGCCACTTGGGATTATCATATATTTCTTGTGCGTGAACCTCAAAATCGGTATCAAAGAACAAATTATGATGTTGTACGTTTTTTAATTTTTTATCAAAACCTACATAAAAGAGTAAAGATGAAGGAGCAAAGGTCTTCTTGTCCCAATAATTCTCTTCATATTGTCTATACTTCTTTTCTAACAAACTTTCAGAATGGTGATAATCTGCACCACTTAATACAACGTCAGCACTAATGACTTTTCCATTGCAGATTACTCCTTTGCTTTTCCCATTGTTCACTAAAATTTTCTCAATAGGCGTGTTGGTATGTATATCCACCCCTAGTTCTTCTGCGAGACTCCTCATGGCTTTGATGATTTCATACATACCTCCTTGCGGATGCCATGTGCCCAAGCCAAAGTCTGCAAAATTCATAAAGCTGTAAAAAGAAGGGGTATTGCTAGGTTTTGCCCCAAGGAACAAGACTGGAAATTCTAAGGTAGCTATGAGTTTAGGGTTTTTAAACCTTCTCCGAACTTCTGAGCTAATAGTTTTAAAAAATTGGTCTACTTTAAGAATAGTTTCCTTTGTAACTAATTCTAATGGAGAAATTCCTGGCCGTAAAACAACTTTATTTATGGCGATATCATAATTTTCTTGGGCCTGAGAAATAAACTTGCGGAGCTTTTTTGCGCTTCCTTCTTCAATTCTCTCAAACTCTACACAAATTTTATCCATGGTATCCCCAATGGTAATGACATCATCGGAAAAGAAAATTTTATATGCCGGGCTTAACTTATCCAATTGGTAATAATTACTGGTCTTTTTTCCAAAATCAGCGAAAAACTTATCGAAAATATCTGGCATCCAGTACCAACTTGGTCCCATGTCAAAAGTAAAACCGTCTTTTGTAAATTGAGAAGCCCTGCCTCCTACGGTTTTATTTTTTTCATAGATAGAAACTTCAAAACCCTCTTTTGCAAGATAACAGGCTGCTGACAGGGAAGAGAATCCAGAGCCTATAACAATAACTTTTTTAGCCATTTATTTTAAGATATTTACCGCTTAAAGTTTGCTTACTACCTCTTCTATGGATGTAAACGTCTTAACAAATTTTGGTAGTTTGGCTTCATCGATATGTTGCACCTGTCTGCCTAGTATCCAAAGGTTTGGATTATTATATTCAGCAACTAAATCCTCAAAATCTTTTATGTATTTGTTTATTCTGTCTTTCTCAGGAACCACTGTAAAATAAGAAAGGAAGTAGATGTCCTCAAAGTATTTCATCACGTCCATTAAATTTTCCATAGGTATGGTTTGACCTAAGTAAATACATTTATAGCCACGTAACACTATTTCATAATTTAAATAAAGTAAACCAATTTCATGAATCTCATTCTCGGGTAAATATGCCACAAAAACCTTATCTGTTTTAGTAGGTTTTAGATGTTGCAGTTTCTCCGTGTTCAGTAATATTTTTTGCTTTATCAAGCTGGTAATAAAGTGTTCATGAGCAGGACTTATAGTGTCTGTCTGCCATAGTAGGCCTAATTCATTCAATAAAGGGATAAAAGTATCCTTGAATATCTCCCTGAACGATTGTTGACTTAGGAGATTGTTATAAGTATTGAAAAAAATGGTCTGGTCAAAATTAACCATGGCCAATTTAAAGGAATTTATGGAGTGGTTCTTATTACTGTTCTTAGCAACTATTTCTCTAACAACGAGTGGTATTTCGTTTTCAGGAATTTTTGCAATCTTAGAAATTTTGTGTCCATTGTGATAAAGTAGGGTAACATTCAAAAGCTTCTGAAGACTGGCTAAACTATAGTTTCTAATGTTCGTGTCCGTGCGTTCCGGTGATAGTAAATTATATCGCTTCTCCCATATTCTAATGGTATGAGCTTTTATCCCAGAAAGATTTTCTAAATCACGGATGCTGAAATGTTTTTTTACGTTGTTCATACTTTTAAAAAAAGAGTTAAACAAATTTACAACATTATGATGTAGATAAGAAGAAAGGTTCGTTAAATTTTTACCAATGAAAAAGTCAGGTAGAACCTGACTTTAATGTGCCCACGACTAGATTCGAACTAGCACGTCCTTGCGAACACTACCCCCTCAAGGTAGCGTGTCTACCAATTTCACCACGTGGGCAAGAATTATAAGGCCACAAAGATAAAAAGGTATTGCTTATATCATAATAAAATACGGCAATTCCTCCTCTTAATTTTAAAGCCTAATTAATCCTTAACTATTTTATTGAAAATCAATGAATTTGTAAGCAATCTATTCCCCAAGATTAGTTCTGTAATGGCTAGGTGTACAGTTTTTTAAAGACTTAAATTTTTTGTTAAAGTTTGATATGGATTTAAAACCAGATTCCTCTGAGATTTCTAAAATAGTAAGGTCTTTATTGGAGCGTAGTAGTTGGCAGGAATGAGCAATACGTAATTCTATAAGAAATTGAAAAAATGATTTATCTGTACGTTGCTTAAAAAATCTGCAGAATGAATTTGGGGTCATGTAGGCTAAGCTAGCCGCTGTTTTTAGTTTAATGTCGGTTTGGAAGTTTTTTGTTACATAATCAAAAACGTCTTGTAAACGCTTACCTTCATTCGAGTTTAAGGCTTTAGGGTTTACATATGCTGTCAAGATTTCTACTTCAGAACAACTTATTACTTCCAATAACTTTAAAAATGAAACAAACCTATTCAACTTATCTTGGAAAGGTATTTGCTTCATAATCTCCATTGCTTTTTGGATTTTAGACCGTAGCCTAAAACTCTTGGGCGCTAATTCAAAAAATGAAACAATTTGTTCCAAATCCGGAGTTTTAAAAAAGTCTCGCCCAAAACTATTTGGGGTGAAAAATAGTGAAACCATATGCGAGTGTTCACTGCTCGGCGTACTTTGGAATAGATGTGGTACTTGACCACCTATGACAAAAATATCACTAGCACGGTAAGTATGGATACTATCTCCTACAATCAACTTGCCATTACCCTTAAGTATCATACTAATTTGTATTTCTTTATGCTGATGTAGTTTGTCAAAAAAAAGAATTTCTTTGTCCACTTGGACGAGCAAGTTCACTTCAATGGGCTTGGAAATTTCAAAAGGAAGTACTTTCAATATGAGCTTGATTTATCTAAAAAAAATAAAAAATGTAGTAATTGAGGTAATATATGCTTAAATATAGCTAAAATTCAGGTATGTGAGTAATGCCTATAGCGATTACTTTTGGTAAAAATTAAAATAGTTAATTATGAGTGTTGAATGGAAAGGGGTCATGCCCGCTGTAACTACAAAATTTAAACAAGATGATACTTTGGATATGGAAATGTTCGAGGTAAATATAAAGGCGCAACTAGAAGCTGGTGTTTCTGGAGTTATACTTGGAGGAACTCTTGGAGAGGCTAGCACCCTTACCTACGAGGAAAAAAAGACGCTAATCATAGAAACAGTTAAAATTGTAAAAGGTGCTGTTCCCGTAATCATCAATATAGCAGAGCAAACTACAAAAGGGGCTATTCATGCAGCAGCGGTAGCCGAGGAGTGTGGTGCAAAGGGTTTAATGATGTTGCCTCCAATGCGTTATAAGGCCAATGATTATGAAACGGTAACCTATTTTAAAACAGTTGCAAAAAGTACTAGCTTGCCAATAATGATATACAACAATCCGGTGGACTATGGTATTGAAGTTACCTTGGACATGTTCGAAGAATTAATGGAATGTGAAAACATTCAGGCGGTAAAAGAATCTACTCGGGATATTTCTAATGTAACACGTATAAAAGCCAGATTCGGTGATAGATTAAAAGTATTGACCGGTGTAGATACCTTGGGTCTGGAAAGTATTCTTATGGGAGCCGACGGATGGGTTGCAGGTTTAGTATGCGCATTTCCGGCAGAAACCTGTGCTATTTATGAACTGGCTAAAGCCGGAAAAAGAGAAGAGGCGCTGGAAATCTACCGTTGGTTTTTACCAATATTGGAATTAGATATAAACCCACAATTGGTTCAGAATATAAAAATGGCCGAAGTTGCCACAGGAATCGGTACAGAAAGAGTAAGAGCACCAAGATTGCCATTAATTGGGGAAGAAAGAGCAAGGGTAGAAAAAATAATCTCCGCAGGAATGGCAACAAGACCAACCTTACCTAGGTATAAAGAATTGAACTTAATTAGTAGTTAATTACTAAGTCTTTTACAATTTAAAAGAAACAGCAGAACGGGCACTATTTCGTACAGTGTTTCTTAATTTTAATATAAACTACAACGTACAGCATGATTACAGGCGGAAACTACATCGGAAATAGAATTTCTAAAGAGGGAACAAATACCTTTAAAACATTTGATCCTAAATTAAATATACCAACACCGTGGACTTTTCATGAAGCCACAAAGGAGGAGGTAAATGAAGCTTGTAGTTTGGCAGAAGAAGCCTTTGTTTCCTATAGCAGTAGTACGGGCCCAGAGAAAGCAAAATTTTTAAGACAGATTGCAATAGAAATTGAAGCATTAGGAGATACGTTGATAACAACTTATATGCAGGAATCTGGTCTTCCGGAAGGCAGGGCAAAAGGAGAACGTGGTAGAACCTTAGGACAATTGAATGCGTTTGCAAATTTGTTAGAGGAAGGTTCTTGGGTAGAAGCAACTATAGATACCGCGCAACCAGATAGGCAACCAATGCCTAAAGTAGATCTTAGAAAAATCCTTGTGCCAATTGGTCCAATTGCCGTTTTTGGTTCTAGTAATTTTCCATTGGCTTTTTCTACCGCAGGCGGAGATTCGGCAAGTGCCTTAGCGGCAGGATGTCCGGTTGTAGTAAAAAGCCACCCCATGCATGCAGGTACAGGAGAGCTAGTGGCATCGGCTATCTCCAAAGCTATAGAGAAAACAGGAATGCCAATTGGTGTTTTTTCAAACTTAAACAGCAGTGATATCGCAGTTGGGGAGCAATTGGTAATGAACCCGAGTATGAAGGGGGTTGGTTTTACAGGTAGCATTAAAGGAGGTACTGCCATCTATAAATTAGTCAATAACCGTAAAGAACCTATACCGGTTTTTGCAGAAATGGGGAGTGTTAATCCAGTTGTAGTATTACCGAACGCTTTAGCTGAGAAGGGAGCGGATTGGGCTACAAAATATGCGGGGTCCATTCTCTTGGGTGCAGGACAATTTTGTACAAATCCAGGTTTAATTCTGGGCATTAAGAGTGATGCTTTGAATCGTTTCATTTCCACCTTAGGAACAGAAATCACCAAAACCGAACCCATTTGCATGTTACATCCTAAAATTCATGAGAATTTTGAGCAAGGAAAGAACGAATTAACCGGGCAGCCGGAGGTTGCTACCGTTGCCGAGTATACCCAAGAAGCAGCACCTAATTTTGCACAGCAAAAGGTATTAACGGTTAGAGGGGCTGATTTTTTAAAGAATACAAAACTGCATCAAGAAGTTTTTGGACCTTTTTCTATTGTGGTGCATTGCCAAGATGCCGAGGAATTGGAGAATATTCTTAAAAATTTAGACGGACAACTTACTGGTACCATTTTAGGAACAGACGATGAATTAACAAAATTCAAAACGGTGGTAGATAGCTTACAAAGCCGAGTAGGAAGAATTATTTTTAACGGAGTACCAACAGGAGTGGAAGTTTGTCCTTCCATGCAACATGGAGGTCCCTTCCCTGCTACTACAGATAGTCGTTTCACTTCTGTAGGAACGACCTCCATTAAGAGGTGGGTACGCCCCGTATCCTATCAAAGTTGGCCGGAACATCTGTTGCCAAAAGAATTACAGAACAATAATCCGTTGAACATATCAAGGTTGGTAAATGGTACCTATACGGTTAATAAAATTTAATATGCACAGGAATACTGTCACGAAAAAGCTGGTGTTGTGTTGTTTTCTTTTACTGAATACGCTGTATCTCTCCGCTCAGAAAAGTACTTCGGAAAAATTGACAGCTATCATTGAAACTGTGGAACGCTACAAAACATATGATAACGAGGAATATCCTTTAGGTCAATTTCAAGAAAGTTTAGTAAGAAAAAAGTCAGATTTTGCCGAATCTCAGTTGAAGGATTTAAAGAAACTAAAGGTTTCGGAATTGTCTGAGACGGAACAGATTTCTGCAGAATTATTGCGCTTTCGTCTACAAAATACAGTAGATGAATATACGTATAAGATGCACCTTAATCCTATACAGGCAGATCAGGGTTTTCATTTAAACCTAAACTACCGTATTAAACCTATTTTAAATCTCGAGGATGCGGAGTATTATATAAAGGTTTTAAACGCAATACCCACATTCGTTTCCGAGCATATAGTGTTATTAAGGGCAGGCCTTAAGCAAGGGCTTTCACAACCGAAAATTATTTTTAATGGCTACGAAAGTACTTATGACGTGCATATTGTAACGGATTACACCCAAAGCGGATTTTATAAACCTTTTACTTCTTTGCCGGCATCGATGACCAAGGCAGAAAAAGATATCGTGTTAGCGGGTGCCAAACTTGCAATTGAGAATAGTGTAGTGCCGTCTTTTAAAAGAATCAAACAATTTTTTGAAGAAGAGTATATTCCCAATACCAGAACCAGCCTAGGTGTTTCGGAAACGGTTAATGGTAAGGAGTTTTATCAAAACCGTATTAATTATTATACTACCACGGAGCAGTATAGTGCTGATGATATTCATAAAATTGGGCTTAACGAAGTGGCTAGAATACGTTCAGAGATGAAAGAAATCATTGAGCGCGTGGATTTCAAGGGAAGCTTTGAGGATTTTTTAAGCTTTTTAAGAACTGATGACCGGTTTTATGCGTCTACAGGAGAAGAATTGCTGATGCATGCGAGAGACATTGCGAAACGTATTGATGCGGAATTACCTAAGTTTTTCAGAACCTTACCTCGAAGGCCCTATGGCGTAATTAAAGTACCGGACGCCATTGCTCCAAAATATACCGGAGGCCGCTATTCTGGTCCTTCTTCGGAAACACAACCTGGTTTTTATTTAGTGAATACGTACAAATTAAAAAGCAGACCTTTATACACCTTACCTTCCTTAACCGCACATGAAGCCGTTCCTGGTCATCACTTGCAGGGTAGTCTTAACAGGGAGCTGGGAGATAGTATTCCACAGTTTAGGAAAAATATGTACCTCTCTGCTTATGGTGAAGGTTGGGCATTGTATACAGAGTTTTTAGGGAACGAATTAGGTATTTATACGACACCTTATGAGGAATTTGGAAAGCTTACCTATGAAATGTGGCGCGCCTGCAGATTAGTGGTAGATACAGGAATCCATGCCAAGGGATGGTCCCGAGAAAGAGTTATGGACTACATGTTATCAAATACCGCCCTTTCGGAGCATGAAGTGGGCACGGAGACCGACCGTTATATTGCGTGGCCAGGCCAAGCTATTTCCTATAAAATGGGAGAAATAAAAATAAGGGAACTACGTAAAAAGGCGGAAGCGGCATTGGGAAATAAGTTTGATCTTAGGCAGTTTCATGAAATTATATTGGAACAGGGCACAGTTACCCTTCCCATTCTAGAAAAAAGAATAAATAATTACATCGCCGCTAGTAAATAGATAATTATGTCCAAGAGTACTTTTGTTTGTATTGATGCACATACTTGTGGTAATCCTGTTAGAGTTATTAAAGAAGGAGGGCCAGAACTTAATGGGGCAAATATGAGTCAGAAACGCCAGCATTTTTTAAAGGAATACGATTGGATACGTAAAGGGTTAATGTTTGAGCCTCGCGGTCACGACATGATGAGTGGTAGTATTTTTTATCCATCTTCCGACCCAAATAATGATTTTGGAATTCTTTTTATTGAAACCAGTGGCTGTTTGCCCATGTGCGGGCATGGTACTATTGGCGCTATAACCATAGGCATAGAAGAAGGCCTTTTAAAACCGAAAGTACCGGGTGTGGTGCGTATGGAAACCCCTGCCGGTTTGGTGAAAATAGCATACCAACAAACTGGTGAAAAAGTGGATTGGGTAAAGTTGACCAACGTTAAATCTTATCTGGCTGCAACTGAATTAACCATAGATTCCTCAGCACTTGGTCAGCTAACCTTTGATGTATCTTATGGGGGTAATTTTTACGCCATTGTTGACCCGCAAAAGAATTTTAGTGGTATTCAAGATTTTTCCGCAAGTAAGTTAATTCAATTAAGTCAGGAAATCCGTGAAAAAATCAACCAGAAATATCCAGATTTCTTTGTTCATCCAGAGGATGAGACCATAAGGAATGTAAGCCACATGCTTTGGACCGGGGAAACAATTTCTCCAAAAGCTACGGCAAGAAATGCCGTATTTTATGGCGATAAGGCCATTGATAGATCTCCTTGTGGTACGGGAACATCTGCACGTATGGCGCAGTGGCATGCCAAAGGCAAATTAAAACTAGGGGAAGATTTTGTGCACGAAAGTTTTATCGGTTCCCAATTTATTGGTCGGGTAGAAGAGGAGACCGCTCTAGGGAATATCCCTGCTATAGTCCCCAGTATAAAAGGATGGGCTAAAATATATGGCCAAAATACAATAACTATTGATGATGACGACCCCTATGCACATGGGTTTCAAGTACTATAAAAATGAGTAAAAACATTGTAATTATAGGAGGCGGTATTGTAGGACTAAGTACTGCGTATTATCTGCATAAGGCAGGGCATGAAGTTACGGTTATCGACAAATCTGACATGACCTCGGGAGCCTCTTATGTAAATGCGGGTTATATTACTCCAAGTCATATTATTCCCTTAGCTTCTCCTGGTATGATTGCTACTGGGATTAAAATGATGTTTAATTCGGCAAGTCCATTTTATATGAAACCTAGATTAAACAAAGATTTTCTAAAGTGGTCTTGGTATTTTCATAAATCTTCTACAAAAGCTAAAGTAGCGAAGGCGATACCCGTAATTAGAGATATTAATATACTTAGCAGGGAATTATACGCTGATATCAAACAATCAGAGGATTTGGGTAAATTTCAAATGGAACGTAAAGGACTTTTGATGTTGTATAAAACCGAAAAATCCTATTTGCATGAAGCTGAGGTGGCCAAGAAGGCCAGTTTTTTAGGGCTTGAGGTAAATGAACTTAATAAAAAAGAACTTGAAACCATTGAACCCAATATAAAGATAGATGCCCTAGGTGCCATACATTATGAATGTGATGCTCACATGACACCAACGGAATTTATGCCAAAACTGCTTAACTATTTAAGAAAACAGGGCGTTAGGGTAAAATCTAATGAAGAAGTTAAAGGCATAGTACTTAAAAATCAAAGGATAATAGGGCTTAGAACGGATAAGGAGGTCTATACAGCAGATGATATAGTAATGGCGGCAGGATCTTGGAGTGGTGAACTTTCCAAAAAATTAAAAATAAATTTACCACTACAAGCCGGTAAGGGCTATCGTATAAATGTGGAAAGAGAAACTGGTATTACAATGCCTGCAATACTAATGGAAGCTAAGATGGCCGTAACGCCAATGAATGGCTTTACACGTTTTGCCGGTACGATGGAGTTCTCAGGAATAAATGGGACGATACATAAACAACGAGTACGAGCCATCGCTAATGGCGCAAGAACATTTTATCCCGAGTTGGAAATCAAAAAGGATGAAATAGATGCTGCTTTAACAGGCATGAGACCTGTGTCACCAGATGGTCTCCCTTACATAGGAAAATCTAAAACTGTAAAGAATTTGACCTTCGCCACGGGACATGCCATGATGGGCTGGAGTTTAGGACCTGCAACGGGGAAACTTGTTTCTGAAATTATTGGTGAACAAGAACTATCCATGCCTATCGATGCTTTTGCGCCCGGTCGGAAATTCAATTAATTTGGAATGATAGAATAGACCTTAACTTAAAGTATTGCTTACTTTTTTCGCCATAGGTAGTTTTTTTAAACTTTGGTTAATTACCATTCACCGACAGTAAACCGCCATCCGTCTACACTTTTCTCTTAAATTTATTTAGAAGTCACAACTTTATAGGCTAATAATACATAAAGCTATGGATATTCTACTTATTGAAGACGATACTATTGAAGTAATGAAATTAGAGCGAACACTCTCTAAATTAGAAACAAAGTATACAATTGTGAAAGCTACTAATGGTGAGGAGGCTTTAGAGCTATTAAAATCCGGTAATAAATTACCGGACATCATTCTTCTAGATTTGAATATGCCAAGAATGAGTGGAACTGAATTTCTTGAAATTCTAAAAGCTGATGATATATTAAAATATCTACCAACTATTATACTCACAACTTCTGAGAATAGGGCAGATTTACTGAAATGTTATCAAATTGGTGTAGCCGGTTATATTATAAAGCCCTTAAAATATGTGGATTACGAGTCTAAAATGAAAAAAGTATTGGACTATTGGAGTGTTAACCAGTTGGTCAAAGGTTAATAGAAAAGTTGATTTCACAACATTTATTTTTATCTTAGGTAATACTTTTCTTACTTTTAAGCATCAAAATTTAATTTATGAAAGGTATAATTTTTACAGAATTTTTAGAAATGGTAGAGTCCAAATTTGGGCTTGAAACCGTTGATAACATTATAGAGGGAGCCGACTTACCCTCACAAGGTATTTATACGTCTGTTGGGACTTATGATTTTAACGAGATGGTTAGTCTTATCACAGCACTTAGTAAGGATACAGATATACCACTAGGAGAGCTTATCTACACTTTTGGACATTATCTATTTGCAGGTTTGGGAGCAGCTCATCCAGAAGTAATACAAAGTTATAATTCACCCTTAGCATTATTATATTCCATCGAGGACCATATACACGTACATGTCCAGAAACTTTATCCCGATGCAGAGCTGCCAACATTCAAAATTTTAGAAAAAACGGAAGATACGTTATCTATGGTTTATTCCTCCACAAGAGGATTGTATAGATTGGCCCACGGGTTAATTGAAAAATCATTTGAACATTTTAATGAAAGTGCAACAGTTGCCTACGAACTTTTGAAAGAAGATGGTACTGAAGTTAAATTTCATATAACTCAGCATGGATAGCAAAGAGGTTCAATTGCTGAAGCGTGCCTTGGAAAGACAAAAAAAAGCACGTTTTCAAGCAGAAAAAATACTCGAGCAAAAGTCTAAAGAGCTTTACGATACCACACATCACTTAAAAGAAGCTAACGCCAAACTAGAGAACTTACTAAATGAAAAAACATCGGAACTAGACGGTGTTTTTATTAATATTATAGACCCTTATGTGGTCATGGACCTTCATTTTAATGTTATTAATATGAATGTTTCTGCCAAGGATTTCTTGGGATATGATAATGGTTTAGAAGATTTAAACTTAGCTCAGTTAGTGCATAAAGATTTCATGACGTATACCGCAGAATCTATGCAGTCCTTATTGGAGATAGGTGTTTTGAAAAATTATAGAGCTAAAATTATAATTAAGGGCGGTATTACAAAATGGGTTCAGATCAATGCCAGTCTAATTTATGATACCAATAAAAAACCTATTGCCGCTCAGGGAATTCTGAGGGATATTACCCAAGAAATGGAAATAAAGGAGTTGTTGTCCGAACAAAGAAAGCAACTGGATATTATTGTTGAGAATTCCCCTCTTGGCATTGTACTTACCGATAATGGTAAAATCATAAAAGCTAATGCCACTACAACAAATTTATTGGGCTTTACAGAGCAAGAACTTAAAACAATGCATGTTAAAGATATTTCCGCTGCTGAGAATACCGAAGAAAGCTTGAAGTTGGTAAAACAAATGAATGCTGGAGAATTGGATAAGTTTTCTGTAATCAAAAAATACCGTAAAAAAAACGGGTCAGAGTTACTTGCCAAAACCTTAGTAAGTGCCGTAAAAAATAATAAAGGAGAAACAGATTACCAAGTGGCCTTAATTGAAGATATTACCAAGCAGCGAGAAGCGGAAGAGCGTTTAAACGTTGAGCGGGAAAAGTATAGTAGTATTATTGCCAATATGAATTTGGGGCTAATTGAAGTGGATAATGATGATGTTATACAAATGGTCAACCAAAGTTTTACCGCCATGAGCGGTTTTCAAGAAGATGAACTTGTGGGTAAAAAGGCGGCTGATGTTCTAAAGGTTAAAGACGATAATATCATTCAGGAAAAAACAGCTAAAAGACTGTCCGGCTCCTCAGATTCTTATGAGGTTGAGGTCTTGAACAAAAATGGAGAAGTAAAGCACTGGCTAATCAGTGGTGCACCAAGATATGATTCGGATAACGATGTCATTGGCTCCATAGGTATACACTTAGATATTACCAATCAAAAATCCTTAGAATTACAGAAAGAGGTTTTATTGAAAGAATTGGAGAATAGTAATAAAGGATTGCAGGAATATGCGCATATTGTATCTCACGATTTAAAATCTCCCTTGCGCAGTATTAGCGCTTTAGCAACTTGGATTCAAGAAGATTATAGTGATGTACTTGATGAAAACGGGCAACAGAACCTTCAGTTGATGCAGGAGAAGGTTGCCGCTATGGACAAATTAATACATGGAATATTGGAATACTCTACTACAAATAGTTCTACCATGGATGTATCCGAGGTAAATTTAAATGAAGTGGTTAAAGCCGTTGGAGATAGTATATATATACCAGATCATGTGAAGCTTACCATACCAGAAAGTTTACCCACCATATTCGCCGACAATACTAAAATGCATCAATTGTTTCAAAATATAATTGGGAACGCAGTAGTGCATATTGAAAGGGAAGAAGGCTTGGTTCAAGTTTTATTTAAGGAAACAGCATCGCATTGGTGTTTTTCCATCAAAGATAATGGGGTTGGTATTCCTAAAGAATACCATAAAAAGATTTTCGAAATTTTTCAGTCTATTGGTCATAACGAAAGGTCAACTGGTATTGGATTGTCGATTGTTAAAAAAATAATAGACCGTTATGGTGGCGAGGTCTGGTTAGACAGTGAAGTAGGTGTAGGTACAGAATTTCATTTTACACTAGATAAAAATATTTGCGCTAAAAAAATTAGCTAAATGAAAATAGTACAGGGTATAAAGAAGGGAAAAAGTGCTTTTGAATTAAACAGTACAGAAAAACTAAAAGAACCTTTGGTGATGGTTTTTGGGAATAGATATATGCTTGAAGATGCTTCAATATATAAACAGGTTAGCGCTTTGTTCCCTGATGGACATATTGTTTTTGGTTCTACTTCAGGGGAAATAATTAACGAAGAAGTTCAAGAACGCACTATAGTTCTCACAGCAATTGCATTTGAGAAAAGTAGTTTTATAGTGCGTACCAAGAATGTGAAGGATTTTGAAAATAATGATTTCGACCTTGGTCAAGCGCTTATGAAAGAATTTCCGAAAGATGATCTTAAGTATTTCTTTCTTGTTTCGGAAGGCAGTACCGTAAATGGTAGTGCGCTTATCAAAGGATTTGAAAATGGTAAATCAAAAAATATAGGATTATCAGGAGGATTATGTGGGGATGATGACCGATTTGAAAAAACCTTAGCATCCTACAATCAGAACCCTAAGGAAGGCGAAGTAGTAGCCATCGCTTTTTATGGCGACACCTTAGAAATAACCAGTGCTAATTTTGGAGGATGGACTTCCTTTGGACCGGAACGTATTATTACCAAATCCGATAATAATATCCTTTATGAATTAGATGGTAAACCGGCATTGGACCTTTATAAAAGGTATCTTGGAGATAAGGCCAAGGAGTTGCCAAAATCTGCCTTACTATATCCGCTTAGTGTTGTTACAAAGGAGAATGAAAAAGCAATAGTAAGAACTATACTTAATATCGATGAAAATAACAATGCCATGATTTTAGCTGGCGATGTGCCAGAGGGTTCCCGCGTACAGTTAATGATGTCTACTGTAGATGATATTGCCAACGGCGCCAGAACTGCCGCGGAGTTAGCGATGAAAAACCGTAGGAATATACCGGAGCTTGCTATTTTGGTGAGTTGTGTGGGCAGGAAATTGGTCATGGACCAAAGAACCGAAGAAGAGGTAGAAGAAGTTATATCCGTAATAGGTGACGATTCTGTTATTTCTGGATTTTATTCTTATGGAGAAATGGCGCCTTTTGAAGGTCAAGATAGTTGTAAGCTGCACAACCAAACCATGACACTAACTTTATTTAGCGAATAATGTCATCACTTCTAAGAAGACAAATACGTAAATACTTACCGGAGGATTTTAAGGATCACTCTGATTTAAAAATATTTATGGAGGCGGTAGGAAAGTCATATGATAACTATGACGAAAAGCTGTCTATGATGCAAAGGGCCACGGCCATAAGCTCAGAGGAGTTATTTATGGCGAATAGGGAATTGGAAAATGAAGCCAAAAGACAGAAAAATGTACTACTTTCTTTAGAACGTGCTATTGCAAGTCTAAATGTAAATTTAGAAATCAATAATACGAAAGAAGAGGAAAAACCTTTACCCGTAGACATAGAAAAGCTTGCAAAACATGTGGGGAACCTCGCAACTGAAATAACCAGGGTTACCGAAGAGAAAAATACGCTTCTAACCGATTTGGCCGCTCAAAACGAAGCTTTGAACAATTACGTTAAAATGGTTTCACATGACTTAAAATCCCCGATTAGGAATGTACATGCCCTAATGTCGTGGATTTTGGAAGAAGAAAAAGAAAAGTTCTCAGAGGATAGCAGGAATAATTGTTCATTGGTGGCTGAAAATTTGACTAGGATGGATAATCTAATTAACGGTATTCTGCATCATGCTACGGTAGGGGACCACATGGAAAATAGAACCAATGTAGACCTTAAAAATCTACTATTGGAGATTATAAATACGCTGCAAGTTCCTGAAAACATAAATTTTGAATTGGCCGATGATTTGCCCGTAATACCAATTCAGAAGTATTGGGTGGAAGAATTATTCAGAAACTTAGTAATGAACGCGATAACAGCTACAAAAGATAAAAAAGAAGGGCAGATTAGTATTGGTTTCGTTCCTGATGAGATGTATTGGAAGTTTACGGTAAAAGATAATGGTAAGGGAATTCCTAAAAAACATTTGAACACTATTTTTGATATGTTCACCAAACTGGAAAATGACTCAAATGCCGCAGGCGTAGGACTTTCGCTGGTGAAAAAAATCACCGCTTTATTCCAAGGCGATGTTTGGTTGGAGTCTGAGTATCATAAAGGAACCATATTTTACGTTACATTTAAAAAGGATTATTATGAGCATGCCTAATTTAGATTATATAAAAGAACTGGCAGGAGATGATATAGAATTTGAAAATCAATTTATACAAATATTGAAAACCGAATTTCCGTCTGAAAAGGTTTTCTATGAAAAGGCTATTTCAGAAAACAATTTTTATGATGCGGCCCAAATAGTCCATAAACTAAAGCATAAATTTAATATCTTGAGTATGACGGATGCCTATGCTTTGTCCGTTACTTACGAAGAGGAGTTAAATGCTCAAAATATGGAAAAAGACGAACAGTTTCTTAATGCGTTGTGCACTATAGAAACTTATCTCAAAACAATCTGAATATGACTTGTATCATTGTAGACGATGAGGCTGCTGCCCGGGCTATTGTTAATAAATTATGTTCTAAATACGAAGATTTAGAGGTTGTAGACGAGTTTAATAATGCCATAGATGCAATTAAATTTTTGAATCAACAGGATGTAGATGTGGTTTTCTTGGATATTCATATGCCGGGCTTTAGCGGTGTAGATTTTGTAAAGACCTTAAAAAATTCTCCAAGAATAGTTTTGACTACATCGGATACTGAATTTGCTATTGAAGCGTATGAATATGAAGCCATTGTAGATTATTTGGTAAAACCAATAACCCAACCTCGTTTTGAGAAATCACTACAGAAAATAAAGAATGCGTTAGTAAATAAGGAGGAGAAAGAACAAGGAAATTCTATAGCGTCCAATGTTGAGGAAGACTTGTATATAAATATAGATAGACGATTAATAAAATTAAAGTTAACAGAGGTGCTGTTCGTAGAGGCCAAAGGAGACTATATCGATATTACTACAGAAAGTAAAACCTATCACGTACATACTACATTAAAAAAGATTAAAGAGAAGCTCCCCGAGAAAACCTTTCTACAAATACATCGCTCCTATATTATCAATTTCACAAGAATAATTGATATTGAGGATAACAGTGTGCTTATAGAAAAGAAGGTAATTCCTATAAGCAGGTCAAGTCGTCCAGAACTTATGAGAAGGTTAAACTTGTTATAACCGATGCTACTTTTATTAGAACCGCCAAAGGGTATAATATCCCTCGACTTGCCTCGAAATTAAATATTCATTTCCAAAGAATGCCTCGCGGTAGTTTACTTTCTTAGTTTATTATAAAATAGAGGTTTTTTGGTGAGTAACCATTTCAACTTTATTCCCAACTCCGTAAACTCGAAGCCCGCTGCAGTAGCTGAAGCTATGTTACTATACTTCCCATAAACACTGGCACTAAAACGTTTTGAAAATTGTTGTTGTACATTAGCTTCTGCCCTGAAAATGGTAGTATTCGGGTCATCTTCTACTTTTTGTATCCCCGTTGCGGTACTGGCCATATATGAAGTTTTCTCGGAAAAATTACCACGTATATCTGCAAAAATCTCTAGAGCTTGATATATTTCTGGACTAAAATAGATAGTGGGTACTTGTTCCTTAAATGTAATGTATTGGTAATTTACTCCCATTTTTAATGCCGGTTTTTTTAATAAGGTATAATACAGGGACGTAAAGAGTAGATTACGACTATTAGTATCGCTCTGCTGTGTATGTATAACTTGGGTATACCATCCTAAATTAAAGTTTGTGCCAAGATTATAATTTAGGGAGTAATTGTTCAACACTATTTCACGCTCAATTAGGTCGGCATTAAAATTTTGAACCTCACGCTGATAACCAACCTCTAAATTTTGCATTTTAAAGGGCTGCATGGCTAATTTAACATCCAAGACGGGCTGCGTATAAGCATCATCCATAAATTGAGCGTTGTTAAGACCCACGATGCTTTTGAGCATAACTTTAGGAAATAATTTATAGTGTAGGCCTGCTACTAGTACATGCGAATTGGCCTTATTACCGCTAACCGTATTTTCAGTTGTTCTGTACAAATAGGAGAGGGTAGTCCTAAACTTTGTTGATAGGGGCACATCTACGGTGGTATTGGTAAAGAAAGCATTATTATTACCATTATCAAAAGTATAAGCAGCGTGTTCCTCTATAGTCGGAGTATGTATGGTATTAAGTTTCGCAATAAAGGATGTCGCATCTTTTTGATTTTTATAAATTTCTAGTGTTTTAAATGCAGCATTGTAAGCCGGGACAATACGGTCCGAAGCAAATAGCGCATTGGCAATACCCAAGTTGCCATCAAACGAATACTTGTCGTTCGATAAGATGGCAGCATAACTTTTTACGCTCGTTTTTGAATCACCTGTATATAGACCTAGTGTTGCTCTTAAAGCTAATACCCAATTTCTATTAGGATTTTTAAGTGCTAAACTGTCCAATATTTTTCTGGCTTTAACGAATTTTTGATTCCAGATCAATGCTTGTACATAACGATCGTAGGTTTGTTCTACAAGTGGTGTATCCTTAATTTTCTTGACTTTGGATTTTGCTAGCGTCGCCAGTCTCATAGCTTCTTTATCCTTTTCGCCGATATGTTCTGCCAATACTATACCGTTTAAAGCTATTATGGAATCTTTTGGTGTTGTGGCATATCTTCTATAAATACCCTTCGCTTTGGATACGTCCTTGGTAATGAGATATAAGTTGGCCAAGTTTAGTAAGGCATCTTTATCTTCAGGAAAATCGCTGAATATTTGCTCTAAAAGTTGCTGTCCCCTAAGGTATTCTTGGTTACTTACGAATTTATTAGCGTACCCCAGATACATATACTTTCTAGAGACCTTGGCATTTTCGCTATCCGGTTGCAGAAGTAATGCTTTTTCTACCCAAATGAGTGCCGCTTCGTATTCCTTTAAATTACTTAGGGTATTGGCATACCCTAATAGTGCGCCAAAATTCTTAGGATAATCAGTTACTAAGGCTTTATATAATGGTTTGGCAGTTTTATAGTCTTTTGCCCATAGATATGATTCGCTATAATTAATTCGTATTTCAAAATCCTTTGGATATGTTTCTAACATTTTTGTGAACAAGAGGGTTGCTTTTTTTGGTTCACCGCTTAGACCAACTGCACGGCCGTAGCATAACTGTGCTGTTTTGTTTTCCGGGTCGGTTATTAGGTAGGTTTTAAAAAATGTTTCCGCTTCCTCAAACTTGCCGTTTTCCAATAGCTGAAATCCTGGCTGCATTTTATTTTGAGCGTTTACAAAAGATAGTGTTAAAAAGAAAAACAGGTAATTGATGTATTTATTCATAAATAGTAAGATTATTACTACAAATTTATAACGTTATTATAAGATATTTATTAGAGTTGTGTTGCTTTTGTAAAGGTATGTGGATTCTTAGAAGGTAGGAAGTAGGATATCTGCTGCTCGTCGATAGTAATCTTCCATCTGCCTACAGGTGCCATTTTATAGAGGGTTAAACAAAGATATTTGTTCCAGAAAAACATTTAAACCCAAACAAATGACTACTATAAAAGCAATTGTAACGAAAGTTCCCTCGGAACGGTTGTACTTAGGTAGTATGCTTCTCCTATTTGGAAGCTACTACCTTTACAACCAAATTTCTGCATGGGTAAGGGAGAGTTACTTAGAGGGAACGGATGCCCAATTATTTAAAGCATTAATTATAATTGGAGGAATTGTTTGTAAGTTGGCTTGGTCCGCAGTAATTCTAAGTCTGTTATACACCTTAGCGAATAGCAAAAGTAAAAGCTATACAAGTACAATTATATATCGTTTTGTACGCTATAGTCTAGTCGCTTGGACCGCCTTATTATTGGTAAGTATTCTACAACCCCAATTCATTATTAAAAACTTAACATATGAAAGCAATGTATTTATAGCACCTTATCTGTGGAAATATGTAATTGGGGTATTTTTATTTACAGTTTCTAATGTTATTAGTTATTACTACGTTCTACAAAAACAATTTACGCCCTTATTTTTTTCTATTGTAATCGGGATATTTCAATTTAGTATGCTGTTAATCTTCCATAATGGAATAAATATAGTTATTCATGTGCAGCTAATGGCAATGGTTACACTACTCGTATTACAGATTTTATATTTTGGATATAGTAGCGCAGGCAAAACGATTTCTTAGTTCAGAAAACAACGAAAATAATTGATTTTCAATAGATTATAGATGTTGTTAGAACAGGTTTTACTAGATGAACATAGCTTAATGTTGAAGTAAAAGAATAACACATAATTAAAAATATAGTAAAATTCTTACAATATTTAGAGAAAATTAGCATTATAGTAATATCCTAAATCAAAATTAAATTAATTATGGCAACAGAAATAAGGGAAGTAAACGGAATGTTAAAGATTATAGGTAGTATTAATTCTACAAATTCTCAGGACCTTAAAAAATATTTGGAAAGTTCATTATTAACAGGTAAGGGACTTTTATTGAGTATTGAAAATGTTATGAATTTAGATGCCAGTGGTGCCTTTATGTTAGAGGGATTGTATAAAAAAGCTGGTTTAGAAAATTTAGTGATATCAATTTTCGGTCAAGAGAATAGCTATATCTCTGAGATAATGAATACAACTAATACTAGATATATCCTCAGTAATGACCGTGTATAAGCTTGTACGGAAAAAGATTTCATCAGAGCAAATATTTATGCTCAGCGTGCTTCTGGTTAACGGAGGTAATTATCTCTACAATCTACTTTTAGGAAGGTTATTGGGGCCGGCGGTGTTCGCAGAAGCAGCACTTTTGGTTACGCTTCTACTTGTACTATCGTTTGTAGGAATGACATTTCAACTGGCCTCGGCTAAATTTGCGGTGTTATTAGAAGATACACAATGGGCTCGTTTTCGTTTTAAAATATATAAAGGTGCGCTTTTGGGTGGTTGTGTTGCGATGCTTTTGTTAATTATGCTGGCCTCTAGTTTACAAGACCTTTTTCTAACAAGATCTTCCAACATGTTCATTGTTTTCGCCATTGGTATTCCTATATACTTTGTCATGAGTGTTAATAGAGGTATTTATCAAGGAAAACTAGCATTTAATAAATTGGCCACCACTTATCAAACAGAGATGTGGAGCAGACTTGGTATTACGCTTCTATTGCTTTGGGCTTTACCTTTTGACCCAGCTACAATCGTGGCATTGGGTATTTTAATATCGTTATTTTTTGGGATGTTGCCTACGGATCTAAAGAATTTTAGATTTGACAGGGCCGCTAGATTAACTACAGCCAATACTAAGTTGGTATCTACTTTTATAGTACTCACGGCTTGTTACGAGGGAACCCAGATTATTATCAATAATAGTGACATCTTAATGGTGAAACATTATTTTGAGGCAACACAAGCAGGCCTATACGCCTCCTTGGCATTAATAGGGCGAGTGGTGTATTTTATTGCTTGGATGTTTGTTATGATTTTACTGCCAACCGTTGTGCAACGCAAAAAGGATGGCTTATCCACGGCTCCGGTACTCTTTAAATATGTTTTGATTATCGGAGTGCTTTCCACAATAATAGTAACGGCATGCTGGTTATTTCCCGAGCTTATCGTACAACTTATGTTCGGTGAGGATTATTTAGCTATTTCAAGCTTACTTTGGAAATATGCCACAGCTACCTCACTCTTTGCTATCTCAAATATTTTTGCCTATTACTACTTATCCTTGGACCATTATGTTCCTGTTATTATATCAGGAATCTTGGGCTTTTCACAAATAGCACTAATAGCGTTGTACCATGATAGTTTAGAACAAGTGGTCGTTGTGCAGATTATAGCAATGGCCATTCTATTACTATTTCAACTTGTTTATTTCGTTTATAAAAATAATAAGAACAAAAAAGAACTTTTAAAGGCTGAACCTAATCTTATCCAAAATAATTAATTATGAAACTAGCAATTGTAACAGCATACCCACCCAGTAAAGTAACCTTAACAGAATACGGCTATTATCTGGTAAAACACTTTAGATTGCAACCAGAGGTAGATGAGCTCATATTGATAACAGACCACACCTTAGACGAAAAGGATTTAAATTTTGAAGAGGCCGGTTGTAAAATTACAGTGGCAGAGAGCTGGGATTTTAATAGTTATACCAACATTTTCAGAATTAATAAAACCTTAAATAAAACCAAACCGGATGCTATTCTCTTTAATCTACAATTTTTAAAATTTGGCGATAAAAAAGTGCCCGCTGCATTGGGGCTATTGTTACCTTTTGTCTGTAAGCTGAAGAAAATTCCTTGTATATCTTTACTGCATAATATCTTGGAAAAGGTAGACCTGGAAAATGCAGGTTTCACAAAAAATAAAATACTTCAAAGAATATATGGTTTTATTGGTACCAGTTTAACCCGCTTTGTTTTGGCATCTGATGTGGTCGCGGTTACCATACATAAATATGTCGGTATTTTGGAAAATAAGTATAAGGCGAAAAATGTTGTCCAAATACCTCATGGAGCTTTTGAAACTCCACCTGAACCCAATTATACTTTGCCAAAGGGGCCGAAACAGGTGATGGCTTTTGGAAAGTTCGGAACCTATAAAAAAGTGGAGGTAATGATCGAAGCGGTAGAAAAGATTCGTAAACGTACACAGGAAGATATTGAAATTGTCATTGCAGGTACAGATAGCCCCAATACCCCGGGTTATCTAGAGGCTGTAGCGGAAAAGTATGCGCATGTAAAACAACTTCGTTTTACAGGTTATGTTGCTGAAGAAGATGTTCCCGTAATTTTTGGTGACAGTGCGGTCTGCGTATTTCCTTATACTTCTACAACCGGAAGTTCTGGGGTCTTACATCAGGCCGGGAGCTATGGCAAGGCGGTGGTGTTACCTAATTTAGGAGATTTGGCAACTTTAGTGGAGGATGAAGGTTATAAGGGAGAATTTTTTGAGGCAGAGGATAGTTCTTCTTTAGCGGATGCCATAGAACGCATTCTTACAGATGATAAGAATAGAATACTGCTTTCTAAAACCAATTATAGGGCGGCATGCTCCTTACCTATGTCTACAATTACCCAGATGTATATAGATTGCTTTATAGCAATACAGCAAAAAACGGCCGACTTTTCCATGTTAGATGTAGAACGATATATGGAAAAAGACAATGTAGAGGTTTAAATTATTTTGGTTAGGTTTAATTCTTGAGGCGGCTCGTGGTGGGTCGCCTCTCTTTTTTTTGGACTATTTTGCCAATTCCGAATAGCTCAGTTTTTTATTGCCTGCGGTATCAATACAGCCGTAGTATTTCTGAGGTGTTCTCCGCCAAGGTAACCTACCAACTACAGATGCAGGAACTTCTTCAAAATCATATAAACCCCAAAAGGCGAAAGGAAGCTGTTCTTGCTTAATATATCCCTGAATTTCGTTATAATAGTCTGCCTGTTTTTTTTCACTACCCATAAAACCTTTCCATAAACCACCGTAGGAAGAGGTGCCATATTCTTGTAAAAAAATAGGTTTGTTAGCAGAAACTATTTTTTTTAACGCCTTATATTTTTCCGTAAACTGCCCTAATTCTTCATAATAATGAAAGGAAACGATATCTACTTTTTTAGATAAGTTGATGGCACTTTCCGCGGAAGACCAACCTATGGTAATAGGGTGCTCTGTATCCCATTCTTTTATTTGGGCTATCATTTCCTCTAACCATGCCGTTACCCTATATTTTTTTCTATTATCAAAATCAAGATCGGGTTCGTTTTTTATATCCCATCCAAGTAATGCAGGATGGTTTTTTATGGCATTGACAATAACTTCTGCATGTCTGTGGGTAAGTGTCCAGTCGGTAATATCATAATTCCCGTAGAAATCGAATAAGGTAATCATGACATTAATATCCCTTTCCTCAGCAAAATCAAGTACCTGAACTACTTGGTTTAGTTTATTTTGGTCCACCTTGTTTTTTCCGAAAGCTTCATACGGAATAAAAACACGAATCATATTTAGCCCCATTTCTTGTATGAGCTTTATATCTTTCTTAATGGCAAGACTATCAAAATTATCACCGAACATATTCCAAGCCGCATTCTTGGGATAATAGTTAACGCCTCTTATATGCTTAACTTCTGGGGATAAACCAATTTTATCCGTGGTGTTTGTTTGTAAAGAATCCTGCTCGACTTCCAATAGATGTCTAATGCGCCAAAAGCCATCCTCCAGTAGCATTATAACACGGTAGTTAGTGGTATCTTTTTTTGAAAATAGAAGTTTATCTTTCTTAAAGGTTTGAGAATAACGCGTAACATTATTGTCCTGGAATACTACTAACTGTCCGTCTGCACTAAAGAATTCTAAATCTGGATTGTGGTTGAGTGTAGTGGTCAGTACATGGGTATCTTCTTCTTTGTTGAACGCTAATATGCGCTTTAGTTTCACCAAGGAACTATCCGTATAATAGTCCTTTAAGCCTTGCATATCATTCGTTCTAAATGCTAGATTTCTTACATACCAAGCTCTTTTGTAATCTCTTTCAATTTCACCCAAAATCTGTTTGCTCATAGGCCTGCCTTCACCGATGGTATCCGTCCATTTTACCTTTGGTAAATAAACCTCATGTACTTCCTGCTCCAAGTGTAGCATCGTAGATTTATCCGCTCCCGTATTCAAATAGGACAATATAGCACCAATACCAAAAATTATAAGGGTGTTAATACCTATAAAGGATAAAATCAAAAAGATGCGATATGCGTTTTTTGTTTTACTCATTTGCTAGGGTTATCAATAGCTCCTTAGAAATTCCGGCAGCTTCAACGGTAATGTTGTAAGTACCGATAGGATAAAAATTTTCATCTAATATGTAGGAAGCTTTACCGTCTTTAGTGAATAGCTTTTCCGCTTCATTTATAATATTGCTTTCTGACTTTATGGACAATTGAATACTAAAACCATCAGTTACCTTTTGCTCCATAAAGCTTGTCAAGGGTCCTATAGAGAGTTTTCTTTGCTCTTTATTAAAATTGATAGGATAATCTTCAACTGCGGCTTTAAAACCAACAACGACGGTATTACTTTTTGCAGCCCCAGTGACAAATGCTTTTACCTTCCATGTGTTAGGTTCTTCAGGGTGTAATAATCTTGCTACGGCTCTTCCATGCAATGTGTTGCCTGTAGCATTCATGAATATTCCATTTTGGTTTTCTATGAGAAAATTAATATGCGTACCATCACTAACTATATTACCAAATTTGTCCATAATTTCACTTGTTTGAAATTCTATGATTTGATTGCCATCCGCAAAAGAATGGTCTCTTTGATATTCAATTTTAAAATCGGTAGCCATTGCAGGATACACAATAGTGGCAAGTTGTTTAGAATTAGTCGCGTTGCAATGAGCACTTACCAGAATGCGACCAGATTTTTCGGTAGCATTTATATTCTTCCACGCAATGCTTTCTGCTATAGGAACCTTAAACTGGTTAAATACATCTTCGAACTCACTATTAATTGTAACCATAGTTCCATTATCTAGGGTATTATCATATCTATCTGTAGGAATGTTTACTAACATAGAAAAATCTTCTTTGCCAGCGGTTATTTGTCTAGGGCCAAAATAGGTTTCCAAATAAGTAGTACCAGGATCGGGAGAAATAATAATATGGCCCGTTTTAAATTCCGTATTTTCCAATACTAGCGACCAGTTTAATTTGCCGGCTCTATTACAATACATTGGCGGCAAACAGAAACTCAGTTTATTGGTTTCTTTAGTTGGCTTTAGTACGCTTGTTCCCAGCACATTAGTAATCACTAAAAGAGGTTTTATTCCTTTAGATGTATTAAAAGTGAAGCATATATCCGAGCCTGCGTTGTACTGTTTTTTTTGCGTGATCAATGCTATTGAGTTATTGGTATAATCCTGTATTTCCTCACTCTTTTTAGAACAAGAGAGAACATTTAAAAGGACTAAGAGGTAAATTAGTTTCTTCATTATTTGGGATTACCAATATAACCGTTAAGTTCTATTTTTATAAAATCATAACCATCACCCTTCATGGGTTGTAAAAGTTCTTCTCCATGGGTATTATCTCTATTTGGAAAAATTTTAACCGCTATTTGCTCATTTTCTAGTCCGTTTACGAAACAATTTTCTAAGCCACTTTTCAATATTTTTAATTTTGGTATGGTTGACAGTTCATAATCAAAATACTGCTTTCGTTGCACACGAACACCTTCTCTCATGAATTCGGAATCAACCCATAGCAATTCTTTATTTTCATCATAATAAGAGATAAGTAGTTGAGGTATGGTAACCTCTTGTATACCGTTGTTGAACAAGGTACCCCTTAAACGGTTCTCCGAATGTTCTAAATGCTGTAAGGTAATTGATTTGTAAAGGTCTGTTGTGGCCACATTACCCGCACATTGTAGGTTGAATTTTGTTGGTATTTCCTCTAAATTTAGTTTAGTGAATTCATCTGGATTGAAACTGCTTGGTAGGTGTTCTTCCGGATGAGTCCATGCAATCCCTTCAAAAAGAATTTTAAATGTGGTGGTTTCTTTAGGCATCAGTTTATGCTTCATGTGATATTTGGCGTTGAACTTTGCTAATTCTTCATCTTTGTCATTATATAAAGATGCGGTAATGACCACATCCGCCGGGACATTATCTACATTTTGTAATTCTCCAATAATGACATATTCCCCTGCTTGCTCAACAAGTTTAGCGCTTAATACTTCTAGAACTGGTTGTTTTAGGACATCTTCATGGTGCGTTTGTTGTGTAGTTATTTTACGCCTTCCATGATTATAAAATTGCGTCTCATTGGTGGTGAAAAGTTGGTCCGGAGGTATATCCGTATCAATTTGTTGAGGTACTAAATACCATTTCCCTTCTTTTTTTACCAAATCGTGTATTTGATTTCTAGCTATTTTTTCCAAAGGCGTAACCCATTGCATACCAACATTGGCTATAGCACTATGCTGGGTCTGTTCGCTTACGGCTACACTAATGGCGTTCATCTTTGCATAGGAACTTAATATACCATCGGTCACGGAAACCTCTAACATAAATTGAGACAGGGTTTTGGTTCCGTCCGGATCTAAATAGGAATGCGCCCTTTCAAATTCTTTAAAATCTAGCGCATCATAATAGGAGCGAAGCACATTCTCTGGAGAATTCTGTTCTGAGGTAGTCAAATAGAAACTGTACAAACTCAAGATTAGTGCAATGAGAAGTATCCCGACCCAGGCTAGATTAATATTTATAAGTGCCTTAGGAAAGTTTTTATATTTCTGGGAATATGCTAAATAGTCTGGAGGTACTATAGTCTTCGCCTTTAGGGCTCTGTACCAAATAGATTGAATATTAAAAATAAAAGCTAGTAAAATTGTTCCAAGAGGAATAATGCCCCACATAAGTTTCAGGGTGGTGGAGACTTCATCTTTTGCCAAAATTTTTGGTAAAGGGGGCACATTAAGTTTTTCCCATACCATAATGCCGTTTTCTAATTGCTGCAAGCGTTGCCAACCACAGAAAAATAGTAAAGGATCGTAAAATTTATCGTTAGAAAAGATATATTTTAAATTATATTTTTCCGGAACGGTCAAGAATTGTTGTAAGGACCCTATACCTTCAACACCTCTAAACTTGGAATTTTCTAAACGTTCTATAGCTCTGGTCGTTAATTCTGGAAGCCTTCGGGCAGAATGGTAATTACCGTCAACGGTCATTGCACCTGTTTGTGCCGATAACCAGGCCATTTGGTCACCAAAACCCAAGGGTAAATAACGCCACTGATCATGTTGATCCTGGTTTAAAAAATTAACTATGGGTAACATTTTTATTTTTTGTGGTTGGGATGGTCTAAAGTAACCCAAGCTCATGGTAAAAATAACCATGAATAGGATTCCGCCAGTTAGCAATCCACCCATAATTCTATGATATACAGCACCAAAACGAGTCTGAAGTTTAGCTTTTAAATCTCCCTCTACCATGCGGTACATGAACTCTCCGAAAATAGGAAGCGCCATAATGGTAGCCCACAGGGTAAAACGGTCTAGTGTTAAAATATTAAAAGCTGTCTCACCCAAGATTTTTAAAGGAATGGGAGTTGTACCTCCTGTGCCCAAAATGGTCAACAAGGTAAAGGAAAGTCCAAAAAACAGGTAACGTTTACTATATAATCTGTAAAATAGATAGGGTAGTACAAATAGTAATATACCCCAGGGAATGATAAAGAAAACCAAACCTGATGAGGTCACTTCTAGGAAATTATCCCTAGAACCGTGAGGAATGGGTACTTGGGTTATGGGATTCTTTTTGGTATTTATCCAATAGGGTAAAATACACCCTATGATCAGGACAAGTGAACCCCCTCCGAATTTTACAATTCTCCAAAATAGTTTACGGAATGATTTCCAGAATACCTTGAATGTAATTTTTTTTCTAGTACCTGCCTTGTCAAGTGCTACATCCATAATAACCATACCAATTAATGGGAATATGAAGAAAACCATTCCAAAGATTGGAGTTACATGGTGTGATGTTACCGTGACGGCAATAAGAGATAAACTTGTGAAAAAATACCTTAGTTTCCCTGTTTTTAACCATTGATATATTTCTGGGAAGGAATGCAGTAGAATGGACAAGGCTGCAATACTAGGTAATTGACCAAATATGTGAAGCGTTTCTACAAAGGTCGATGAAAATACAGCTAAGAGCGCAGTGTAACCAGCAACTTTTCTATTTGCGGTCATTAACAAACCAAACCTATATGCTCCGGTTATAAAAAGAACTATGGCAACTAGCGCTACGCTGAACATGCCAAATTTAAGCCCCCCAATGTAGGACAAGAGCGCTATAGATTGATGTACCAAAGGTGGATAACCCTGAACGGTAAACCCGGTATACCATCTATAATCCCAAGGCTCAAACCAGCTGTTTGCATAGTGGTCCGCAAAAAAGAGATGAATGAGCGCATCATAAGTAGACTCTAAAGTGAAGAAAATACTAGAACCATGGAAAGCCAGAGCAATGAATATTGCAACGACAAGCAAGGTGTTGGTATTTTTTTTGGCCATTTTATGTTTAAAATCTTCCACGGATATAACGGGAAAAATTAGTTTTTGGTACAATAATAAACATAAATAAGACGTTATTTGAAGGAAAATACCTACGAAAAAATATAATGTAACTATATCTAAAGATAATGACCATTCGTCTATAGTATTATGCCGGTGAGAGTTTTAAACCAAAGTATCAACTTAAGAAAAATAACTTTATACCGAAGAACCACTATTTTATAACGAAATCCTTATCAAAAAAAATTAAAATAAAATGAAAATACTAGCCATTGATGATCAACAATTGATTTTATTATCGGTAGAAAAGAGACTAAGAGAATTAGGTTATACCATTCGTACCGCGGACACAGGTCAAAAGGGAATAGACCTTTTTGAATCTTTTATTCCAGATTTAGTGATTGTTGATATTAATATGCCGGATATGTCCGGTCTTGAAGTAGTAAAACATATAAGATTCATTAAAGATTCAAAAATTCCGATTATGGTAATGTCGGGTAATACCAACGAAGACGTTATTATGGACGGTTTCACTTTGGGAATTGATGACTACCTTAAAAAACCTATAAGTCTAGATGAGATGGCCGCTAGAATAAAACGCAAAATAGGTGCTCCTGAAAATACTAATCCAATTTTTAGTGAAAAGAAGGAGGGTAGAATGTTGCAAAAAAATTGTGTGGGTGTTGTAATACCATGTTATAATGAGGAGGATAGACTTTCAAGCGGGGAGTTCAGAAACTTTGCACATCAAAACCTTGGTTATCATTTGTGCTTTGTAAACGATGGAAGTACGGATAAAACATTAGAAGTTCTGGAGGAGCTAAGACAGAGCAATCCAGAAAATATAAGTATTTATGATTGTGAGAAAAACGGGGGTAAAGCAGAGGCCGTAAGACAAGGAACACTACATTTAGTAAAAGATACGCAACTAGATTATATTGGCTTTTTAGATGCAGATTTATCAACAGATTTCAGAGATTTTGACGATTTAGTGAAAACGATAGAAACATCAGATTTTAAAATCGTAAGTGGTTCAAGAATTGCACGTATGGGGGCAAACATAACCAAAGAATCAGCACGGAGAATTATAAGTTTAACCATTAATAAAATTATACAGACTATTCTTGGAATGCCTTTTAAGGATACCCAGTGCGGGGCTAAAATTATGGATAGAGAAATTGCCACATTGATGTTCAAGGATAAATTTATTACGAAATGGTTATTTGATGTAGAAATTTTTATGAGGATGAGAAAACATTATGGAAAGACCGAGGCCAAACGATTAATCTGTGAGCAACCATTAAAAAGATGGATTCATGCGGACGGTTCCAAACTTTCTATGAAAGATTCTGTCAAAATTGTTGGCCAGTTAGCACAGATAGCTTACACCTATAAGTAATAGAAAGTAGTTAAGTGCAGCTATAAAAAACGAGTAAAACATGTTGTGTTAGCTACATTAATCGATAAGCTCCTTTAGCTCTTCTAAAGTGAGCGGTTTTCTTATATGACCAGAGATTAGCGTATTACGATTTATATTATCGATGTCGTTCCTATCAATAGTTGAGGATAAAATATGAATAGTGAAGATGTCACCATAAGTCAATATTTTCTCTTTGAACTTTTCAAGAAAAGACCAACCATCGATTAATGGCATGTTTAGGTCTAAAAGAATCAATATTTTTTTGTCAAATTGATTGAAGTCGATATTTGTAAGATACTCTAAAGCATCTCCTCCATGTTGAAAAGTTAAAATATCTTGCGAAGCAAAAAAATCTTTGATTAATCTTTTGAAGCCATATCTAATGATGTGGTCATCATCTATTAATATAACAGTTTTGTATTTCATGTTAGTGTAAATTCTACTACAAAAGAAAGAAAAAACTTACATAAAAGAAAATGTACGATACTATAGTTTTAAAGAAACTAGCTGGGCAGGATTATAAATATGACTTTATTTAAACAAAAAGCCTTCAAATTTTGGAAGGCTTTTTGTGACCTGCTTGGACTCGAACTCACTCTGCTCAGCCCAATCAGAGAAGAGTACCTGCTAAAATACACTCTTTATGTTGACGATTTGTGAACTCTATTATGATAGAAATTATGTCGAAATAACTTTTGAGTAATAGAAATAGACTTTTTGAAGTCTACAAAATAATTTTTGTAAAATTATTTAACCCGATAATATAATATTTAATCTTTCCTTTTCAGTTACGAGATTCAAGAGTAATGTAACCAATGTTACTGCCATAGAGATCACCACGCTTTAATTTTGAATAATATTCAAAAAACATGGTCGGCAAAGGTTCAAAACTGTACAGCATCCTATTTCTAAAATGTCCAAGATGTCACCAAGGTGAATTTTTAGAGGCAAACCCTTATAAATTGAGTAATTTTAATAAGGTGAAAGTAAGATGCCCCAAATGCGAATTAAAATATAGTATGGAACCTAGTTTTTATACAGGTTCAATGTATGTTTCTTATGGTGTTGGCATAGCGGTAGCAGTTGCCGTTTATGTCTTGACCCTAATCTTTGGATTAAGCCTAAAAATATCAACCTTATTTATTTTAATAGTTAGTGCATTGATATTGACAGGACCATATATAGCGGCGGTTTCAAAATCAATATGGGCCAATATCTTTTTCAAGTATGATAAAAAAATTGCAGAGGACATCAAATAAATTTCTATGATACAAGAACTAAAAGAAGGGTATGGAAATCAATTTGAACAAGAATTAATAAATGAAATTGTTCAGGTAGGTACATTCAAAGAGGTACCTGAAGGTTTTAAATTAATGGAAGTTGGTCAATATGTTAAAGGAATGCCTCTTTTAGTTTCTGGGGCAATAAAAGTGTTGCGAGATGATAACAACGGAGACGAATTGCTTTTATACTATCTTGAAAAAGGAGATACGTGCTCAATGACATTAACCTGTTGCATGGGTGATGCTAAAAGTGAGATAAGAGCCATTGCAGAAACCGATGCAAAGCTAATTATGGTACCCATTCAAAAAATGGAGGAGTGGACCGCCAAATACAAATCTTGGCGTAATTTTGTTTTTGAAAGCTATCATAATCGCTTAAATGAATTACTACACACTTTGGATAGTATTGCTTTTGATAGAATGGATATGCGTTTAATTGGCTATCTAAAAGAAAAAGCAAGAATCAACAAAGAAGATACTATTCATAACACCCATCAAGAAATTGCCTATGAACTACACAGCTCTAGAGTGGTCATATCACGATTGCTAAAAAAGCTAGAGCAAATGGGCAAAATAGAACTTCATCGCAATTACATTAAGATTTTAGATTTATAGTTTCTTTGTAACTATTGTTACTGTGCAAGGCTTAGCATCAGTCTACTTTTGGTATCAAATCTATTTTCATGCTTAAGCGTTACTTACCTATATTTCAATGGCTTCCCAATTATAAGAAATCATATTTATCTGGAGACATTAGTGCAGGATTAACCGTTGGAATCATGCTCATTCCTCAAGGTATGGCCTACGCCATGATAGCGGGGCTCCCTCCAGTTTTTGGGCTTTATGCTTCTTTAATTCCACAGGTTATTTATGCCATCTTAGGCACCTCAAGGCAATTAGCCGTAGGTCCGGTTGCCATGGATTCCCTGTTAGTAGCATCCGGTTTAGGTGCACTTGCCATTTCGGGTATCGATGAATATGTGGCCATGGCCATTTTTTTGGCGCTTTTCATGGGAGCGATACAATTGGGTCTGGGGCTATTAAGAATGGGATTTTTGGTTAATTTCTTATCAAAACCGGTGATAAGCGGTTTTACTTCGGCCGCTGCAATTATCATAGGTTTGAGTCAATTAAAACATCTTCTTGGAACAGATATCGAAAGAAGTAATCAAGTTCATATACTGTTAAAAAATGCGTTTATCACAATAACGGAAACGAATTTAATTACGCTAGGTATTGGAGTTTTAGCTATTGTAATACTAAAAGTCATTAAGAAAATTAATAAAGGAATTCCAGCAGCACTTGTCGTGGTGGTCTTGGGTATCCTTGGAATTTACACCTTCGGATTAAATGAACTGGGCGTAAAAATTGTTGGAGAAGTGCCCAGCGGATTACCATCTTTTGGAGTTCCTTCAATTGATTATTCTAGAATTTCAGAGCTTGTGCCCATTGCATTAACCCTTGCTTTAATCGCCTTTATGGAGGCTATTTCTGTAGCAAAAGCAGTTGAAGAAAAACACGATGATTATGAAGTAGACCCCAATCAGGAGTTAATTGCTTTGGGAACCTCAAATATTATCGGGTCGCTGTTTCAATCATACCCCACCACAGGAGGATTTTCAAGAACAGCGGTTAATGACCAGGCTGGTGCAAAGACTGGCGTTTCTCCCATTATTAGTGCTTTAGTAGTGGGGCTCACCCTCTTGTTCCTGACCCCCTTATTCTATTACCTGCCCAATGCTGTATTAGCGGCAATTATTATGGTAGCTGTCTTCGGATTAATAGATTTTAAGTACCCTATAGAGCTTTTTAAAAACCGTAGAGATGAGTTTTTTCTTTTACTGGCAACCTTTCTAATTACACTAACCGTAGGCATTAAAGAAGGAATTCTAATAGGTGTTTTAGTTTCGCTGTTATTGCTAGTTTACAGAACTTCAAGACCGCATATAGCGGTCTTGGGAAGGATAAAAAACACAGACTATTTTAAAAATATAAATCGATTTCCTGAAGACACTGAAACTTTTATAGATTTTTTAATCGTTCGTTTTGACGCACAACTTTATTTCGGGAACAAGGAATATTTCAGAAAAGAATTATTAAAACTAGTAGTACTAGAAGAAGAAATTAAATATGTCATTCTAAATGCAGAAGCTATTAATTATATCGATAGTAGCGCGGTTCACATGATGCGCCAATTAATTTCCGAATTAAAAACCAAAAATATTAAATTTATAATTACTGGTGCCATAGGACCGACTAGAGATATTCTCTATTCCAGTAAGTTGATTCATGATATTGGCAAAGAAAATCTTTTTGTGAAGACGCATGAAGCTCTTGAACATTGCCGAACCTTAAGTGAAAAAACAGCTATTGAAGAAAAAATTTCTTTACAGTCAAAAAATCTTAATAATGTAACATAAGTTACTGTACAGTAGGGTTCTGTCTGCTAATTTTAGGGTATTAATTTTAAATATATACCTATGAAAGTTGAACAGATTTATACCGGATGCTTGGCACACGCCGCATATTACATTGAAAGTAAAGGAGTAGCTGCAGTTTTTGACCCCTTACGCGAAGTACAGCCTTATCTTGATAGAGCTAAAAAAGACAATGCCCAAATAAAGTATGTTTTTGAAACACACTTTCATGCCGATTTCGTGAGTGGGCATCTAGACTTACAAAAAAAGGCAAATGCCGAGATTGTATTCGGACCAGGAGCTAAACCAGGATATAAAGCTACTACTGCTGAAGACAATCAAATATTTGAAATTGGAGACTATAAGGTAAAGGTCATACACACGCCGGGCCATACTATGGAAAGCACCACCTATCTCTTATTGGATGAGAATGGAAAAGAACACGGTATCATTACAGGAGACACCCTTTTTATTGGAGACGTGGGTCGTCCAGATTTGGCACAGCATGTGGTATCTGAACTGACCGAAGAGAAACTTGCGGGTCATTTATTCGATTCGCTCCGAAACAGAATCATGCCATTAAGCGATGATTTAATTGTATACCCCAACCATGGTGCTGGCTCTGCTTGTGGCAAAATGATGAGTAAAGAAACCACCGATACCTTAGGGAATCAGAAAAAAGTGAACTATGCCCTTAGGCCCGATATGACTAAAGAGGAATTTATAGAAGAACTCTTAACCGGACTAACAGCACCTCCAGGGTACTTTCCTCAAAATGTTCTGATGAACATCAAAGGCTATGATAGTTTAGACGAAGTAATGGACCGCGCAACTACAGCCTTTTCACCAGAAGCATTTGAAGCGGCAGCTAATGAAACCGGCGCTCTTGTTCTCGATACGCGTAATGCCGAGGATTTTGCAAAAGGCTTTATTCCCAACAGCATTAATATCGGTTTAGAAGGAAGTTTTGCACAATGGGTAGGTGAAATGATACCTGATGTAAAACAAGAAATTTTACTTGTCACCTATCCTGATAAAGAAGAAGAAGCTATCACAAGACTATCAAGGGTTGGGTATGATAATACCATCGGCTTCCTTAAAAATGGCTTTGCCTCTTGGAAAGACCACGGAAAAGACTTTGAAACCATCAATCGTATTTCGGTATCTGTTTTAGAAAAAGAACTAAGCGGTGAACATCCTTTAGTTATAGATGTAAGGAAGAAAAGCGAGTTTGATTCTGAACATGTTATTGGAGCCATCAATGTTCCTTTAAATCAAATCAACCAAAACCTGGCACAGTTTCCGAAAGACAGAACCTTCATTTTACATTGTGCTGGCGGATATCGTAGTATGATTGCGGCATCTATCTTAAAACAACGCGGTTGGGATGATTTTGTAGATGTCAAAGGAGGATTTGCAGATATCGCTAAAACAGCTATTCCGAAATCCGAATATGTATGTCCATCCACCTTACTTTAAAACCTAAAACATCATGACTAAAAAGGCCTGTTAAAAACAGGTCTTTTTTTTTGATATCTGGTGTGTAACCAATGTTACTGTGTTTGATACAGTCTAATTGTAAATTTACTTCGAATTATGAAATCCAATTAAAATGAAAGTCGAACAAATCTATACAGGTTGTCTAGCTCAAGGCGCTTACTATATCGAAAGTAAAGGCGAAGTTGCCATTATAGACCCATTACGAGAAATACAGCCCTACATCAAACGAGCGAAGCTCGACGATGCTAAAATCAAATATATTTTTGAAACCCATTTTCATGCAGACTTTGTGAGTGGCCATGTCACTCTAGCCAAAGAAACCGGAGCGCCCATAGTTTTTGGACCAAATGCGAATCCGTCGTTTGACGCTATAATCGCAACCGATAATCAAGAGTTCAAATTAGGTGATGTAACAATTAAAGTACTTCACACTCCTGGTCATACTATGGAAAGTACCACCTACTTGTTAAAGGATAAGGATGGAAAAGATCATGCTATTTTTAGCGGTGACACACTCTTTTTAGGAGATGTTGGAAGACCAGACCTTGCCCAAAAAATGGGTGAGCTAACTGAACGCGATTTAGCAGGTTTTCTATTTGATAGTCTTCGAGAAAAAATAATGCCCCTAGCGGACGATGTAATTGTTTATCCTGCACACGGCGCAGGTTCGGCTTGTGGAAAGAATATGATGAAGGAAACGGTGGATACTTTAGGCAACCAGAAAAAAATGAACTATGCGCTCAGGGCCGATATGACAAAGGAAGAATTTATTGAGGAAGTAATTGATGGTTTGTTACCTCCGCCGCAATATTTCCCCTTGAACGTAAAAATGAACAAAGAAGGCTATGAAGACCTTAAAGATGTTTTAGAAAGAGGAACGAAAGCACTCTCGCCAAAAGCTTTTGAAGCTGCTGCAAATGAGACTGGTGCCATTGTTCTAGACGTTCGTAATCAAGATGATTTTGCAAAAGGGCATATTCCCCGCTCTATATTTATTGGTTTGAATGGGGATTTCGCCCCCTGGGTAGGCGCTTTGATTGCCGATGTTAAGCAACCAATACTTCTGGTGACTCCTAAAGGAAATGAAGAAGAAACTGTTACGAGACTCTCTAGAGTTGGTTTTGATAATACCCTCGGATTTCTGGAAGGCGGTTTTGAAGCATGGAAAAAGGAAGCTATGGAATATGACACGGTAAGTCAAGCGACAGCAGAAGAATTAAAATTAGTTTTGGAACAAGATGAGGCTCCAGTATTTGATGTGCGCAAGAAGAGCGAGTATCTTTCGGAACATGTTTTAACTGCCAACAACACTCCCTTGAGTCAACTCAACGAGCACTTGGCGGAGTATCCGAGTAATGCCCCATTTTATGTGCATTGCGCAGGAGGATATCGAAGTATGATAGCAGTTTCAATTCTTAAAAGCAGAGGCATTCATAACCTTATAGATGTGAAAGGTGGATTTAAGGCAATTAAGGAAGCTGGTGTTTCCGCCTCCGAGTTTGTTTGTCCAACAACACTTTAAGCGTTCCTAGAATAAAGTTCAAAGCAGTTTCAAAAGAACTACAAAACAATTAAAATTTGGTTGGTTGATGATAAGGAAACGGGAACTATCAAAGGTTCCGTTTCCTTTTTAGAAAAATTAATTTTTATTAAAACAAAATATATGTCACTATTAAGCACACTTTTTGGAAACAAAAAAGAAACTTCTGATAAAATTATAATCTTAGATAAAAACACCTATGCTGATGCTATTTTGGGTAAAACCGTTCAACTTGTAGATGTTCGCACTGCCAATGAATATGCTAATGGCCATATCAAAAATGCGCAGAATATTGATTTTTTTAGCGCAACTAATTTTAAAGTTGCATTTGAAAAAATGAATAAAGAACAGCCCGTTTATTTGTATTGCAGGTCGGGTGCTAGAAGTCAAAAAGCGGCTGGAAAATTAGTTGATATGGGCTTTTCTAAAATCTATGATTTAAAAGGTGGTTACGCTCAATGGAATTAGAATTTCTGAAACCATCGCAAAAACTAAACATCATCCTATGAAAGCTTCTATCATAATACAAAATTTAAAGTGTGGCGGTTGTGCCAAAACCATAACTGCTAAACTATCCGAAATTAAAGCGATTTCTGATGTCCATGTAAATCTAGATATGGCCAAAGTTTCTTTTAGCTATCAAGATTCTGTAGATGCCCTATTGGTCAAGGAGAAATTAAAATCCTTGGGTTATCCTTCCATAGATTCTAAAAACGGAATTGGCAATAAGGCGAAATCATTTATTAGCTGTGCGGCCGGGAGGATTACAAAATAGTAATACTGGAATTAATTCCGGTTTGTTAGATTAAACCAAAAAATAATCAAACTCAGATTCAATACAAAAGTAAAATCTTGAATTATAGTTTTTTCATAGCTAAGGAATAGTAATTTAATTCTGTATTTTTAGATAAACCAATAAGTACTTAAAAATAGAATTCATGAGCAAAATTTTTAGAACCCTATTGATTATTATGGTAATGACTACAACTATTACGGTAGTTCATGGTCAAAAAAAATTGGATAAACAAGTTATTACAGACTTACAGAAAACACCTAAATATGGTTTTATCCTTACTACGGAAAGGCATTTTAAGGGGGTGCTAAGTATGTATGATTTGCTTATTGAAAATGGTGTTGTAATAGAGGATTATGAGATTGTGGTCAAAGGTAAGGTGGTTACCCAATTGGTAAAAGAATCTGAACTGGAAGCGTTTTTTCAAAAATATAAGGGAAAAGTAAAGGTAAGTGTATGCAGCGTTGCCATGGAAAAATTAGGCGTAGCGGAAGATACGCTTTTTGAAGGTCTCGATGTTACTCCTACCGCCTCGGTACGTATGCTACAATTACAAGCAAATGGTTATAATACTTTGACGTATTAGTTAAAGGAATTTTCTGTAATTACCCTTCTGTAACTGATAAAAATTCTATGATTTCTTATGCGAAATCGTTTGGAAGTTGTGTATCGGGCAGAATATTTTAATAAGTTTTAATTTCAGCCATGGATATCAAAGAGCAAGCCTTAAGTACGTACTTTCCCGAACTGGCAAAGATGCCTAAGCTTCGACAAGAATTGGTCGAAATAAGTTCTATAGTTGATTTTGAAGCAGGTACGGTTATCTTAAGGCAAGGAGAGTACATAAAGGTAATTCCATTATTACTATCGGGTTTTGCAAAAGTCTTCAAAGAAGAAGCGGTTCATGGTAACGAAGTTCTTCTTTATTACATAAAGCCAGGTGAAAGCTGTGTAATGTCAATGACAACCTTAATTAGAAATGGAAAAAGTCAAGTAAAAGCGGTTATTGAAGAAGATGCTAAAGTGTTGATTCTACCAGCAATTGAAGCAATGGCTATTGCTAAAACATACCCGCAATGGAATGAGTTCGTATATGACCTATTTCAAACAAAGTTTGAAGAGTTATTACAAGTTATAGAAACACTTACCTTTTCAAATAAAGATGTACGTTTATTGGAGTACCTTAAAAAAGAGTCAGTGCTAAAAGAGAGTAAAGTCTTAAACACAACCCATCAACATATTGCCAATGATTTAGGTTCCTCTCGTGAAGTAATTTCTAGGCTACTTAAAAAGCTAGAACACGAAGGTCAAATTGGTTTGAAACAAGGTGAGATTCAGATTTTAAACTGATTCTTACCATCAAACTAACAAATAGTACTTTGAAACCTACCCTTCTCACGTTCTCTAGGTTAACTTTTTAGCGCAATTGTAACATATGTCACGGGATTTCATACTGTCATCAGATACATTTGTTATATGAAACTCAACAAAGCAACAAAATTGGTATTGGTCTGCCTCATTTGCGGTGGACTTGTTACAGCCATTGTTCTTGTTGTTGAGTATATAAATCAATAAATATCAAAATATTATGAAAAAAAATATGGGCGGTGCAGACCGCATAATTAGAATTATTATTGCTGCTGTTGTTGGTGTTTTGTTTTGGCAAGGTATCATTGCAGGAACTTTAGCATATGTATTATTAGCATTAGCGGCTGTTTTTGTGCTAACCAGTTTTGTAAGTTTCTGCCCCTTATACTCGTTGGTAGGGCTCAATACTTGTAAGGTCAAGAATAAGTAACGAATCTTTTAAAATGATGTAGAAGCCTATTCTTTTTTAAGGGTAGGCTTTTTTAATACTAACGAAATACGTCATTGCGAAATAATTAGACTTGTGTAACCAATGTTACTGATAAGGCAAAATATGGAGGTTATTTTTAACAGAATATCAAAACCACCAAATAAATGAAATCACATCGTCAAGTACTTATCATAGGAGGCGGAACTGCAGGAATTATGGTTGCAGCACAATTATTGAGTCAGAAAAACGCAAAAGATATAGCCATAATAGAACCGGCGGATACTCATTATTATCAACCAGCCTGGACATTAGTTGGAGCTGGAACCTACGATTATGACAAAACTGCTAGACCAATGTCCTCCATTATTCCCAAAGGGGCTGAGTGGATAAAGGACAAGGCAACGGGTTTTGACCCCGATAACAATTCGGTAAGTACTGCAAGCAATGGTACAATTACCTATGACTATTTAGTTGTAGCCCCTGGATTGGCTTATGATTTCAGTTTAGTTCCCGGGCTTGGGGAAGCAATTGATAAAGGTGTGGTTTGTAGCAATTACACCGACCCTAAGCACACTTGGAACGTTATTAAAAACTTTAAAGGAGGAACAGCACTTTTTACACAGCCAACTACGCCTATTAAATGTGGAGGTGCTCCTCAAAAAATTATGTATTTGGCCGAAAACCATTTTCGTAAAAGTGTTGTGAAGAAAAAAACCGACATTGTTTTTGCAACAGGTGGCACCGTTATCTTTGGTGTTAAAGAAGTTGCTAAAACATTGATGGAAGTTGTTGATAGAAAGGATATCAACTTACGATTTCATCATAAACTGGTCGCCGTGGATGGTGACAAGCAAATTGCATGGTATAAATTAGGAAAGGATATAACCGCCGGAGGTTGTGTGGTTATGTCAGGTGAAGATACCGAGAAGCATTTGGACGAAACGTTTCAATATAATTATAAGGACGTAAAAGTAACCGTGGACGGTAACAGATACGGCATTCACTATGATATGCTGCATACTGCTCCGCCTTCGGTAGCCCCAAAATTTGTCAAAGAATCGGATTTAGTCAATGCTGCCGGTTGGTTAGATGTGGATCATAAAACGATGCAACATAACAAATACGCCAATATTTTTGGATTGGGCGACGTTGCGGCATTACCAACAGCTAAGACTGGGGCGGCAATAAGAAAACAAGTTCCTATCGTGGTCGATAATCTTGATTTATTGATGAAACATGATAAGATTGGAAACAAAGCGTATAATGGTTATTCTTCTTGTCCATTGGTTACCGACTACGGCAAAATGGTATTAGCGGAATTCGATTATGGTAATAATTTCACTCCCGACCCCAAATTAAAACAAATGCTGATTTCAGATTCTTCAAAAGAACATTGGAGACTTTGGATGTTGAAGAAATACGGACTCCCGTATTTGTACTGGAACAAGATGATGAAAGGAAAAAATGTTTAGTAACAATTTAAAATGAATGATATGTCTATTAAAATGATTTTACCTCTGGTATCGTGGGAAAACGGCATTTGGATGATTGGGCTTTTTGCAGTAGTTTGTATTTTGATTATTGGTGCCGTTTTTTTTATGATGTCAAATGGTAATAAAAGTGAATAGTATGTAAGCTAATACAGTAGGTGTCTAGAACATTTTATTCTCGCTAGCAGTTATTTTTTATTCACAGGTTTTGTGAGCTTTTATCTGCTGTACCGATTGGTATGACTTAATTCCTGTCCAGGAAAATAAGGATACTTCTAGGTAATGTCAAAGCAGTCTTATGTACACAAAATGACCTCATTTACAGAGATTGCTTTAGTGTTGACCAATTATGAATGGAACCGGTGCTTTACCATTTTGGGATTTCAGTTAAAAGACTTAAGCAATATTGCCGTGCTTTTAATGCTCTGGGTGTTGAAGATATTATTGCTTAAGCCGTAGGGTATAGCTAATCTTGATATATATACGCATATAACAAATCCAAGTGGTGAGTATACATGTATTGTAAAATTCCCCTACCTTTTTTGTCGGCTATTTATCTGGCTAGATTTTCAGAACCGTTGGCTTTATAGCACCTATTACTTTATCTGCATTGGCCTTCTTTGCTTATTTTCCATATTTTGATTTGAATCCAAAATTGGCAAGTATCATGGTAAAGGCAGTCATCACAGCCATTCATGTGAAAAACCTGAAGCTTAACTCTAAATGGATTTTACTTTAAACTCTTTTTATTTAGAAGTTATAGTTTAAAATAAAATCTACATGAAATAAGTCTACTTTATTAAAAATGAAACTTGGGTTATTGGGAAAATCCCCATTGGCTATTTTTGAGGTGATAAGAAGTTCAGGTTTAAATTGTTTCCAATTTTTAAAGTTGAAAAAGAAATCAAAATTGATATGCGTATAATCCGGCATTGCATATTTATTCAGCTCTGCGTTCGTTACATCAGGCTTCCAATGCCTACCTAAGCTAAAAATAGAGTTGATTGTAAACTCGTCTTTTAGGATAGGGAAATTAGTTCGGTAATTAAAGACCAATGCATGGTTATCCGCCGTGCCCTCGCTACGTTCACGTTTTTGAAAACTGAAAAGGTCCTCACGGCCCCAGGCTCTAGGTGAAAGAAACTGACCATTTGGTAAAATATAGTTGTAGGATAAAGAAGTTGCTGAAGTCTTTCCTTTATAATTTAATCGTAAGCCTACGATATCACTTGAATTCTGATTAAAGTAACGTTGGGCTGCCAACTCATTACCACCAGTATCCACCTTATTCTGATGCAGCCATTCCATTTCCAACCCTATCTTTTGGTTTAAGGCAAGCTTTGGTTTTACATAAAAGGAATTTGAAATATTAGCTACAAATTGATTCCATACACCAAGCTCTAGTTTTTCCGTAAGCTTTAGATTTGCATTAAAAAGCACTATAAAATCAGATTTGGTATTCCCGAAATATTGACCACTTTCACCAAATATATTTCTACCGACGGGATATGTACCGATGCTCTCCCCAATACCGAAAAATTCGCTCGTGGTTCTAGGTGCGATTCCGTTTAAGAATCCTATTTGAAATAGGTTGGATTTTTTTGTTTTTACTTTATACCATAGTCCTTGAACCAATGTGGGAATCATTCGCCCGTCTTGCGGATTTATCAAAGGAGAATTTATTTTCATTCGCCCTATCGTTAATTCATGTGCCGAAAATTTAAATTTTAGATATAACTCTCCCAATAAAAAAATAGCGTCGTTCTCTAAATCAAGCCGGTCAAAAAGCCCTTCTTCATAGCGACTAAGCCTACCCGTTGTGGCATCTGGTATGGTAAGGTCTTGAATACCAAAATTAGTACTGTTATAAAGTGCAGCACCAAATTCAAATTTTTTGTTAGGCCTATATTGATATTTAAGCTTGCCACCTGAAGCCAAGGCACTAAAATCTTTAAGACTACCATTATTGAAAGTATTCATATAATAAGTCCTCCATTGCCCCGATAATTTACTGGCACTTTTTTCAACCTTACTTGTTGCTTGGGAGGTAGCCAAAAAAGGCAATAGGAAAATCAAAAAGAAAAAACTTCGCATTCCGCTTATTTGGTTTTGGTGATGTTATATTGTTTCTGGTAATACTTTATTATCGGCGGAAACGGCCCGTATTTATGTTGTTCCTCCGAAAAGTCATCGGCCCACGGGCCGTATGGCGAAGAAACAGGTTTCAATTTTTTATCAGGATAATCTTTTTCAGTTCCATTTTTTATGGGGCGTTCAAAACTATTGATATAGCCAGCTACATGATAGGCCTCTTCATCCGTTAATTTAGGATTATCCCAAGTGGCTTGTCCAAAAGGCATATTACTTTTAATGAACTGAGCAGCGGTAAGCACCCGATGCATTCCCGCACCGTTATTGTAACTGTCGTTCCCCCATAGTGGAGGATATTGGTAACCTTTTGCCGCATCTGCAAAACGTATCCCTTGGCCATCTTCCCTATGACATAGCACGCACTCCTTTTTATAAACGGCTTTCCCCTTTTTCAAATCTACCGCCATGCTAGGCACTTTTATTCTCGGATACCCTTTGAACTCTTTTGTTCGTTCTTCAGGCAATCCTTCTCCCAGCCAAGTCATATAGGCAACTATAGCTTTCATTTCTTTGGATTCAACAGCAAGTTTTTTACCGTTCATGCTTCGCTGCAAACAACCATTGATTCGGTCTTCTAAAGAGCCTTCTTTATTGGCTCGTCCCCCGAACTGTGGAAAACGATTTACCACACCAACCCATGAGGCCGCCCCTGCCTGCGAGCCTGATTTTAAGTGGCAGTTGGTACATGCTAAATTATTGCCAGCAAGTCGCATAGATGAGTCAATGGCCATTGGTCCCATATTTTTCGGTGTCTCCGAAACCAAAAAGTAGCCTCGCTTCACTTTTGGCGGCATGGAAGCTAATTCAGAAAGTACATTTTTAGGCTGCCAAACTTGACTTTGACTTATTTCGCTAATCGGAATCAACTCAGGTTCGAAAGCTTGCTTTTCTATAAGAAGACCAAAGAAAAGCACAAGTACCAAAGCAAACATGGCACCGAACATGATAAGAAGTCTACGAACAAGAATTTGCAGCTCCTCCATAATTATATCATCTCGATTTCTAATTTCATATACGTAAATGAAAGTATAATATTCAAATGTAACCTTTACCAAAAACCCTTAAAGTAACCTAAGTTACAGATTTAAGGTATTATATGATTTTAAAGAAATACCTGTTCAATGATTTTGATAAGTACAAGTAGTAGCTTAACTTTTCTCAAAATTTGAAAACTATATAAATAGGTGAAATATGAACAGATTAATTACAATACTTTTCTTAGTAATGGCAACAAATAGTCTAAGTGCACAAGAATGGATTACACCCGTAATTGATGGGTACGGAAAAATTAAAAATTTTGAAAATGTAGAGGTTTTAGCCGACCCTACATTGGAATATAATTTAGTTTTTGACATCACGGCCGAACGGGAAATGGAGGGTGTGAATATGGGTTTATGGAAAATTGCACGAATGATTAATATGCTTGGTGCTGCAGACATTGCGAAAGACAAAATACACATTATCGCCGCTATTCACGGAGGTGCTACGTTCGCGAGTTTAGGAGAATCAAAGTACAAGGAAAAATATGACAAGCCAAACCCCAATGCAGCCCTGCTGAAAGCACTAAATGACTATGGTGTTGAAATTCTAGTCTGCGCGCAAGCAACTGCAGCAAGGGATATTGTCGCCAAGGACTTAAACCCTGACACAAAGTTAGGGCTATCGGCTATGATGGTTATCGCCAATTATCAACTAAAAGGTTATGCATTAATGCCGTAGACAACTTTTAAAAATGAAAGATTTTTGGAACGAACGCTATGAAAAGGATGAGTTTGCTTATGGCATATTACCCAATGAGTTTTTCAAAAAAACTTTAGATGAACTATCTGCAGGTTCTCTCTTATTACCAGCAGAGGGAGAAGGTAGAAATGCGGTTTATGCGGCCTCTAAAGGCTGGAATGTAACCGCTTTTGACTATAGCGAGAGCGCTAGAAATAAAGCGATTCGCTTGTCAAAAGAAAACAAGGTTTCCATAGATTATACCGTGGTTAGCGTACTGGAGTTTAAAAGCAATGAGCAATTTGACGTTATTGGATTGTGTTATGCACATTTTCCAGAAGAAATACGCAAACAGGCTCATCAAAATCTAATACAGTTTCTGAAACCTAATGGCATCGTGATTTTTGAAGCTTTTTCTAAATCACAATTGGGAAAACCATCTGGTGGACCAAAAGATGAGGCCATGCTTTTTTCCATCGAAGAAATAAAAAAAGAATTTCCATCTCTCGAATTCAAGATATTAAAAGAAGAGAACATTGAATTAAAAGAGGGGATTTTTCATAGAGGAGACGCCGCAGTTATACGATTTGTTGGAGGCATAAAGGAAACTAACCTGACAGCTTAATTTCTTCAAAAAGTTAAAGTACGTTAATTTTTGACCTATGTAACTCGTGTTACAAACATCATCCTCTCTATAGTTTAATTTTATCAAAGAATTTAAAATGATAATTTAAAACTATACTATGAATAACGAAAACGTATCGCCAGAACAGATTATTTCAATGCCGAGAATAGGTGACACAGCTCCAGATTTTAAGGCTGTAACGACTAAGGGAAACATTAAAATGTCCGATTTTGCAAAAGACAAGTGGATTGTAATGTTTTCTCATCCAGCAGATTTTACACCAGTATGCACTACTGAAATGAGCGGGTTTGCAACAAGAAAAAAGGAGTTCGATGCCCTAAACACAGAGCTATTAGGTTTAAGTATCGATAGTATTCATGCACACCTAGGTTGGGTACAGAACGTAAGAGAAAATACCGGAGTTTATTTTGACTTTCCTATCATCGCGGATATAGATATGAAAGTGTCTAAACTTTATGGAATGCTACAACCAAACGAAAGTGAGACCGCTGCAGTTAGAGCAGTATTCTTTATCGACCCATCTAAGAAAATACGTTTGATAATGTATTATCCACTAAATGTAGGTCGTAATATGGATGAAATTCTACGGGCGCTAGATGCATTACAAGTATCTGATGAACATAAGGTAGCAATGCCATTAGATTGGAAACGAGGAGATAAAGCAATTTGTCCTCCACCAAAATCACTTGATACCTTGAACGAAAGGCTAGCGGATGATTCGGTAGAAAAAGTTACCTGGTATTTGGCTAAAAAGGATATTTGAAACAGAACAGGGGCTGTAGGTTAAACTATTGGCCCTTTTTAAGCATTAAAATGAATTATGAAAAATACGAACAACATAGGTTTAGATGATAAGGCATCACAAACCACCGCTTTAGAATTAAACGATTTACTTTCAAACTACCAATTATTCTATATGAATCTAAGAGGATTTCATTGGAATATAAAAGGTAAAAAATTCTTTGAATTACATCTAAAATTTGAGGAACTCTACAATAATGCTTTGATTAAGGTAGACGAAATCGTAGAGCGTGTACTAACCTTAAGTGCAACACCACTTCATTCTTTTAAGAAGTATCTAGAGGCTTCAGATATTAAGCCAGCGGAAAATATAACAGATGGTGAAGTCGCTATTGATAGTGTTCTAGAAGCTTTAAAGACCTTGTTGAGCAAGGAAAGGACCATTTTGTCCATCGCTTCAGATGCAAATGATGAGGGTACAGTTGCCTTGATGAGTGATTACATTGTTCAACAAGAAAAACTTGTGTGGATGCTTTCGGCATATCGAAACTAAAACACAATCACGTATTATTTTTAAAAATTGAAAAGCCCTTTTGTGATTATCAAAAGGGCTTTTCAATTCTAGAAAGATTCCTTAAAATGCGTACTGAATAAATGCAGAAAAATTTCTTCCAGGATCATTAATAGGGACTCTGGTAAAATCTGTTTGATTGACAAAAGAGAAATTCAAGTGATTGTTATAGGTCTCATCAAACACATTAAGCACCGCTAGACCAATGTTCAAATCCTTAATCGGTTCAAAGCCAAAGCGTGCATCCAATACTTCATAACCAGCTGTTTCTTGTTCTCTAAAACTTATTGCAATTTCATCCTGTCTTGAAGTAATCGTATAGTTTAAACTAGCCCAAAGTCTCTCTTTTTTAAAACCTAAACCGAATCGTGTTGTAAGCGGTGGTGTTAGTGGCAAAGATTCATTAAGGTCTTTATTTTTAGCATATACATAGGATAAAGCGGTGGAGAAATTAAAATACGTTGCAAAATCTATCTCAGCCTCTGCTTCAAAACCAGTTTTATAAGCCTCATCAATGTTGATAAAACGCTTAACCTCCTGTGGTTGTGCGCTAGGCATAAACTTTCTATTTAGCGTGGGATCTACTACAGCAACAATATAGTTTTTATAGATTGCATAATACCCGGAAATACCGTAGCGCAAAACGTCTATTCCTTTTTCAAAACGCTTGTGTCCCTTAAGACCTATTTCAAACTGGTTGTTTACCTCTGCATCAAGATTGGGATTACCCACATATTCAAAAGGATCCTGGCCTACAGAAAAATGATTGATGTAACGTTCTATCATATTTCCAGAGCGCACACCACGACCATACGCAACCTCTAATATGGCATTATCTGAAACCTTTTGTTTTATGGAAGCCGTCGCAGATACATTGTGCTCTTCTCGCTGTCCTAGATTGTCATATAATTCTTGAAAATCAGCTTCTGGATCTTGAATGTCCGAAACCACTAAGTCATAACGGAAACCAGCGGTAAGCATAGTTCTATCTGTAATAGCGTATTTATTCTCTGCAAATAGGCCAAAATCATTTACATAAGAATCTTGCCAAATCTTATCTTGAAAAACAATTGGTTCTGGTAAAAAGTTCCCCATCATATTTCGTTTTACCACTCTGGTCCTTCCACCATCTCGTGCAATAAGCATTGCGTCTAATCCACCATAAAGAATCCACTTTTCAGTAGGTTTCATCTTTAATTCTATTTTTCCACCAGCGGTAGTTGCATCTATGGTAGACAAGGCTTCGGTCATCATAAACGACGGTCTCCTGGTATTGGCCATTATGTGGTCTACATAAGTATAGTAGGCCTTTGCATTTACTTCTTTTACAAATCCACTCAAACCTAAAAGCTTATAATCCAAAGATAAAATAGAGCTATTGTCTTCCTCGGTATCCATAGGTAATCCGGCGTGTAATACGTCTCTCCCAAAAGACTGTCTCCAATGCGCTTGAAGCCTTTGGTTATCTCCAAAATTATAGCCTAGGCGCAAACCGTAGTCCAGACTTCTAAATGAAGATGGAATCTCAGTGCCATCCCCGTCTTCATAGTTGCCAAAATCACGATAACCTACATTCGCAGTAATGTCATACGTATTGGTAATCTGATGTAATTTCAGAGAAGAAACCAATGAATTACCGTTGGTTTCGTATCCGCTACTTACATTCCCATGAAATCCATTGCCTAGCTTTTCCGGTCCCTGTGTCACCAGGTTTACTATACCACCAAACGTTGCGCCATATCGCACCGTATACGGACCTTTAATTACTTCGATACGCTCAATATCTTCAGGTACAACATGTGTCGTAATCGGATCCATTCTATTTGGACAAGCATGCATTGCCTTTGTACCGCCATCAAATTGAATGTTTAATTGCTCGTATTGAGAGCCTCTAAAAGATGGGTCTATGGCATAATTACCCCGTTTTATTAACGAGAAGCCGTTAAAATTATTAAATAGATCCGCCACGTTTTTCGGCTGGACGACTTTTTTAATCAAGTCGTTTTTTATAGCGGTGAGTACAGAATCTGTATTACTTTCCCCAGTTACTATTACAGTATTGAGTTCTATCAATTTCGATTCTAAAGTATCCTGTTTTGTTGTTGTTTCCTGTGCCAATAAGGACACAGGGATAATTGCGCATAAAAGCGCTATTCTTGTAATTTTCATTTAGTTATTTTTCAAATTGAACCACAGTAATCTCGAGAAAACTATTGCTTAGTAATCTCGTTTAGCTTTAGCATGTATTGACTAAGCCTGTGGAGGATGAAAAATGGAATGAAAATAACCCTTAGTATACGTGGCTAAATAATGAAAAGAAATACCATTAGAGACTACTCTAGCGATTTGGTTATCTTCCCTTATTTCGGGTTGAAAAAAAACCAACTGCTCCCATTCAAGAACAGGAATTTTTTGCTCGTCTTGCGATGAATCACTAGCAATCATTTTACTTAAATAGCATTTGCCGTTGCACTCCAATTGAGGTTTGTCTTTGTTCTCACATAGTTGATCAATAAAACTTTCCACATCCAACGTATACCAGCCATAAACAAGAGATTCTCTGATGCTATTGCTCAACAATATAATGGATAATATGACCACCTTGAATAATTTCACTTGGCTAAAATAAAATTGACTTTAGAATTGAAAGCTGATAAATATCATTTTATTAAAAGGCATAATTTTCTGGCGATGCGTAAAAACAACTTATCAGTTTCGATAAAATTAATAACTGAATACTCAAAAATATAGTAGAAATATTGTATGGAAAGCAACTAAGGTTACACAATGAAATAAGATCGTTAGTTACTGCTTTATGTAACCTTGGTTACTTATTTCAACAGGCTATTTAATTAAATTTGTAACTATAAATTTTAGCCTTATGGATACAGAAATTCTCGCCCGAATCCAGTTTGCCTTCACAATCGCCTTTCATTATATCTATCCGCCTTTAAGTATCGGTATCGGTTTGATTATGGTAATGATGGAAGGCCTATACTTGAAGACTGGAAATAAGCAATATGAGGTCTTAACGCGTTTTTGGTTAAAAATATTCGCAATAACCTTTGGGATAGGTGTTGCAACGGGAATTATCATGGAGTTTGAATTCGGTACCAATTGGGCCGTGTATTCAAGATACGTAGGCGATATTTTTGGAAGTGCCTTGGCCGCAGAAGGTTTGTTCGCATTTGGTCTTGAGAGTGCTTTTTTAGGGGTATTGCTTTTCGGATGGAACCGCGTATCACCTAAGGTTCATTTCATCTCGACCGTTGGAGTATTTTTAGGGTCGATGTTTTCAGCCGTTTGGATTGTTGTTGCCAACAGTTGGCAACAAACGCCAGCTGGTTATCATATTGTTGGAGAGGGTTTTAACGCAAGAGCAGAAGTGACCGATTTTTGGGCAATGGTTTTCAATCCTTCAAGCGTCGATAGAATTATTCACGTGTGGCAGGGGGCGTTTTTGGCAGGGGCTTTTTTAGTGTTAAGTGTACATGCATACTACCTGCTAAAGGGAAGATATATCGAGATTTCAAAAAAAGCTTTTAAAATAGCGCTAGGCGTGGCTACCATAATATCTTTAACGCAATTGATTTCAGGTCATAGTTCTGCGGAGGGCGTTACAGTAAACCAACCAGCGAAATTAGCAGCTATGGAAGGTCATTATGACAAATCAGCACCAGCAGATTTATATTTATTCGGTTGGGTAAATGATGAAACCCAAGAGGTGACAGGTGTTAAATTACCAGGTGGTTTATCTTTTATGGTGCATCAAGATTTTGAAGCACCTATTACCGGGTTGAATGCATTTCCCAAAGAAGACAGACCAGGACAAGTAAATGCCGTGTTTCAATTTTATCATATCATGATTTCCATTGGGATGTTTCTCATAGCCCTGACCTTATATGCCAGTTATCTATGGTGGCGAGGTAAACTGTTCGATAAAAAATGGCTCCTTAAGATTTTTGCTTTCTCGGTGCTTTTACCACAAATAGCAAATCAAGTAGGTTGGTTCGCCGCCGAAATGGGTAGACAACCTTGGATAGTGTATGGTCATTTAAGAACTAACGAAGGCTTTTCGCAAGAGGTGTCGTCCAATCAAATTCTATTTTCATTGATACTGTTTTTAGTCGTTTACACCATTTTGTTTCTCTTGTTTATTTATTCCGTAAACAAGAAGATTAAACATGGCCCTTATGAGGAAGCTAAAAATCCAGATGAATTTTTAAAACCCATTTAATCGTATGACTATGGAAACTTTTTTAGGATTAGATTACCCAACGATATGGTATTTAGTTGTCGGTTTGTTATTCTCCGGTTACGCTATTTTAGAAGGTTTTGACTACGGTGCCGGGGCATGGCATTTGTTTTTCCGAAAAGATTTAAGCAGACGTATAGCCATTAATGCCATAGGACCATTATGGGATGCGAATCAAGTATGGTTAGTTATTGGGGGAGGAGCATTGTTCGCTGGCTTTCCTGTGATGTATGCTACCATGCTCTCTGCAATGTACGTGCCTTTTATGTTATTCTTAATGCTCTTGGTATTGCGTTCTTCGGCTATAAAATTTAGAAGTTCAGAAGAAATGCTCTGGTGGCGAAAAACTTGGGATATAATTTATTTTACATCCAATGTGCTTATAGCATTTTTACTAGGAGTTGTTTTAGGAAATATATTACAGGGTTTTGAACTGGGTGAAAATTACAGTCATAAAGGCGGTGTATTCTTCAACTTTTTATCACCTTACGCTATTATGTTAGGCCTTACGACTGTAGCGCTATTTATGACACAAGGTGCTATTTTTTTACTGCTAAAAACCGAAGGTCGTTTGCATGCTAGATTAACTTTTTTACTAAAAAAAGGTATGATATTTTTCATCATCAGCTTTGCTGTCACATCGTTGTATACCTTAACATTCTTGCCCGGTGTCACCGATAAGTTTAAAGAAAATCCAGTACTATTTATATTTCCCGTACTGGCGTTCTTGGCGGTCGCAAATGTGCCAAGGTTGGTGTCAAAGAAAAAGTATGCGCATGCATTGGTATTTTCTTCCTTAACAATGTCTTTTTTATTAATGCTAGTGGCAGTACAGTTATATCCTGTACTATTACCATCCACAATAGACCCCAAATATAGTGTCACTATTTACAATGCGGCTTCTTCGCAAAAGTCGTTAGGTAATATGCTAATTATCGTTGTTATAGGTGCGCCTCTTTTGGCAGGATATTTCTTATTCCTGTATAAAACATTCCATGGTAAAGTGAAATTAGACGACACAAGTTATTAATACCCTAATCGTCTTTTTTCTTAATTAATTTATAGGCTAGCCAAATAAACCCAACTAAAAAGTGAAGGATTATTACACCGGCAACGATATAAATTGTTGTGTTTGAACTACCGTTCATTTGGACTTTATTTTAACAAATTTCTACAAAGCTATAAGTTCAAAGCAATAGGAAGTATGACATTTATCAACTTGAGTATTAATTTTTTTAGGCAAAGGGTTTGCAGTGTAACAAAGGTTACTGAAGGTATCTTTTAAATCAACTTTCTTCGCAGTAATAAAAAGTACTATGAACTGGATATATGAACCTTGGCCTTGGTATGTTTCAGGCCCAATGATTGCTTTTATAATGTTTTTACTACTGATGGTAGGTAAGAATTTTGGTATGTCGGCCAACCTAAGAACAATGTGTACCATTTGTGGTGCAGGAAACTCTTCAGACTTTTTCAAGTTTGATTGGAAAGCTCAAAAATGGAATTTAATTGTTGTTTTAGGAGCTATAATCGGAGGTTTCATCGGTTCCCATTTTCTTTCAACGGATTCTGCAGTTGCCATTAATCCTGATACTATTACAGATTTACAAAACTTAGGGTTCAATAGTGCAGGAAAAGCGTACCTACCAAACGAATTGTTCGATTTAGAAGCGCTTACTGATATTAAAAGTCTAGCAATTTTAGCTATTGGTGGTTTGCTTGTTGGTTTTGGAGCGCGGTACGCAGGTGGTTGCACTTCTGGTCATGCCATTTCTGGATTAAGTGATTTACAATTACCCTCCCTAATAGCTGTCATCGGATTTTTTATCGGTGGGCTAACAATGATTCATTTTATATTCCCTTTAATTTTTTAAGCAAATGAGAATAGTATCATATCTTTTAATCGGAATTGTTTTTGGAATTACAATGTTCAAGTCAGAAGCGGCTTCATGGTTTCGCATTTACGAAATGTTCAAGTTTGAATCATTTCATATGTACGGCATTATAGGTTCAGCTCTTGTTATCGGTGTTATCATGGTACAGTCCATAAAACGATTTAATATTAAATCTTTCCATGGAGAAACCATTCATTTCAATCCCAAAGCAAAAAGCTTTAGTCGCTATATGTTCGGCGGTATCATCTTTGGACTAGGATGGGGTTTAGCTGGCGCTTGTCCCGGACCAATGTTTACGTTGGTCGGTGCGGGATACGTTCCAATTTTGGTGGTTATTCTCTTTTCAATTTTGGGAACCTTTCTTTATGGATTGCTTAAAGATAAGTTGCCTCATTGAGATTATTTTTTTGAAGCCGTTGGCATCTTTGTGGTCATAGCTTTTAGACAATATTGAGACAAAACTCAAATAAACACTGCTAGAATTTCATTTCTAAAGGTAATTTAAAGAATTGTCTATACTAATGTTACCGTTTATAAAAAATGTTGTCGATTTGTGAACATTTAGAACCAATTCAAACCTATTTATATGGTTTCCCTAAAAAAATAAAACCTTGCAAATCATAAGATTAGCAAGGTTTTGGTCTCGGATGGTTTCCGATTAAGTGACCTGGCTGGGGCTCGAACCCAGGACCCTCTCCTTAAAAGGGAGATGCTCTACCAACTGAGCTACCAGGTCAAAATTTCAAATCATTCGTCTGCTGAATGCGGGTGCAAATATAAGTTGATATCTTTACTTACCAAACGCTTTTTAAGATAAATTTCTTTTTTTTTGATATCACTTTAAATTAGTTCAATTTTACGGAAAATAAGGGCATGAAAATCGTTTTAGTTGGTTACATGGGGAGTGGGAAAACTACTATTGGAAAGCTTTTGGCTAAGCTATTGAAAATTAATTTCTTAGACTTGGATGATGTTATTGAAAATGGCGAGGGTAAGCCAATCCCTGACATATTTAAGGATAAGGGAGAAATATTCTTCAGAAAAAAGGAAAACGAATATTTGAACCAAATATTGAATACAGAAGACGCTTTTGTTTTGTCTACCGGCGGGGGCACACCTTGTTATGGCACTAATATGACAGCTATTTTACAGGCTACAGAAAACGTATTTTATGTTAGAGTTTCTATTCCCGAATTGGTTCGTAGACTGTCTTCTGAAAAAGATAGCAGGCCTATGATTAGTAATTTCACGGAGGAGGAACTACCAGAATTTATTGGTAAACATCTTTTTGAAAGAAGTTTTTACTACAATATGGCTAAAAATAAAATTTCGGCAGATGGTAAGATTCCTGAAAAAATAGCTCAAGAAATAAAAAGCCTTTTAGTTTAAAAAAACTCTATTGTTTTTAGTTTCGAAAGTTACGTTAACATGCTCTTGAAGCGATGTAGATAAGGATATTCCCTTGTAATCTGCTTTAACAGGATACTTCTTATGATTTCTATTCACTAGCACAGCTGTTTTTAACTGTTTTAAAGGGGTTTTTAAAAAATGATGAACACCATAGATGAGGGTAGTACCGGAGTTAAGTACATCATCTACTAGTACAACGGACTTATTGGTGTATTCCTCCTCTTTTAAAGAAGTATCTACACCACTTTTTAAAGGATTGTTTTTATTCATAATTACTTTGCATAGGGTTATTTCTACTCCTGTTATTTTACGTAATATGCGTATTAGTTTCTTTGCAAAATCTATTCCCCCTCCTTCTATTCCTGCAATCACGATTTCTTTTTCAGAAACGTTTGCTTCATATATTTGATAAGCAATCCGCTCTATTTTGTACTGTATTTGTTGGTGGGAAAGAATGTTTTGCTCCATTAATTTGGCTTTAAAGGTTAAAGATAAGTATGTTTTTAATAAATGATAATGTATTACCTAAAGACTATTCTTTAGAAGCGGTAGCATCATCCTTAGGTTTATTTTCTGGAGTTTCTAAATAGTCATCTATCTCTCTACGATCTTTCTTTGTAGGTCTGCCTGTTCCCTTCTTTCTGTAATAATCTTTAGAATAGTTAAGTAATTCATTGTGCTCAAATGCCGAAGCGGGTGTGGTATCCTTCCTGTAAATATCAACTAACTTTGCTCCAACTCTACTATCAGGTATTGCAAGTACATTTAATTTATAATCTATTTGGTTTTTTCTAACGCGTATTTCATCCATTGGAAAAACTTCTCGCCCTGGTTTCGCCACCTGTCCATTTATTTTTACATGGCCTTTTTTACAGGTATTTGTGGCAATGTTCCTTGTCTTAAAGTATCGCGTACACCATAAGTATTTGTCTATTCGCATGAAAAAAGCCTTAGTTCAAAACTAAGACTTTAAAACATATAAGCATGAATTTCTTCTTAAAATGATAGTTTGACGGAACTTATTCTATTATCCCATCGTCCTCTATATCTAACACTTTTTAATCTACTGAAACTACTAGACCCATTTGTTCTTGCGTCTCGTGTTATTGAGCGCCCTCCATAGTTTGCATCTTCATAGAATCTGGCGAAAACATTGTTTACGGTTAGTGAACTGACTTTGTCATTAGGATTATTGCCAAATGCATTATTATTAAAATTAATTGTACAATTCGAAACCCCGTTATCTTGCCTCACAATCCAATTGCTAGTTATTGAAAAGTTTTTTAAACGATTTTCCATTGAACCGGTTTGATAGCATTCCAAAGTACTAAATGATGGTAAATCCCATAAAACTAGAGAGCCATTATAGTAGGAATCTATATACATGTATAAATTACCCGAAGTGTACGGTGATAGAGCTTTACTATTAGTTGACTTAATGGAAAGTGGGCTTCCTACACTTTCTAAGTAAATGGCTAGCTCATAATCTGATGAAAAAAGCATTATGTTTTTATCGTCTACGTCATGAAAAATAATATTTTCATTTTCATCTATAATATTATCAATTTCGTTTAATGCTTTATTTTCGACCGGTATCATTTCATCTTGCTCGTTCCTTTCAAGAGTTAATGTGTATACTGTGCCATTAAAATGGTAGTTGATAGTTTCAAAATTTTCATTTTCTATGATTTGATTTTCATTATCAGAACACGATAGAATTAGAAGAGCGATAGTAATTGTAAGAATTTTTTTCATTTTTTTAAGTTTAATAGTTTTGTATAATATATCTCCTACAAAAGAAAGATAAAATTGTGAAAATAATAAGAAAAAACTTATAATAATTTAGAATATATTTTTTAGTTAAGGTTTTATAAAAAAGAGATTCATTATTGCATAAGTTGTATCTTGTCCCCTTAAAAATTTGTATTCATGAATTGGAAAAATAGCCGCATTTTAGGATTGGCCTTACTTTTAATCGTTGCCTGTAGAGATGATGATGAAGAAATTGGAGAAGTAGTTCCACCAAGACTATTAAGTGAGGTAGCTGTGGAGAACGATGAGGAGATAAGAACTTTCTTAACCACTCACTTCTACAACTACGAAGAATTTGCCAACCCACCTGCTGATTTTGATTTTAATATCGTTATCGATACTATCTCAGGGGATAATGCTTCTAAAACGCCTTTAATCAATCAGGTTTTAGAACGTAAAGTTACTGTCTTTTCTTCAGATTTTGGATTAGACGCAGAAGAAGAGGTGGAACATACCTATTATTATCTGGAAGCTAGAGAGGGAGAGGGTTTTAAACCTACAACTGCTGATTCCACATTCGTTAACTATGAAGGGATATTACTATCTGGAGAGGTCTTTGACAATATATCAACCGGAACATGGTGGGACAATCCAAGTTTCCAGTTTCCAGGACTTGGTAGCCAACGGGCTTTTAGAGGTGTAGGGGAAGGTGTGACTAATACAGCTGGAGGAATTACTATACTTGATAACCCCGATGGGACTTTTGATGTGGAAGGTTTTGGCGTGGGTATGATAGTCTTTCCGTCAGGCTTAGGGACTTTTAATGGAGCCCGCGGTGCTATACCGGCTTATAGCCCGTTAATTTTTAAATATAAAGTTCTTACAACCATACAGGATACTGACCATGATAATGATGGAATACCTTCGCTTTTAGAGGATTTTAATGAGGATGGATTATTTTATAATGATAATGCTGATGCTGAATTAGAATCTATAAACGGCCGATTTCCAGATTATCTTGACGCTGACGACGACAATGACGGTATCCCAACTATTGATGAAATAGAATTAGATGATGATGGTAATTTCGTTAAATTTTTATTTTCGGACGATGACGATATCCCCGATCATCTAGATAGTGATTCATAAAAGATAACGATAAGACATTAAAAAGCCCCTTGTAGATTCCAAGGGGCTTTTTATTTTAATTCGTGATTGTACTATATCTTCAAAGAAAGACTCAAGATAAGTTGGTCCGGCCTTGTATCTATACGACTAGGGCCAACATTGGTAATGTTAGTATTTATAAAGTTGGCTTCATTGTCACTGAATCCACGCTCATAGCGCAAATCAATACCTAGTTTACCCAGGTTTATACCAGCTCCTATGTTCATGCCTACGGTAAAATCATTGGAAACGTCGTCAATCGTAATTCCGTCGTATTCCGTACTTAATATGTACTGAAAAGATGGCCCGGCAAAAAGATGTAAGGGTCCAACGACCTTAACGCCAAGAAGTATCGGCGCATCTAATTTACTCATGTCAAAATCATCTCCATTGTAATCAGATTTAGTCTTAGTGTAAACCAATTCTGGTCTTAAATAAATTCGTGAGACACCTATTTTTCCAAAGATACCTAAGTGATAACCAATGTTTCGGTCAGGATTACGGGCTGCGTCCCCTGCCGACTCAAAATAGTCTCCATTAGCATTGTAATTAAGACCGCCTTTAATTCCAAAACCGGAATCGCTTTGGGCATAAGTCGTAAGCCCAAACAATACCATAGCTGCAAGCAAAAGTGTTTTTTTCATAATAGTTTTATTTAATTGATGAGTACTAATCAAGAACAATACCAAAGGCTACCATTCTCTTTATACCATCAGAACGGAAGCTATTAAGCTTTATTGTTTTAGAAAATAGATCACCTTTTGAATGTCATTATCGGATATCCCTATTATGGTAATGCCTATTTCTTTGGTTTTTATTAAGTTTTCAAGACCTCTAGTTCATTATCTTTGTGCACTTATTCTTATACAATTGAATTTTACATTACATAAAACGGACGCCCAATCCAAGGCTAGGGCAGGAACTATGGTCACCGATCATGGTAGTATTGAAACGCCCATATTTATGCCTGTAGGTACGGTAGCTTCGGTAAAAGGTGTACATCAAAAGGAACTTAGGGAAGAAATTAACCCAGATATTATTTTGGGAAACACCTATCACCTGTTCCTAAGACCAAAGACCGATATTCTGAGAAAGGCAGGAGGATTGCATAAGTTCATGGGATGGGATAGGAATATCTTAACAGATAGCGGGGGCTACCAGGTATATTCACTATCCGCAAATCGTAAAATAAAAGAGGAAGGGGTTAAGTTTAAATCGCATATCGATGGTTCCATGCATCTTTTTACCCCCGAGAACGTCATGGAAATACAGCGTGTTATTGGAGCGGATATTATCATGGCTTTTGATGAGTGTACCCCTTACCCTTGCGATTATAATTATGCGAAAAGGTCCATGCATATGACCCATCGTTGGCTAGATCGCTGCATTAACCATTTAGAGAAGACACCATTCGTATATGATTATGCGCAGACGTTTTTTCCAATAGTACAAGGTTCTACCTATAAGGATTTAAGAAGACAATCTGCAGAATATATTGCCAACGCAGGGGCAGAGGGAAATGCCATAGGAGGATTATCCGTAGGTGAACCAGCAGAGGAGATGTATGGAATGACGGAGGTGGTATGTGAAATTCTCCCTGAAGATAAACCAAGGTATCTCATGGGTGTGGGAACGCCTATAAATATTTTAGAAAATATAGCGCTGGGTATAGATATGTTCGATTGCGTGATGCCTACCAGAAATGCAAGGAACGGGATGCTTTTTACAGCCCACGGTACCATCAATATTAAAAATAAGAAGTGGGAAGACGATTTTTCGGTATTGGATGAAATGGGAACTACTTTTGTAGATAGGGAATATTCTAAGGCGTATTTACGCCACTTGTTCGCTGCAAACGAGTATCTTGGAAAACAAATTGCCACTATACATAATTTAGGTTTTTATATGTGGTTGGTAAGAGAAGCTAGAAAACACATCTTGGTAGGAGATTTTGCAGCATGGAAAGCAATAATGGTAAAACAAATGGATAAAAGGCTCTAATGCTATCGATAATAGATAAATATATATTAAAGCGATATCTGGCCACATTTGGCCTAATGTTATTGTTGTTCATTCCTATTGGTATTATGATCAATCTTGCAGAACAAATCGGTAAGATGATCGATAATGAAGCTCCTTTGAATGAAATTTTAATGTACTACCTTAATTTCACCATCTACATAGGTAGTTTGCTGTTTCCTATTTTCCTGTTTCTATCGGTGATATTTTTCACCTCAAAATTGGCAAACAATACTGAAATTATTGCCATTTTAAGCTCGGGGGTCTCTTACGGTAGATTCTTAAGACCCTACATCATCGGTGCCAGTATTATTGCAATACTTATGTTTTTCATGACCATGTTCATTGTACCCAATGCTAGTGTAGGTTTTAATGAATTCAAGTTTAAATACCTGAAAAAAGGCAAACAGGATAGGGTTACAAGTAACATATTCAATCAACTTAATGAAACGGATTTCATTTACGTGAGTAGTTTTAACCCTGCCAGACAATTAGGACACAATTTTACTTTTGAAAGATTCGATAGCCTGAATCAATTAAAGTTTAAGATTTCGGCAGTAAATATAAGATGGGTAGAAAAGGATAGTAATTATAGACTTACTTCTTATGTGAAAAGGACTATGCGGGGAGATTCTGCTATCATAGAGAACAAAAGACGATTGGATACCTTGTTTACTTTTAAATTAGATGATTTAACCCCGGTGTCATACGTGGCAGAGACCAAGAATCTATACGAGCTGGATAAGTTTATTGCCGACCAAAAACAAAAAGGAGCTTCAAATATAAATACCTATGTTTTGGTAAAATATAAAAGATGGGCATTGCCACTTACAGCCTTTATACTCACCATAATTGCGGTATCCGTTTCATCAGTAAAACGCAGGGGTGGTATGGGTATTAACTTGGCTTTTGGTATTTTGGTAGCATTTATATTTATCTTTTTTGATAAGGTATTCGGTACCTTGGCAGAGCAATCTGGTTTTTCTCCTTTACTGGCAGTTATTATCCCAAATGTAGTGTTCGGTATTTTAGCATTCTATCTTCTACAAAATGCAAAAAGATAAAGTAACCAATCTTATTCATCTTCATTTTATAGTTTTTATATGGGGTTTTACCGCTATTCTGGGTAAGCTCATTACTATAGATTCATTACCCTTGGTGTGGTACCGTATGCTCATAGCTACGATTGTTATTCTATTTTATCTAAAATGGATTAGCGTGCCGTTAAGAGTCAATAGAAAGACTTTACTATGGTTTATAATTGCCGGTATCGTGGTAGCATCTCATTGGGTGACCTTCTTTCTAGCAATAAAGGTTTCTACTGTCTCCGTAACACTTGCAATGATGTCTACAGGAGCTTTTTTTACGGCACTTTTAGAACCTATCTTATTTAAAAGAAAAATTATCGGTTACGAGATTTTTTTCGGTGTTTTGGTAATAATTGGCCTATACCTAATTTTTAAGGTAGAAACCGATTACAGTTATGGGATGGGTATTGCGTTACTATCCGCATTTTTGGCCGCTGTTTTTGCTATCATTAACGGAAAGCTTGTTAAAACGAACAAACCCGCCATAATCTCTTATTATGAATTAGGTATAGGTGTACTTTTCTTAACGGTAATCTTAGCATGGAATGGTAGTTACACCATAGATTTCTTTTCGGTAAGTGCTATGGACTGTGTCTACCTAATAATTCTGGGAGTCTTATGTACCTCTTATGCCTTTATTGCTGCGGTAAAAGTAATGCGTGTTTTAACACCTTACACGGTAATGTTAACGACAAATTTAGAGCCTGTTTACGGAATTTTATTGGCCTGGTTTATTTTTGGGAATGAGGAAAAAATGAATCCATTATTTTACGTTGGTGCAGGAATTATATTAGCTACTGTAATCGCAAACGGAGTTCTAAAACAACGCACTGGTATAAAAAGGAAAGTCGCTCAAAATAACCATTAAAGTTTTATATTTGCTGCACAACTAACGAAACCTTTATTGAACTATGGAGTATTTGGATTTTGAACTTCCAATTAAAGAATTGGAGGAGCAATTAGACAAGTGTATGATTATTGGAGAGGAAAGTGATGTAGACGTCACGGAAACCTGCAAACAGATTGAAAAGAAGTTAGCTGATACCCGAAAGGAAATCTACAAGAACCTTACGGCTTGGCAACGTGTGCAGCTTTCAAGACATCCAGATAGACCCTATACTTTAGATTACATTAAGGCTATTTGTGGAGATACATTTTTAGAATTACATGGTGATCGTACCGTAAAGGATGATAAAGCTATGATCGGTGGACTTGGAAAAATTGGTGACCAGACTTTTATGTTCGTTGGTCAGCAAAAAGGCTTTAATACCAAAACAAGACAATATCGAAACTTTGGAATGGCAAACCCGGAAGGGTATCGTAAAGCATTGCGCTTAATGAAGTCCGCCGAGAAATTCGGTATTCCTGTAGTATGTTTGGTAGATACACCTGGTGCTTATCCTGGAATTGAGGCAGAGGAACGCGGACAAGGAGAGGCCATAGCAAGAAATATTCTGGAAATGACCCGTTTAAAAGTTCCTATTATCGTTGCTATTATTGGTGAGGGAGCGTCTGGTGGTGCTTTGGGCATTGGTGTGGGTGATAAAGTACTAATGTTGGAGAATACATGGTATTCCGTAATCTCACCAGAATCTTGTTCCTCTATTCTGTGGAGAAGCTGGGAGTATAAGGAAATTGCTGCAGAAGCACTGAAGCTTACTGCTACGGACATGAAAAAACTCAAATTAATTGATGAAATCGTTAGAGAGCCTGCAGGAGGTGCTCACGCAAATCGCGAAAAAACTTTTGAGATTTTGAAGAATAAGATAGTCAGTCATTATTCCGAATTACAAAAGTTATCACCAAAAGAATTAGTAAATAAAAGAATGGATAAATATGCCGAAATGGGAGTTTTTAATGGCTAGAATGCCATTTTAGCAACCTGAGAAAAATCTGGAGATTTATATCTCCAGATTTTTTTTGTTATCAACATAAATCGTAACTTATTAACAGCACAATTGTTAGTTACCTGTGAACATCCTAAACGATTAAATTCACGTTAACTAAAGGTTAATTGCATATTTTCGTCCCTATGGAGAACACAAAACCTTTAGTCGGTCGTAAGATTGACAAATCTACTATCATTAACCTCGAAAGAGGTAAAATACCACCTCAAGCAGTTGATTTAGAGGAGGTTGTGTTAGGCGCTATGATGATAGACAAAAAAGGGGTAGATGAGGTAATAGATATCTTACATCCGGATGTTTTTTATAAAGATGCACATCGATTTATTTACGAAGCCATTTTTGTTTTGTTTGAAGAATCCCAACCTGTAGATTTATTAACCGTTTCTTCTCAATTAAAGAAAGCAGGAAAACTGGAAGCTTCAGGAGGTGATTTTTATTTGATAAAATTAACTCAAAAAGTAGCTTCTTCCGCACATATAGAGTTCCACGCACGTATTATTCTTCAAAAATTTATCCAACGGAGTTTAATTAAAATTTCGAATGAAATTATTGAAGATGCCTACGATGAGGCTACAGATGTTTTTGATTTGTTGGATAATGCGGAATCTAAGTTATACGATGTTACCCAAGGAAATTTAAAACGTTCTGCCGAAACTGCTCAAAACTTAGTGATACAGGCCAAGAAGAGAATTGAAGAAATAGCAGGTAAAGAAGGGATGAGTGGTATTCCTTCCGGATTTGATAAAGTAGATAAATTAACTTCTGGTTGGCAACCAAGTGATTTGATTATTGTAGCTGCCCGTCCAGGTATGGGTAAAACGGCTCTTACGTTATCCATGGCCAGGAACATGGCGGTAAATTCCAATATGCCTGTTGCGTTTTTCTCGTTAGAGATGTCCTCAGTTCAGTTAATTACAAGATTAATTTCGTCGGAGACGGGATTATCTTCCGAAAAATTAAGAACTGGTAAATTAGAGAAACACGAATGGGAGCAGCTGAACGTCAAGGTAAAATCTCTAGAGTCTGCTCCATTGTTTATAGATGATACCCCTTCTTTGTCTATTTTTGACCTCAGGGCCAAGGCAAGAAGATTAGCTTCCCAACACGGTATCAAAATTATAATGATAGATTATTTGCAGCTAATGACAGCGGGGGGTAGCCAAAAAGGAGGGAACAGGGAACAGGAAATCTCTACTATTTCTAGAAACTTAAAAGCACTGGCAAAAGAGCTTAATGTCCCCGTGATAGCCCTATCACAGTTGTCTCGTGCCGTAGAAACAAGAGGTGGTAGCAAAAGGCCTATTCTGTCAGATTTAAGGGAGTCTGGAGCTATTGAGCAAGATGCAGATATTGTATCTTTTATTTATAGACCTGAGTATTACAAAATAGAGGAGTGGGATGATGAAGAACGCACGCCAACACAAGGCCAGGCAGAGTTCATTGTTGCGAAGCATAGAAACGGTGGTTTGGAAAATATTAGATTGAAGTTTATCGGAAATCAAGGTAAGTTCGATAATTTGGATGATTTTGACTCCCCATTTGAGTTTCAGTCCAAAATGAATGCGAACGAGGAAAATCCGTTTATAACTAAAAATTTACCAAGTGCGGATGACGCTTTTGGAAGTTCCATAAATGATAATGGCATAGGTGGGGCGGACGATAACGATGTTCCGTTTTAAATCAAGGAATAATTTCAAACCAGTATAACACTCTTTTTGGAAAAACTAGTATCAAAATTACTGGTTGTCCCAGCACTGCCTACCCATTGTTTTAAATATTATTTAACCTTTGGCAAGTTAATTTCTACTAACTTTATGAAAGAATTTAATGTCCAGGAGTTAGGCACTCCAGAATCTAATTTCTTTCTATGCATAAACTGTTGCTATCTATCTTTTTACTACTTTTTTCATTTCATGCTTCGGCTTCCGCCATACTCATTCCCATGGATGCCGATACACAAAAGAACCACTTAAAGGCCTATGGTATTACCTATTGGATTCTATCGAAACAACAAAAAGTACAATGGCTCTTAAACTACCGTGGGGGGTCCTTTTTATTGCCAGATGGCGATAATATTCGTAAGGAGTGCCAAATACGGGGTGTGTCTTTTGAGGTGATTTCGGATAGTGAAACTAATCGCATTTTAGATGAAATAAGTAGTCCTTCTCAAAACCAAGATGCAGTAATTTTGGAGAAAGCACCAAAAATAGCTGTTTATTCGCCCAAGGGTAATCAGCCATGGGATGATGCGGTAACCATGGCTCTTACCTATGCCGAGATTCCATATGTTACCGTTTATGATGAAGAGGTGTTAAATGATAAGTTGGCCCTGTACGATTGGCTGCATTTACACCATGAAGATTTTACGGGGCAATATGGTAAGTTCTACGGTGCTTACAGGGCTACACCTTGGTACATCGATAGTAAGAAAGAGTCTGAAAAATTAGCGCGTAAGCTTGGTTATGAGAAGGTTTCGGAAGAAAAACGGGCAGTTGCATTAAAAATCAGGAACTATGTTATAGGGGGCGGATTTATGTTTGCTATGTGCTCGGCTACGGATAGTTTTGACATTGCCTTAGCGGCGGATGGTGTTGATATCTGTGAACCAATGTTCGATGGTGATGCATCTGACCCTAATTATCAGGCTAGTATAGATTTTAATAAGACCTTTGCTTTTAAGGATTTTATATTGGAACGAAGTCCGCTGAAATATGAATTTTCTTCCATTGATATGACCGCTAAGAGGGGTAATGTACCTAAAGAATCCGATTATTTCTCTTTGATGGATTTCTCCGCCAAGTGGGACCCAGTTCCGACCATGCTTTGTCAAAATCATACTGCCTTAGTAAAAGGTTTTATGGGGCAGACCACAGCTTTTAATAGAACCCAATTGAAACCTACAGTTTTGGTGCTGGGAGAAAATAAATTGAATGAGGAGGCAAGATATATTCATGGAATAAAGGGGAAAGGTTTTTTTACCTTTTACGGAGGGCATGACCCAGAGGATTATCAGCATAGGGTAGGAGACCCAAAAACCGAGTTAGAATTGCATCCCACTTCCCCCGGATATAGACTTATCTTAAACAATGTGCTGTTTCCAGCGGCAAAAAAGAAAAAGCAAAAAACCTAAAGCTTTTGTGCCAACAGTTGTTCCAAAATTTTCTCAACCCCTAAAGTATCATTACTGGTTGTCTGGTACTTTGCAGCTTTTTTTACATTTTCATGAGCGTTTTCCATAGCAAAACTGAAATCTGCACGTGCTAACATCTCCAAATCATTATTATAATCACCAAAAACCATAGTCTCTGCAGGTGATATCCCATATATTTCCTGTAATTTTTTTATGGCATACCCCTTATTCGCATCCGGACTGGAGATATCTACCCAATTAGGACCCGAAACCTTTACTTTTAAATCACTTTCTAAATGCTTAACGTGAGGGTAAACGTAGTCTTCCGAACTTTCAAAATGATATATTGCTATTTTAATTATTTCTTCCTCCACCATATTCAAATCATCTACAATTGTAAAAGCGGAATAGTATTGTCTTAGAAGCTCCTTAAATTCTTTAGATTTCCCTGTAAGGTATGCACTTCTTTTACCACATAAAACAGGATGTATATTAGAAACTTCTGAAATTACATTTAAGGTTTTTTGTTGTTTTATTTTTGGTAGTAGCGTACTCAGTAGTTCTTCTTCTTTACGCATAACAAAACCTCCGTTTTCTGCAACCACTATAATGTCTTCTTTAACAGAATGTAATTTATCAAGAATACTATTATATTGTCTTCCACTGGCTGCTACGAAAAGTACATTGCGCTTCTTTAAAGCTTTAAAAAGTTCAAAAAAACGACTGCTCATTTCATGTTGGGAATTCAATAGGGTTCCGTCCATATCAGAAACAACCATTTTTACGCGGGATAAATTCATTAGATAGTATAGTTTAAGGTTAAAGGTATTTCAATACCTACAATATTAAAGCGTTTGTTTTAAAGTTTTACCTTTATTTAATAATAGAAGAACATGTATTGGTTTCAGAAAGAGTTTAAACTTAAGCCTTTTAAGAGGGGTTTTCATATCATAACGGATACCGTTTTAAACGAGATTCCTGATATTGAAAAAATAGACATAGGAATGCTTCAGGTATTTATAAAACATACTTCTGCAAGCTTAACGATTAACGAAAATGCTGACCCCACCGTACGAGTTGATTTTGAAAGTCATATGAACAAAATGGTTCCGGAAGATGCTCCATATTACATTCATACGTATGAAGGTTCTGATGATATGCCAGCACATATTAAAGCTGCTTTAATGGGAGTTTCTGTACAAATACCAATTACGAATGGTAGACTCAATTTAGGTGTTTGGCAAGGTATCTATTTATGTGAACATCGAAATAATGCTTCGGGTAGGAGGTTAGTAGTCACTGCTTATGGAAATTGATTTATTATTATTTATACCGAAATCTAGGATAGTATAAAGCAAAAAATCCGATTCAGAAGAATCGGATTTTTTTAAGTGAGATAATTAATTTCTTTACTTTACTTGATCTACAACCGCTTTAAAAGCTTCTGGGTGGTTCATGGCTAAATCCGCTAAAACTTTTCTATTAAGTTCTATGTTGTTAGCTTTTACTTTACCCATAAATTGTGAGTAAGACATTCCGTGTAATCTGGCACCTGCGTTGATACGGGTAATCCATAAGGAACGGAACGTTCTTTTTTTGTTTCTACGGTCTCTGTAAGCATATAACATTGCTTTTTCAACCGCGTTTTTAGCTACTGTCCAAACGTTTTTACGTCTTCCAAAGTAACCTTTGGCTTGCTTCATTACCTTTTTTCTTCTGGCTCTGGAAGCTACTGCATTTACTGATCTTGGCATTTCATTTAATTTTTTTGTAGTAGGCGGTCAAAACTGACACTTTATTTTAAGCCTAACTCCATGGTTAATAATTTTACCTGTTAAAGGACAATTATTTTAATCTTAATTGTTCTTTGATACTGTTAACATCATGCTGGTGTACCAGTGTATCATGTGTTAACGCTAGCTTACGCTTCTTAGACTTCTTTGTAAGAATGTGACTTTTAAAAGCGTGCTTTCTTTTGATTTTACCAGTACCAGTAAGCTTAAATCGCTTTTTAGCACTAGATTTTGTTTTTTGTTTAGGCATTTTCTCCTATTTTATGTATGAATCTCACTTATGCTGAACAAGCGTATTAAGGCTTATTTTCAGTATGTTATTAGAAGTATACCCTGTATACGGGTAAACTATTATTTTCCTTTTGTTTTTGGAGCAATGAACATGGTCATTCGCTTACCTTCTAATTTTGGCATCTGTTCTACCTTCCCTAATTCTTCTAATTCTGATGCCAAGCGTAATAATAATATTTCTCCCTGATCCTTGTAAACAATGGATCTTCCTTTAAAAAATACATATGCTTTTAATTTTGCTCCGTCTTTAAGGAACTTTTCAGCATGCTTCTTTTTAAATTCATAATCGTGATCATCCGTATTAGGACCAAAACGAATTTCTTTAACGACAACTTTAGAGGCTTTAGCCTTCATGGCCTTATCCCTTTTCTTTTGTTCGTATAAGAACTTTTTATAATCTATTATTTTACAAACCGGTGGTTTCGCTTTAGGCGAAATTTCAACCAAGTCTAATTCAAGTTCTTTTGAGATGTCTAGTGCTTTCCTAATAGGATATACACCAACCTCTACATTATCACCAACCAACCTTACTTCAGGAGCAAGTATTTTTTCATTGATATTATGGGGATTTTTATTTTCCCTTCTTGGTTGAGGTCTAAATCTTTTACGTATTGCTATGACTTCGTATTTTTAGTTAAACTTAATTTTATTAAAACGACTTTAAAGTACTATTTATTTCTTTAGTTACCAAGTCTGTAAACTGTTCAGTGGTAATGGCTCCTAAATCGTCTCCTCCATGTCTTCTTACAGAAATGGTATTTGCTTTTTCATCGTTTTCTCCAACTATGAGCATAAAAGGAATTTTATTTAACTCTGCCTCCCTTATTTTTTTGCCTACAGTCTCGTTCCTATTATCAATGAGGGCGCGAATTTCGCTATTTTCTAGGGATTTTAAAACTTTTTCCGCATATTTTTCATGTTTCTCGCTCACCGGCAATACAATGGCTTGTTCGGGAATAAGCCAAAGTGGAAAATTACCACCTGTGTGTTCTAGTAATAGCGCTATAAAACGCTCCATGCTTCCGAAGGGTGCACGGTGTATCATTATAGGTCGGTGTAGTTCATTGTCACTACCTTTATAACTAAGGTCAAAACGTTCTGGTAAGTTGTAATCTACCTGTATTGTGCCAAGTTGCCAAGAGCGTCCAAGAGCATCTTTTATCATAAAATCTAGCTTAGGACCATAAAAAGCTGCTTCACCACTTTCTATTATATAATCTAAGCCTTTTTCTTTTGCTGCATTGATTATGGCACTTTCTGCCTTGTCCCAATTTTCTGATTCGCCTATATATTTATCCGGATTATTTAAATCTCTTACAGAAACTTGAGCAGTGAAATTATCAAAACCTAACGAACCTAGTACATATAATGTTAAGTCAATTACATTTTTAAATTCATCTGCTAACTGGTCGGATGTACAGAAAATATGCGCATCATCTTGTGTAAACCCTCTTACTCTTGTTAAGCCATGTAATTCTCCACTTTGCTCATACCTATACACTGTGCCAAATTCTGCAAAACGTTTCGGCAGATCTTTGTAGGAGTGTGGTTTAAAATTATAAACCTCACAATGATGCGGACAATTCATCGGCTTTAATAAAAACTCCTCATCCATTTTAGGGGTTTTTATAGGCTGAAAGCTGTCTTCTCCATATTTTGCGTAATGACCGGAAGTAACGTAGAGTTCCTTTTGACCAATATGGGGCGTTACCACCATTTCATAACCCGCTTTTTTCTGCGCTTTTTTTAAGAATTGTTCCAAGCGCTCTCTTAGAGCAGCACCTTTAGGAAGCCACAGTGGAAGTCCTTGACCCACTTTCTGTGAAAATGTAAAAAGCTCTAGCTCCTTCCCTAGTTTTCTATGATCTCTCTTCTTGGCCTCTTCTACAAGTGCAAGGTATGCTGTTAATTCTTTTTGTTTTGGAAATGAAATACCATAAATACGTGTAAGTTGAGGTTTGTTTTCATCACCTCTCCAGTAGGCACCGGCAACACTGAGAATTTTAATTGCTTTTACAATCCCTGTATTAGGAATGTGGCCGCCTCGGCATAAATCGGTAAAGGTGTCATGGTCGCAAAAAGTAATAGTACCATCCTCTAAGTTCTCTATGAGCTCTACTTTATATTCGTTTCCTTCTTTCTTGTAGAATTTAAGCGCATCTTCCTTGGTAACTGATTTCATTTTAAAATCATGTTTACCACGGGCAATTTCCAGTGCTTTTTTCTCTATGGTAGGAAAGTCCTTTTCGGATATGGTTCCGTCAGGTAAGTCTACATCATAATAAAACCCGTTATCAATAGCGGGACCAATTGTCAGCTTTACTCCAGGATATAGTTCTTCTATTGCCTGGGCAACAATGTGCGATGTAGAATGCCAGAAGGCTGTTTTACCTTCCTTATCTTTCCATGTGAATAATACTAAGGAGCCATTGGTATGTAAAGGAGTTGATGATTCAATGGTTTGCGTGTTAAATTTTGCTGAAATGACATTTCTAGCAAATCCTTCGCTAATACTTTTGGCAACCCCCATGGGAGTGATGCCTTTTTCAAATTCCCTAACGGAACCATCTGGCAGCGTTATTTTAATCATGGTCCTCTTTAATATATTATATAGTGGGCAAAGATAATGCGAAGTACTAAGGCGTACAATATATTATTACGATGTTTTTTTGAACATCACTAGGGTATAGCTTACTGTTTGAAAAGAGTCTTAATATCTTACAGGGGTATAAGATGAAGGTTTTTACTAAAAGCACGTTCAAATTTCATGGATCGCCATTTGTGGGGATGTAAGTATTTTATTAAATTCAAGGCCTTTTTAGATTTTTTCATATCTCTAATGACCTAAGATTTAAGTCATTAAAAAAAAGAGAAAAAAAAAGACTAAAAAAGATGTGAATTTTATTTTTAATTCAAAAAACCCTCTTATATTTGCACCCGCTTTGAGAGATACTTGAGGTGATAAATGAAGAGCGAAGAGCGATTTATTTTTAAGGAGTTCATTGAAATATTGTGGAGAGAATAAGAGCTGATAATAGGGAAGCCTTTGTGTTTTTTTAGGAATCAGTTTTTAGGTAGAACAAAAGAATCATATAATATTTAGGACGAAAGTTTCGGATAGAAGAATTAGATCGAGAGAATCGGGGCCGGGGACGGACATTGGATTTGTTGGGACGAATATATACAGAACAACGATGAAGAGTTTGATCCTGGCTCAGGATGAACGCTAGCGGCAGGCCTAACACATGCAAGTCGAGGGGTAACAGGGAGTGCTTGCACTCCGCTGACGACCGGCGCACGGGTGCGCACCGCGTATGGAACCTGCCTTTTACAGGGGAATAGCCTTTGGAAACGAAGATTAATGCCCCATAGCACCTATTTTCGGCATTGTTAATAGGTTAAAGGCTTCGGCCGGTAAAAGATGGCCATGCGTCCCATTAGCTTGATGGTAAGGTAACGGCTTACCATGGCTACGATGGGTAGGGGCCCTGAGAGGGGGATCCCCCACACTGGTACTGAGACACGGACCAGACTCCTACGGGAGGCAGCAGTGAGGAATATTGGACAATGGAGGAGACTCTGATCCAGCCATGCCGCGTGCAGGAAGAATGCCCTATGGGTAGTAAACTGCTTTTATACGGGAAGAAAAAGGGCTACGTGTAGCCCACTGACGGTACCGTAAGAATAAGGACCGGCTAACTCCGTGCCAGCAGCCGCGGTAATACGGAGGGTCCGAGCGTTATCCGGAATTATTGGGTTTAAAGGGTCCGTAGGCGGGCGATTAAGTCAGTGGTGAAAGTCTGCAGCTCAACTGTAGAATTGCCTTTGATACTGGTCGTCTTGAGTTATGGTGAAGTTGGCGGAATATGTAGTGTAGCGGTGAAATGCATAGATATTACATAGAACACCGATTGCGAAGGCAGCTGACTAACCATATACTGACGCTGATGGACGAAAGCGTGGGGAGCGAACAGGATTAGATACCCTGGTAGTCCACGCCGTAAACGATGGATACTAGCTGTCCGGGTCCTTGAGACCTGGGCGGCCAAGCGAAAGTGATAAGTATCCCACCTGGGGAGTACGTTCGCAAGAATGAAACTCAAAGGAATTGACGGGGGCCCGCACAAGCGGTGGAGCATGTGGTTTAATTCGATGATACGCGAGGAACCTTACCAGGGCTTAAATGCATATTGACAGGGGTAGAGATACCTTTTCCTTCGGGCAATTTGCAAGGTGCTGCATGGTTGTCGTCAGCTCGTGCCGTGAGGTGTCAGGTTAAGTCCTATAACGAGCGCAACCCCTACCGTTAGTTGCCAGCATGTCATGATGGGGACTCTAACGGGACTGCCGGTGCAAACCGTGAGGAAGGTGGGGATGACGTCAAATCATCACGGCCCTTACGTCCTGGGCCACACACGTGCTACAATGGCAGGTACAGAGAGCAGCCACGTCGCAAGGCGGAGCGAATCTATAAAACCTGTCACAGTTCGGATCGGGGTCTGCAACTCGACCCCGTGAAGCTGGAATCGCTAGTAATCGGATATCAGCCATGATCCGGTGAATACGTTCCCGGGCCTTGTACACACCGCCCGTCAAGCCATGGAAGCCGGGAGTGCCTGAAGTCCGTCACCGTAAGGAGCGGCCTAGGGCAAGATCGGTAACTAGGGCTAAGTCGTAACAAGGTAGCCGTACCGGAAGGTGCGGCTGGAACACCTCCTTTCTAGAGATTGTCCTTTTAAGGACGGTCCCTGACATTTTCGAGACAAGTTTCCGGTCCCGTTTTTTCGATTTATAGTTCAAGTATCGATAGTAATGTTCACAAGAAGCTCCACAATTATGATATATAGTAAATACGTTACATGTTCCTTTTAGGGAGTTGTAGTGTAGGGACAGTCCCATAGCTCAGCTGGTTAGAGCGCTACACTGATAATGTAGAGGTCGGCAGTTCGAGTCTGCCTGGGACTACGATGCAAGCTAAGCTTGCGGTCGATGGTTTTTGGTTGCTAGTTGATAGTAAAAAAAAAGGATTGTCGACACGTTCATTGATTGAAATATTGAAGGAAATTTTAGAAGTTGAGACAAACTAGTTGTTGGTTCTTGGTTGATAGTTGATGGTTTTACTAGCAACGAACAACGAACAACGATCAACTAACTGGGGGATTAGCTCAGCTGGCTAGAGCGCCTGCCTTGCACGCAGGAGGTCATCGGTTCGACTCCGATATTCTCCACCAGGCAATGCCTGGAGATAATGTAGTTATCTTCATGTATTGAGTTTGAGTTCGATTGGATTTAATTGCCAATCGTGGCTCACGACAACGTTCATTGACATATTGGAACAGGATATATAGCATTAGTGCTGTATATACCTAAAAAGAAAGAAACACGAATCTTAGTTGTATGCCTTACGGCATATGATGAAAGTAAAGAGTACGAATAATAATAAGTAAGCAAATAAGAAGGTTTGGCGACAAGCTGGAAAAGGGCGTATGGGGAATGCCTAGGCTCTCAGAGGCGAAGAAGGACGTGATAAGCTGCGAAAAGCTACGGGGATCGGCACACACGATATGATCCGTAGATATCCGAATGGGGCAACCCACTATATTGAAGATATAGTATCCGCAAGGAGGCAAACCCGGGGAACTGAAACATCTAAGTACCCGGAGGAGGAGAAAACAAAAGTGATTCCGATAGTAGCGGCGAGCGAAATCGGATTAGTCCAAACCGTTGTTGTTTCGGCAATAACGGGGTTGTAGGACCACGACATTCGAGAAGTAATGAACTAGAACAAGTTGGAAATCTTGGCCATAGACGGTGATAGCCCGGTATAGGTAAGGAACTTTTAGATAGTGGTATCCTGAGTAGTGCGGGGCACGTGAAACCCTGTATGAATCCGGCGGGACCATCCGCCAAGACTAAATACTCCTGAGAGACCGATAGTGAACCAGTACCGTGAGGGAAAGGTGAAAAGAACCGTGAATAACGGAGTGAAATAGATCCTGAAACCATACGCTTACAAGCGGTCGGAGCCCTTCGGGGTGACGGCGTGCCTTTTGCATAATGAGCCTACGAGTTACTTTTACTGGCGAGGTTAAGGACTTCAGGTCCGGAGCCGTAGCGAAAGCGAGTCTTAATAGGGCGCCATAGTCAGTAGTAGTAGACGCGAAACCGTGCGATCTACCCATGGGCAGGTTGAAGCTGTGGTAACACATAGTGGAGGACCGAACCCGTTGACGTTGAAAAGTCTTGGGATGACCTGTGGGTAGGGGTGAAAGGCCAATCAAGCTCGGAAATAGCTCGTACTCCCCGAAATGCATTTAGGTGCAGCGTGTAGATAGTTTCATAGAGGTAGAGCTACTGATTGGATGCGGGGGCTTCACCGCCTACCAATTCCTGACAAACTCCGAATGCTATGAAATGTTTCTGCGCAGTGAGGGCATGGGTGCTAAGGTCCATGTCCGAGAGGGAAAGAACCCAGATCACCGGCTAAGGTCCCAAAGTATATACTAAGTTGATATAACGCGGTGGAACTGCATTGACAGCCAGGATGTTGGCTTGGAAGCAGCCATTCATTTAAAGAGTGCGTAACAGCTCACTGGTCGAGCGGTTCCGCATGGATAATGATCGGGCATAAGTATATCACCGAAGCCGTGACTTCTATTTATAGAGGGGTAGGGGAGCATTGTAGTGCCGTTGAAGGTGTACCTGCGAGGGATGCTGGAGGAGCTACAAACGAAAATGTAGGCATAAGTAACGATAATGCGGGCGAGAAACCCGCACGCCGAAAGACCAAGGTTTCCCCAGCTATGCTAATCAGCTGGGGGTCAGTCGGGACCTAACGCGAACCCGAAAGGGGTAGTGGATGGACAACAGATTAATATTTCTGTACCTGCTCACGCTAAAAGTGACGGAGGCGAGAAGTTGGTGCGTACAGACGGAATTGTACGTTGAAGGGAGCGGTAACGCCCCGATAGTACACCGAGACTACGGTCAAGGTGATAATCCAGCGGATCGACTTCCAAGAAAAGCGAGTGAAGCAGCCCGTACCGTAAACCGACACAGGTGGTTGGGATGAGTATTCTAAGGCGCTCGAGAGATTCATGGCTAAGGAACTAGGCAAAATAGACCCGTAACTTCGGGAGAAGGGTCGCCCCCTTATGGGGGGCCGCAGTGAAGAGGTCCAGGCGACTGTTTATCAAAAACACAGGGCTCTGCAAAATCGAGAGATGAAGTATAGGGCCTGACACCTGCCCGGTGCTGGAAGGTTAAGAGGAGATGTTAGCTTCGGCGACGCATTGAATTGAAGCCCCAGTAAACGGCGGCCGTAACTATAACGGTCCTAAGGTAGCGAAATTCCTTGTCGGGTAAGTTCCGACCTGCACGAATGGTGCAACGATCTGGACACTGTCTCGGCCATGAGCTCGGTGAAATTGTAGTATCGGTGAAGATGCCGGTTACCCGCAGTGGGACGAAAAGACCCCGTGCACCTTTACTATAGCTTCGTATTGACTTCGGTCAAGCAATGTGTAGGATAGCTGGGAGACTTTGAAGCTGCATCGCCAGGTGTGGTGGAGTCATTGTTGAAATACCAGCCTTTGCTTGTCTGGAGCCTAACTCTCTTATGAGAGAACAGTGCGTGGTGGGTAGTTTGACTGGGGTGGTCGCCTCCAAAAGAGTAACGGAGGCTTCTAAAGGTGCCCTCAATACGGTTGGCAATCGTGTGTAGAGTGCAATGGCACAAGGGCGCTTGACTGAGAGACATACAGGTCGACCAGGTTGGAAACAAGAGCATAGTGATCCGGTGGTTCCGCATGGAAGGGCCATCGCTCAAAGGATAAAAGGTACGCCGGGGATAACAGGCTGATCTCCCCCAAGAGCTCATATCGACGGGGGGGTTTGGCACCTCGATGTCGGCTCGTCACATCCTGGGGCTGGAGAAGGTCCCAAGGGTTGGGCTGTTCGCCCATTAAAGTGGCACGCGAGCTGGGTTCAGAACGTCGTGAGACAGTTCGGTCTCTATCTACTGCGGGCGTTAGAAATTTGAGTGGATCTGACCCTAGTACGAGAGGACCGGGTCGGACCGACCGCTGGTGCACCAGTTGTTCCGCCAGGAGCATTGCTGGGTAGCTATGTCGGGATCGGATAAGCGCTGAAAGCATATAAGCGCGAAACCGGCCACAAGATGAGATTTCTTTAAAGGGCCGTGGGAGATGACCACGTCGATAGGCTATAGGTGGAAGGGCGGTAACGTCCGTAGCCGAGTAGTACTAATTGCCCGTCAAGCTTGCGCACACGCATCCTCCGCTTTAGGGCGGGGGTGCAACTCCTTTTTTAATTACTTATAAAATTGTATTTCTTTATTGTAACGATACAACGTTACTTTCTTTTTGGGTACCTGTTCCTTTATTATGTCATGCTTCGACTTCGCTCAGCATTCGCTAAGTTAAAGTCATAGTAGAAGCATTTAAAAAATTAGAACCTCAGGTTCCCCCTTTGGGGGCCAGAGGGCCAAAATTTAGGTGGCCATGGCGACGGGGCACACCCCTTACCATTCCGAACAGGGAAGTTAAGACCGTTTGCGCCGATGGTACTGCTATACCAAGTGGGAGAGTAGGTAGCCGCCTTACTTCGAAACCCCCTTCACAATACGTGAAGGGGGTTTTTTTATACAGGAAAATTAAATGAAAGTAGGTTTAGTATTATATTTATAATATAGATAACCTGATATGACTAATAAAATACCTTTTTTAGTACTGTTATTAATTTCAATAACTGCTTTTTCTCAAACCAAAAAAATTAAGGCCTTGGTAGGAGGTACCCTTATTGATGGTTATGGGGCCGAGCCAATAGATAATAGTGTTATACTTGTTGAAGGAGAGAAGATCAAAGCCGTAGGGACAATTACTACCCTTGAGATTCCAGATCATGCAGAAATAATATCTACAGAGGGTATGACTGTGCTCCCAGGATTATGGGACATGCATGTACATACCATGATTAATGGACACGCTGACTATGCCTATTGGGATAAAACATATCCACCTTTATTAAAAGATGTAATAATGCCTTCATCGGCTGAACAATTATTAATGGCTGGTGTTACTAGTGCTCGGGATTTAGGAGCACCTCTAGAAGAAAGTATAGCTGTTAGAGATGCTATAAACAATGGTGATATTCCAGGCGCTACATTATACGTGTCAGGTCCTTTTATTCAAAAGAAGCCTTATCCTGGAACTGAAGATTTTAGATGGGGAGTTAATGGTCCCGAAGATGCTCGTAAGAAGATTAAAAAATTAGTAAGTGCAGGTGTAGATGTAGTCAAACTTATTGATCAAGATAAAATGTCTATGGAGGAATTATCCGCGATTGTTGATGAGGCGCATAAGAATGAGTTAAAGGTTGTGGCACATGGTCATAGGCCTGACGAAATACGTAGAGGACTTATGGTCGGTGCTGATTGCTTTGAACACACTGGCTTGTCCTCTGCACCCAGATATCCTGATGATATTATGGGTATGATTAGAGAAAGAACTGCCGACATGAGTTCTGGCCCTTTATATTGGTGTCCAACCGTAGAAGGTTTATATAATTATGAATATACTAGGGATAATCCTGAAGTATTGGATAATGATTCATGGCATAGGGGTCTACCAGATTCTGTAGTGACCGACATAAAAAACAGTATAAAGCATCCAGACCGACTTCCATATTTTCAATTAACACCGGTTAGGAAACCTACACTCAAAACTAAAATTCAACAATTACTTGATGCCGGGGTCGTACTTATGATAGGAACGGATAGTGGTATTCCTATGAAATTTCATAGCCAATCTACTTGGAATGAGTTGGATGTTTGGGTGAATGAGTTTGGTATTGACCCTATGTACGCCATAAGAGCGGCTACTTATTGGCCTTCTTTATGGATGGGTGTTTCAGACGAAGTGGGAACAGTGACCCCAGGAAAATATGCGGATATTATTGCTGTTAAAGGCGATGTTTTAAGATATATTAGTCTATTGCAAGATGTGGATATAGTTATTAAACATGGCAAACAGTATAAGTAATGCAAGCTCATGTTTGCTGAGTAATGATAATAATCGCATCAATTTAAATGACAAATAAAACTGCGGATCAAAAAGAAGAAAGGCTTAATACAGTTTCACATCTGGTAGGCGCTTTGTTTGGCGTTTTTGGCTTTTATTTTTTACTAATTAGGAATTCTCACAAAACCGACTATGCAACTTTTAGTATTATAGTGTATAGTTTCACTTTTATACTCATGTTCATTGCTTCCTCTCTTTATCATCATGTTTCTTTTGCTCGTTTTAGGAACAAACTAAGAATTCTAGATCATATCTGCATATATCTTTTAATAGCAGGCACTTATACTCCTGTTGCTTTGATTACCTTGATTAACGGAAATGGTTGGGATATTTTTATTTACGTTTGGTTCATTGCGGCTATTGGCGCCCTACTTAAATTATTCTTTACAGGAAAATATGAGTTTGTTTCATTACTTCTATATTTAGTTATGGGTTGGTTGATTGTTTTGGACTTTCAAAACCTTTTGGATCATACCCAAAAATTTGGCAGGAATCTATTATTTATGGGAGGTGGATTCTATACTGCTGGAATTTTTTTTTACGCTATAGAAAAGATACCTTACAATCATTTCATATGGCACTTATTTGTCCTTGCCGGTGCTTTAAGTCACTGGCTTTTTATATTTTTAGATGTCATATAAAGCGACTACATTTAGGTTGAGTATTATTTAGGTTTATTTATAGGACTATCATCACACTTTAAGTCCCCGGACACATATTGCATGCCATCTAATAGAAATTCTAAAAATTGTGGATTAGAATAGCTTTGTGGGTTATGGGACGGAGCACAGTAAAAAACACGCCCCTTACCATATTTCTTAATCCAAGAAATGTAGCTTATGTCATCCTTGCTATCCTCCTTAATACCCTTAATTTTATTGAGACTCATGGATAGTAAGGGTCTAAAGTTAAAATCTCTGTAGGCATTATTAAAAATATACGGTTCATCTACGTGTTCAAAACCTTCACCCTTAAATGCGCTGACCATTGGATGTTCCGGGTTCACTAATTCAACTTTTATCATTTGTTGTTTAGGATGATAATCAAAGCTACCACCAACTAACTTGCTGAAATCTCTAGATTTGTTCAACATCGTTACAACACCATGTAAAACCATGAGACCGCCACCATTATTAACATACTCCAATAAATTATTTTCTAATTGTCCCGCCTTTTTATTTTTTTCCTCTGGAGTTAAGTTTTTGTTCATATCAAGAATATCTAAGAAAATATTTCTTCTTGGACGAATAGAGCAGTTATTATTTAAAATTATGGCGTCATATTCATTAAGTTGCTCCTTGGTAAATTCGTTTATGTATTTTGAAGAAACGACGTTAAAGGCACCTGATTTGTTAGCTAATTTCATAATTACAGCCTCCGTGTGAGGTATGGTCCAGTGCTTAAACCCAGTGTGCAGTGAGAAAACGAGAATGTTTCTTTTCTTTTTAACTATGGTAGTTGGTTTTGACGGGGCTATTTCCTGAATATGTGTTAACCATTCGTCTGAAATTTCAAAAGGTTCTAGATTTTGACTATTGAGGTAATTACCGATAACTATTGTTATGATAACTAGCAGATATTTATTCATTTGCTTAGGTCTATCTCTAAAGATACTAAATATCAGAATTACCTTATAATATCCTCATATGTAAGAAAGAAGTCTTCAAAACATAGCATAGTGCCGTGTAGAAAGACCATGGTTTCCTGCCATGTGTTCTTATTATGAATGGAAACATCATGTTTTTCAACATAGATGCGAGAGATTTCTTTTTGGTTCTCTAAATGATAATAGTCTTTGAAGACAGCATTGGGGAGATAGTCGGCCAATAGTAAGTTTTTTAATGAACTCAGCTTTTCCCATGTTTCAATTCTTTGTTCCAAATCACCAACTACATCAAGGGAGACCATAGCTTGTTTTAAATCGAAATGAAATTTAAAAACAAGACCTTTCTTCCCTGTTTTATATAGAATCCATTTTCTAGGATAGGATTTTCCAAAAGCTATCCAAAACGCTTCCCTTAATTTTCTGGACTCTTCTTTACTAAACATTCATAAAAAATATGCAATGATTATCCCCAGGATAATAACCATCAATTTTCTAAGGTTAAATTTATGTCCTTCAGAGCTTTCAAATAATATTACCGTAGAGATATGAAAAAATATGCCGATGACCATAGCATTTAAATAAACGCTATAGTCTTTTATCAATGCTATGTTATCTGCTAAAAATGTTCCCAAGGGAGTCATAAAGGCAAAAACTACTATGAATAAACCAGCATAAAAGGTCTTAAGTTTAGAGCCCAACAGGAATACACTAAGTATAAGAGCTATAGGTATTTTATGAATTAAAATACCATATATTATAGTTTCATTGGTCAATACAGGAACTCCTTCTAAAAGCGAATGCAGCGAAAGACTTATGAACAAGAGCCACGGGAATACTTCACTCTTACTTGACAAATGAACATGGCCATGCTCTGCACCCTTAGAAAAGAATTCTAAGAAAATCTGCAATAAGATACCTAGCATTATATATACCCCAATGGTTTTTGTATCTGAACCTTCATAAACTTCTGGGAGTAGCTCGAAAATGGTAAGTGCTAGTAGAAATGTACCGCTAAACGCAAGCAACAGCTTAAAATGCTCTTTATTCTTAGGCTTTAGGATTAAGACTAAAATAAAACTAAGAATAACTCCAAGTACTGGTAATAGATATATCATTTAAGGTAGTAAGTGGTAAGGAAAGGAATTAATCTTTCTCCTTTTCGGCATCAAAATTAACGTATTTTTGTGGTAGGTTAAAAATAGCTGATGGGTAATAATTTTAGAATGGTGGCCAAGACCCTTTTCGGGTTTGAAGAAATACTAGCAAAAGAACTACGTAATCTTGGAGCGGGGAACGTGAAAGAGGGGGTGCGAAATGTTGCTTTTGATGGTGATACAGGTTTTATGTACAAAGCCAATCTTTGTCTGCGTACGGCCATTAAAATAATTAAACCTATAAAATCCTTTCAAGTGAATAATGAGAAGGATTTATATCGGAAAATCTACCAAATGGATTGGTCGGAACACCTTTCTATCGATGATACTTTCGCTATAGATTCTACCGTGAATTCGGAAGCTTTTACACACTCTTTATATGTGTCCCAGAAAACTAAAGATGCTATTGTAGATAAATTTAGGGATACCGAAGGGAAAAGACCAGATGTTGATGTAAAACATCCTGATCTGCGTATAAACATGCATATTCATAATAATACCTGTAATGTTTCTTTAGATAGTTCAGGTAGTTCTTTACATCACAGAGGTTATCGTATCTCTACTAATATTGCTCCTATTAATGAAGTGTTAGCTTCGGGTTTATTACTACTAAGTGGATGGGATGGCCAGTGCGATTTTTTAGATCCCATGTGCGGTAGTGGAACAATGCTTACGGAAGCCGCTATGATCGCCTGTAACATTCCGGCTAACATCAATAGAAAAGGTTTCGCTTTTGAAAAGTGGCCCGATTTTGACGAAGAACTTTTTGAAAAGATTATAAATTCTAGTTTAAAGAAGACTAGGGAATTTCATCATAAAATCACAGGTTATGATAAAGCACCATCGGCTATAAGAAAAGCACAGGAAAATATTGAAAGTGCTAATTTGGAAGATTATATTACACTCAAAAGGGCTAATTTTTTTAAGACAGATAAGGAAAACGAGGGTCAATTACATATGTGTTTTAATCCACCTTATGGGGAGCGGTTAGACCGTTCTGATTTAGATTCGGATTTTGATGTTGAAGCTTTTTACTCGGATATTGGAGATACTTTAAAACAAGGATATCCCGGTACTAACGCTTGGTTTATTACCTCTAATTTGCAGGCTTTGAAGTTTGTGGGTTTACGTCCTTCAAGAAAGATAAAAGTGTTCAATAGCCATTTAGAATCACGATTGGTACAGTATGTCATGTACGAGGGTAGTAAAAAAGCGAAATACAACAAACAGGATTAACGTATGACTTTAAAAAACAAGGCACTCTTATTTAATTTCATCGGATTTGCTGTCCTATTTCTTATTACTAGGTTTGGTCTTTCCTGTTTTTTTGAACTCAATAGATTGTTACTTGCATTACTCTCGGCTATTATTGCGACCGTGTTAGCACCAAAATTCGCAATAGTAAATACAGCCGGTCCACGTTTAGTCATGAAGTGGATATTTCTAAAGGGCATTAAGGAAATGTAGTTTATTCTTCTTGTTTTTCTAGTTCCTCAATCTTTTTCTTCGTCTTGTTTTTCTTTTTGTACAGGGGCAGAAAATAGGATAGGGAATAATTATAGCCTACACCAAATTTACTATCCCAGGTAACCTTATTGAAACCGGGTACCCATAAAATGGGAAATCTCCCATCTTGAGCATCCGTGAAAAGAAAACCTAAGCGAATGCTTGCTCCTAAAAAAATATTGGAAAACAATTCTATTTTGGTGCCGAAAAGTGCTTCTATCCAAGCTGCGTTTCGTCCGTTAAACTCCTCTGGTACATCTGAACCGGGGGCAAAACCTTCGGGATTCCAATAACGGTTAGAATCAAATAGTTGATAATTGTTCAAGGTATTGTTAAAGGTGCTAAAAGCAAGTCTAGCTCCCATAAATAGAGAATTTTGCTCGCCGTACCAGTTTGCATAGGTATTATTGTCTACCCCGACTTTTATGTAGCTACCGGATGTCGTAAAGTTATAGAGATCTTCCTGTCTTGTTCTTTCTTCATTACCTAGCTCGGCCGCCACATATAGGTTTTGCGTAATCCTATAATCCGCTACTATTTCAAAACCGGAGTAATTATCATCTAAACTTGTTAAAATTAACCTGCTTAAATCAATGCCAGCCCTAAGCCCGTAGGACTGTTTGTATTCTACAGTATCCTTTGGCATGGTGTCAATAGGTTTGCTTTGGCCAAAAACCAGTACAAGATTCAAAAACAGAAAAATATTAATGAAAAATTTTGACATGAGTAGAGTCTGCGTTAATAATCCGTGTCTGTGTAATTTCTATATCTTGTATCCAATTATCCGTATCTGTTTGTAGTTCTGCGCTTAAATTATCGTAATTGATAACAAAACCACACGCCCGGGATTTAAAATCTTCCAATCTGGAATAAGAAAAATTAACCGTATCAACATTTCCCGTTTCGGCGCCATTGTCATCAGAGGCAGAGTTTGATATGAGCAGGAAACTAGTAATATCCTCAGCAGTTTTTAACGGAATGGTTATCGTATTTAAGTTAGACCTGTCAGCAACGGTATTGACCGTTAGTGTTTGTCCTTCTCCCACAACTCTTAAAGCTGTAACATTCTTTAGCGCATCAGGATTGGTAATATTAAAAAATTCAACTACCATTAAAGGCGTGTCTCCTTCAACGCATATATCGTCCTTTTGGCAGGAAGCTACAGCTATGAAGCAAAGTAGCACTAGAAGCCCTCTTCGAATATTATTCATGCTATTTTTTCTTTTCTAAAAGTACAACATTTTCTACGTGATGGGTCTGTGGAAACATATCTACAGGTTGCACTTCGATTACGTCATAAACCTCTTTCATCAGCGCTAAATCCCTAGCTTGGGTGGCAGAATTACAACTTACATAAACTATTCTATTCGGAGAAATCGCTAGTATTTGTTGTACTACGTCTTTGTGCATACCATCGCGTGGCGGGTCTGTAATAACTAGGTCTGGAGTGCCATTTTCTGATATGAATGCTTCATTAAAAACATTTTTCATGTCACCCACAAAGAAATCTACATTAGTAATGTTATTTCGTTTAGCATTTTCCTTTGCATCCAAAATGGCCTCAGGAACGGATTCTATCCCGACTACTTTTTTTGCTTTTTTAGAAATAAACTGGGCTATGGTTCCTGTTCCTGTGTATAGGTCATAAACCAGCTCATCACCCTTTAAATCTGCAAAATCCCGGGTAATCTTATAGAGTTCGTAAGCCTGTTCAGAGTTAGTCTGGTAGAAAGATTTTGCATTAATTTTAAACTGCAAACCTTCCATTTCTTCAAAAATATGATCCCTTCCACTATAACAAATAATATCTTGGTCGTAGATGGTATCGTTTTGCTTTTGATTTATTACATAAAGCAATGCGGTTATCTCTGGAAAGGTTTGTGCAAGATGGTCTAAAAGTAGCTTTCTTTTAACCTGGTCATCTTCATAAAACTGAATTAATACCATTATCTCTCCGGTAGAGGAAGTACGTATCATCAATGTACGCAACATGCCATGTTGATTTCTGGGATTAAAAAACGTTAATCCGTTCTTTTGGGCAAAATCCTTTGTTTCTAATCTAATGGCATTTGATGGATCTTCTTGTAAATGACATTTTTCAATGTCTAGAATTTTGTCCCACATGCCAGGAATATGGAAACCAAGGGCATTTTTATCTTCAAAAATAGTATCGGACTGCAGCTCCTCAAGAGTTAGCCACCTGCTGTCGGAAAAAGAAAATTCCATTTTGTTGCGATAGAAGTATTTTTTTTTGGACCCTTTAATTGGAGTAATTTCTGGGAGTTCTAGGTGACCTATTCTTTTTAAGTTGTTCTCTACCTCTTTTTGCTTGTAGAAAAGTTGGTGCTCATAGCCCATATTTTGCCATTTGCACCCACCGCAGACACCAAAATGTTTACATACTGGTTGTACCCTTTTGGCTGATTTAGTATGAAATGTAGTAGCTGTACCTTCGAAATATGCTTTTCGTTTTTTGGTTGTTTGCACATCAACAATATCACCAGGAACCGCATTGGTCAAGAAAATTACACGCCCGTCCGGAGCTTTACCTATCGTTTTTCCTTTGGCACCCGCATCGAGTACTTCTACATGTTCAAAAACCTGACGTCTTTTCTTTTTCCGCATTGAACAAAAATAAAAGGTTTCTTTGGATTGGTAATGCAGTTATGCATAGTATTAACAACCTTTTTAAACAGTTGACCGACTTACTTTAATTAATAGGCTTTAATTTGTAATTTAGCAGCTCTACTAAGGATGATTTCTCTCCTACGCTGAATTTTCGATACTTCGAAAGGAAAAAGGTACAGAAGGAATGGTTATTTTATTTTAATTTAAATTTTATTAAAATGGCTGTTTTAGAACAATTAACATCACAGCAAGCAATTGAATTGGAGCAAAAACACGGTGCCCACAATTACCACCCATTACCTGTAGTTTTAAGTAGAGGGGAAGGTGTGCATGTTTGGGACGTAGAAGGCAAAAAGTACTATGATTTTCTTTCGGCCTATTCAGCGGTAAACCAAGGACACTGTCACCCTAAAATAGTTGGGGCTATGACAACACAGGCAGAAACACTTTCATTAACCTCTAGGGCATTTTATAATGATATGTTGGGTGCGTACGAGAAGTATGCTACTGAGACATTTCATTTTGATAAGCTTTTACCTATGAATACCGGTGCCGAAGCTGTAGAAACTGCATTGAAGATATGCCGAAAATGGGCTTATGAAAAGAAAGGTATCGAGGAAAACAATGCGCAAATCATTGTTTGCGAAAATAATTTTCACGGACGTACCACCACCATCATTTCTTTTTCTAATGACCCTGTTGCACGTAAAAACTTTGGACCTTATACGGACGGATTTATAAAGATTACATATGACAATCTCACTGCTCTGGAAGAGACTTTAAAAAATAATCCGAACGTCGCGGGATTTTTGGTAGAACCCATACAGGGCGAAGCGGGAGTTTATGTTCCTTCAGCAGGTTATTTAAGTGACGCCAAGGCCTTGTGTGAAAAATATAATGTTCTCTTTATAGCTGATGAAGTACAGACAGGGATTGCAAGAACAGGTCGTTTGTTGGCTACATGTGGTAATTGTTCCTGTAGCGATAAACATTGTAGCGGCACTCCAGAGGTAAAACCTGATATTTTAATCCTTGGAAAAGCTTTGTCAGGTGGTGCCTATCCTGTTTCTGCGGTGTTGGCCAATGATCCGGTTATGGAAGTTATACGTCCTGGGAACCATGGAAGTACTTTTGGTGGTAATCCTATTGCCGCTGCGGTTGGTATGGCCGCATTAGCTGTAGTTAAGGAAGAAGCGCTTGCTCAGAACGCTTTTGATTTAGGCGAACTATTCCGTGCAGAATTGAATAAATTTATTCCTACCTGTGATTTAGTGCTAAGTGTTCGTGGTAAGGGACTTTTAAACGCTATCTTAATTAATGATACAGAACAGAGTTCTACAGCATGGGATATTTGTATGGCTTTGAAAGAGAATGGTTTGCTAGCCAAGCCAACACATGGGAATATTATCCGTTTTGCACCTCCTTTGGTAATGACAAAAGACCAATTATTGGACTGTGTTTCCATTATCAAAAAGACATTGGAAGAATTTAAATAAATTTTAATCGCAAACCTCGGGATAGTATACCCTTTTGCGGTGCCAATAAAAAAAATCCCGTCTCAAGAACTGAGACGGGATTTTTTCATATAGAATCATACTTTATTGAAAACCTCCTTCAGAAGCTGCGGAATATATGATGGCACCTATAGCGCCAAAATAAATAATGCCGAAAATTAGATATACCACAGCAATACCTAAACCAATATAAGACAATATTCTTCCAGTCTTTACATTGTCATAACCCGTATAGGATTCGCTATCCAATTGATATAATTGTTCGGCTTTTTTGGCACTACTTAATCCTATAAAGCTGAAAATAGCTCCGAAAGGACCGCAGCAAAAAATAGTAAGTACAATGGAAAGGATACCAAATGTTAAGGCATTACTAGCTCCAGGTAAGGGTTGATTCATAACTTATATATTATTCAATACCTAATTGTTCTAGCATTTCTTGATTTTGCTCCATGTAAGCTTCCCATCCTCCAATGGCGAAAATTGAATATGCACTCCAAATTAATGTTAGTACGCCAAGGACAAGACCAATAATGGCAATTATTTTGACAGTTTTCAAAGTGCTAAAATTAGAGTAATCTTCTGGGTTTTCACTATACAATTTTGTGTCTTTGCTTACAAGGAATAATGCAATTCCAGAAAGTAATATACCACCTATACCAGCACTAAAGCAGCAGCATATAAATGAAAGTATACTTAGTACCATGGCAATGGTAACGTTGGGTAATTTTTGTTGTTCCATAAATTAAAAGGTTTAGTTAAATGAATTTTAATATATAATTAATAAGTACGGCACCTACGGTGGTGAACATAAGCACGCGTAAAATGGTATTTGAATGTTTAATAGTAAAAAACCTATCCAAAGCTATAAAGCTAAATAATAAAAGCATGGGGTATATTGCGGGATACATTTCAAAAGCCGCACTAAATTCTCCACGAACCAAATGTAGTAATGACCTTTGTATTCCGCATCCAGGACAATCAAAACCAAATAATTTCTTGGTAAAGCAGGGTAACATATAGTTTTCGATACCTAGAAAAAAAATAAAAGCGAAATACCTCATTTGGTTGTTCTAAAACGTAAGCGGAAAAATACCATTATTTTTGTGGAATTAAAATAAAATAATGGCAGATTTTCAAATAGGAGATAGGGTAGAGGCCATAGACGATGTTATAAAAGGTTTTATTACTCAAATACACGATGATACCATCACAATTGCCACTGATGACGGGTTTCCGTTAAGCTTTGAAAAGAAAGAGTTGGTTAAAATAGCTGACGAGATAAGGGTAAGCAATTATGAGGTAGCGCAAATTAAGAAAGAGAAAGAAGTTCCTAAAAAGAAAAGAGGGTCTGTACCAAAGCCAAAAGAAAGAAACTTACCAAAAATGGAAGTGGACCTTCATATTAACCAATTGGTGAAAAATCCAAAAAAAATGAGCAATTATGAAATGTTGAACTTGCAGATGGATACGGCCAAAAGACAACTAAACTTTGCAATAGCCAAACGCATTCAAAAAGTAGTTTTCATTCACGGTGTTGGTGCCGGGGTGTTAAAAGAAGAGTTGTATTTTTTATTTAGAAAGTACGATAATATAAAATATTATGATGCGGATTACCAAAAATATGGGCTAGGTGCCACGGAGATATATATTTATCAGAATGCTTAGAAACCTGACTTAAAGCGATGTGGTTACGGTACCAAATTCGTTAATCGACAGATTTGTTATTCTACTCCCGTTTTCCGCTACAAACGAAATACCGCTTAGCCTTATGGTATGTACAAAAGTATCTCCTTCACCTGCTACCGTGGTAATGAAAATTTGGCCATCTTGAGCCGCTATTTCTTCTATTACAGTTGGTGTAAGTGCAGGTACTGCGTCACAGAAGTAATCAGCACTAACATTGTCCGAAAAAATGCGGTAGGTAATACGGGTTGCGGACGGAACCTCGCTTACAATTTCTGTAGTCGTTGCTTCATTTTTAAGCAGATTACTCGGTAATTCCATGATTAATGCTTCGTCACCGTTAATTTTAAAAAGTAAATTTTCAGAGCTTATCACAACGGTTTCGCAAAACTGAACGGTATCAATACTGTCAAAATCAACCGTTTCTATTTGAAGGTCACCGTCATTACAGGAAAATTGACATAAGGTAAGTGCAAAAAGCAGGTATTTCTTCATTTTTCAAATTTAAATGAAATATTATATATGCCTCTGTCCATAGTCCTTCATTTAAGTGTAAATTAACTTAATTTGGACTATTTTTGAGGATTATTTATTTCAGAATAGCTTAAAATGAAGAATGTTTACTTAGACAATGCAGCTACAACACGGGTCCGTGAAGAAGTAATTGAAAAAATGCAGGATGCACTGGTAAATAGTTATGGAAACCCTTCTAGTACCCATAGCTATGGAAGAACCGCCAAAACAGCAATTGAAAGTGCACGAAAGACAATTGCTAAGTATTTGAATGCACAGCCATCTGAGATAATTTTCACTTCTGGGGGTACGGAGGCTGATAATATGATTCTAAGATGTGCCGTTGCGGATTTGGATGTAAAAACTATTATTACCACTAAGATTGAGCATCATGCTGTATTGCATACGGTGGAAGAATTGGCGCATAAAGGTCTTATTAACTTATTTTTCGTTGATCTGGATGAATTTGGTAATCCAGATATGGGCCACCTTGAAACCTTACTTAAAAAGGATGATTCGAAAAAATTGGTGAGTCTAATGCATGTAAATAATGAGATTGGAAATAAGATAGATATTGCAGCAATTACTAAATTGGTTAAAGCTAACAATGGATTAATTCATTCAGATACGGTACAATCAATTGGTCACTATTCATGGGATGTAAAGGATATTGAAATTGATTTTATGGCTGCCGCAGCACATAAATTTCATGGCCCAAAGGGTATCGGTTTTGCCTTTATAAGAAAAAATTCTGGCCTTGGCTGTATGATCTCTGGTGGTTCTCAAGAGCGTGGTTACAGAGCGGGAACTGAATCCTTTCATAATATAGTTGGGCTAGAGGAGGCCTTTATAAGGGCTTATGATAGTTTGGAAGAGGAACAACATTATGTAGAAGACCTTAAGCGTTATTTTATCGCAACCATTGAAAATGAAATTCCCGAGGTGAAGTTCAATGGGCATTCTGGAGATTTGGATAAAAGTACCTATACATTGGTGAATACATGTTTACCTATTAGCTCGGAAAAGGCATTGATGTTACTTTTTCATTTGGATATGAAGGGTATCGCTTGTTCTAAAGGTAGTGCCTGCCAATCTGGAAGTGATAAAGGTTCTCATGTACTTTCAGAAATTCTCTCGGACGAGGATTTAAAAAAACCCTCGCTACGCTTCTCATTCTCAAAATACAATACTAAAGAAGATATCGATTATACAGTGAGTGTGTTAAAGGAGTTTACGCTACATTAGCATTAGCTTAGTTCTTGTTTTTCCTATCTTTTTTACGCTCTCTTTCGTAAGGGAATTTTCTGATGGCTAGTTTCATCATCCTATCAATGAGGTCGGTAGTGTTTTTACCGGTTTTCTTATTGATTTGTTTCTCATATTTCCAAAGTAACTTACCGGTATCGCCATCACTTATTTTTACACCGATACGCCCATAATTAGCCCCCCCAGAAAAATAATCGGTAAAGCTAAACTCGGTTGGAACTCCTTTTGACAGTAATACATTGAGGTCCAAAGTTCCACTTATGATAGCATCGACCCCCAAAATCTCACTTAACTGTTTAATTGTATAGACGTCTATATTTTGATAGTTTATACCATTCTGGCTCAAAATGGCTTTGGTGTTTTTCGTGTTTTGAAATTCAACCGGTAGTTTTTTCTTTTTCTTTCGTTTAGAAAAATAGGTTTCAAATGCATTTTGAACGGCATAGCCTTCTTTTTCCTTTAAAATACCCAGCTCCTCCTTTGAAACTTGGTCCTTTAGGTCTAGGTTGGTTAAAAAGGGCAAAATGGCCAAAACTTGGTGGTCATCGCTTAATTCATCAAACCGAGCACTTTCATAGATATTCTTCTGCGCGCTTAGGTTTATTGTAGTTGCGAGAAGTATTAAAATTAAAATTCTAGGCATTTTGTTTGTTTATAGACGTATTCTTAGTCTTAGGTTTAAAATTCTTGAGGTAAGGAAATTTGGCACGGCGAACTCATTTTTACTGTCCACGTCCCTAATCCAGGTGTTCGTTATAGCATTTTGATTGTTAAAAAGATTAAATATTTCAAAACCTAAAGTCATTTCTTTGAAGGAATGTAACCAATGATTGTCGTTGTAGTTTTTACCCTCACCTACAAAAATATAGGAAATTCCTAAATCTGCACGCTTATAATCTCTTAATCTATTCTGAAAAATATAGGGATCAGCGTTGTTGGGAGAACCACCTGGCACACCCGTGGTGTATACCAGATTTAAATACATCTTTAAATCTGGAATGGTAGCTACATAATCTTGAAATAAAATACCTAATTTAAATCTTTGGTCCGTGGGTCTTGCAATAAATCCCCTATCATTTCTATTTTCTTCGGTCTTTAAATACCCCAAACTTACCCACGATTCTGTGCCAGGGACAAAGGCCCCATTAAGGCGTACTTCTGCACCGTATACATAGGCCTTAGCATCATTATTAGCAGCATACCTAATGCGCACATCTTCCAAGGTATAGGCATTAACATTATCTAATTTTTTGTAGTAACCTTCGCTAATTAAGGTAAAGGGTCTATTCCATAATTGAAAACTATACTCGTTTCCCACTACAAAATGAAGCGATTTTTGTGCTTTTACATTAGGATTTATGGTTCCCGTAAGGTCTCTTAATTCTCTGTAAAATGGGGGTTGGTGATATAATCCTGTAGAAAACCGGAACAACATATCTTTATTCCAATCTGGTTTAAGGGCTATTTGTGCTCTAGGACTAAATACGAGTTGTGATACTTTTTCTACATTGGTACCACTTACGGTCCAGTGATGGGCACGTATGCCTATATTGTAATAGAGGTCATTATTGTTCCACTTCTTTTGTGTCGCCATTTGTGCAAAACCAGAAAACCTATTGGTTTTAACGAAATTAATAGCATTTAGGCCTGTAAATGGTACCAAAGGGGCGTTAAAAGGAGTTTCTGGTTGGTTATTAATGAATTCGGGATTTATAGGACGTACCGAAAATCCGGCGGAATCTATAAATTCAGATTCTCTTAATTGATCCCTAATATCTTCATGGGTATATTTTAGACCCCACTCCAAAACAGTGTTTCCATTCTTATGAATGCCTCTATGGTTTAAATTAAAAATTAGGGCGTCTAAATCGTTTCTAGATCTATTGAATTGGGAACCTATACCTCTAGCGTTTTGAATTTCGCCCAGACTTTCACTGCCTAAATTACTATCTACATCTCCCAATTCGTAAGAAGCTATAATATCGGAATATTCTTCCTCAGTAGTATGGTAAACGGACGATATTAATTTAAGTGTTGTTTTCTCGTTTAAATAATAATTTCCTTTTAGAGCGCCTAAGGCCGTGGCAAATCTATTATTTTCCTGTCCCTCATAAAAAACGACTAAAGCTTTGGGTTCGTCAATAGTTCCAAAATTTGTTTCTCGTTTTAGCGGTTCGTTTCGATAATTGTTTACCGATAGGTTTCCAAGAAAATTCAAATTAAATTTATTTGAAATGCTGTAGGTCAAATATGTTTGAACATCCGTGAAGGAGGGATTTAAATTTCCTTTTGTCTGCTGTGAGTTAACCAATAGCGCATTGTTTCTATATCTAACTCCGGTAATGCTACTCAGTTTTTTATTTTTAGATATGCTTTCAAGACTAACACTTGCGCCAAGTAAACTAAAATCTCCCTGGGCCGAGAACCCTACTGGATTTTTATATGTGATATCGAGAACGGAAGACAACTTGTCCCCGTACTTGGCTTGAAAACCACCCGCAGAAAATTTCACATTCTTTACCAAGTCACTATTTACAAAACTTAAGCCTTCTTGTTGTGCAGAGCGCACTAGAAAAGGGCGATAGACTTCAATTTCATTGATGTAAACCAGATTTTCATCATAGTTGCCACCTCGTACGGCATATTGTGTACTTAATTCGTTATTTGAGGATACCCCTGGTAGTAGTTTAAGAATGTTCTCTACACCTGCATTGGCACCGGGTATTTTCCGAATCTTTTCTGGTGAAATAGAAAGTATTCCACTTGCTTCTCTTTCTCCACGTGGTGTTACGGTAACACCGTCAACCTGAATAACATCAATCTTTAAGACCGGATTAAATTCATAGGTCTCGTTCGTAGTAAGAATTAAATTTTCCAGTCTCGCCTCCTTATGGCCAATATGTGTAAATAATAGTGTTATTTCAGTATCGGCAGTAATCTGTAGCATGTAAAAGCCATCCTTGTCGGTTGTTGTACCCATTGCGCCTGAAGTGATATTAACATCTGGTAATGGCATATTACTTTCATCCAAAACGATACCAGTAATAGTAGCATTCTGGGCTTTACCATTAAAATGGTATACGATAAAAAACAGTACAAAGAATTTACAAAATTTCAAACGGTCTATTTTCTATAGAAAGGAGTGGTAAGCGTATTTTGGTTACCTACATTATCTGTAACGGTAACTTTAAGAACGCATTGTTTTTTACCCAATATCTTATCATCAAAATTATAGGTCAATGTTTTCTTTTTAGGTTCATATTCCATGAGTATCCATTCGCCGTTCAAAGTGGCGCTATAGCTGTCCACACCACTTAAATCATCAGATATGGAGACGCTTAGGTACTTGTAATTATTAAGCCATTGCTTTTCCTTGAAATTCTTGGTTTTAATTTTTGGTGCAATGGTATCTTTTGCTAACGTATAGGTTCCAAGATTACGGGTTCTTGCCGTAAATGTGTTTCCACGTTTGTAAGTGTTTAAATAACTGGGTCTTAATTTGCTGTCCAGTCTTGCGATAAATAATTGTTTTTGTTCTTCTTTGGTATATTTTGCGGTATCAAATGTTATGGTAAAATTACGATGCGCAGGAACGGTATTGGTATGTATTTTAACCGTATCCTCACCTTTTTCTAAATCGAGATAGAAATCCTCGTAAAAAGTGTTCGTCGGAAAATAAACCTTTGCCGCAGTAAGGTCAAAGTTGTTGGGCTTGTTGGCCACCACATAATAGGGTGTTTTTTTCTGCTGTTTTTTGATTTTCACTTGAGACTGCTTTCCTTCAACTGGGACAATCAGTTTAACCTGGTTGCCTTTTAAATCTTTGATAAGTAACTCAATAGTATAACTTAGGCCTTCTCTTATGGCTATTTCACCTTTATTATAGATTTCGTTGTAAATGCCCAAATTATTTCCAGGAGACTTAAAACATTTTTGGATACGTTGTCTATACTTTCCTAAATGATCATAATCTATAAGGGTATTTATATATCTCGTTTCTCCGAATGAAAAAGACTCAAAATCATACTCCGTATATACTTTTCCGTTAACAGAGAGGGAAACGGAGTACACGCCATTTCTATTTGCCGCCATGTCCTGCCTGTCAAACCCTATGAAGCCAACTCCTATTTTTCCTGTAGCTTCAACCTTATCAGCTAGGAAACTTCCATCTGGTTGTTTTGAAAAATTAACCTGAATCTTTTCTTGGCTCTGGTTTACGACCGCGGCCTGGGACAAGGGATAAATAAACAATTTTTCTAAGGTGGGGTTTGTGGCATCAGCTACGTCAATACCGTAAAGTAGCGGGTTTGTAGGTTTTTCAGAAATACTGCTTCTTATCTCAAAATGTAAATGTGGTCCTGAAGAACCTCCTGTATTTCCACTGTAGGCTATTAGCTCTTCTTTGTTTACTTTGAGTTCTCCATAGTCTGGAAAAACCTCTACCTCGTATGATTTTTTCTGGTATTGAATCCTCTTAATATACTCCTCAATTTTTGGTGAGAATTTTTGCAAATGTCCATATACAGAAGTATAACCGTTAGGGTGCGCCACATAAAGCACTTTTCCATAACCCCATAAGGAGACCTTTATTCGTGTAACCGTACCATCTCCTATGGCAAAAACAGGAAGCCCTTGACGTTGCTGTGTTTTAATATCGATTCCGGAGTGAAAATGATTGGAGCGCAACTCACCAAAGGTGCCCGCTAAAATTATTGGGATATCCAAAGGTGACCTAAATGCATCTTGGGGATAATTTTCTTGGGCTTGTGATAAAATGCTCACTAATAGGAGTAATGCTAGGGTAATTTTCTTCATAGCTTTCTTTAGGTAATACGAAAATAATTAAACGCTATTAATTCTTGAAGATTGTTGTAGTCAATTTGTATGCCACACGTTTCCCCTGGGTTTTGTTTAATACGTATCTCGGTTCTAAAGATTATTCGTGAAAAGTATGGTTAAGTCTCTTACGAATGTTAACTTTGTGTATATCGCATCGAATTTTGTTATGAGCGAATTGATTCAAATAGTAGATTCCTTAGAAAACAAGGTCAGCAAGTTGCTTCACAGATTAGAAGTGCTCGGTGATGCTAATAAGAATCTTGAAAATGAATTGATGATGATTAAATCCAAACAGGAAAACGTTAGTAAAACGGTGTCGGACTGGGAGGAAAAGTACAACTCGCTCAAACTTGCAAATTCAATGCTTGGCAGTAATACAAATAAGACAGAAGCAAAGCTTAAAATAAATACATTAATACGGGAGTTAGACCATTGTATAGCGCAACTTTCGGAATAATGATTTAAATACTATGTCAGAAAAGCTCAAAATAAAGCTTTCTATTGCAGATAGGGTTTACCCGCTGACGATAGAACCATCCCAAGAGGAGGGTTTAAGGAAAGCGGCTAAAAATATTGAACAGTTGGCCAAAAAGTTTGAGCAAAATTATGCTGTTCGGGATAAGCAAGATGTTTTGGCGATGTGCGCCTTGCAATTTGCCTCCAAAATAGAACAGCGTGGTATAGAACAAACGGAAGGAACCAAAGAAGCCGAAGAGCGTTTAAAAGCGCTTGAGGAACTGGTGAACGCCAAGCTAGCTCTTTAATAAAAAACGTTCTTTTAAATACATTAAGTTACTGCCCACATTGGTAATACCTTTTGACAAACTCAACATTAATTTGTTTAAAAAGGGTGAGTTTAGATTGTAAAAGCAGGCCTTCTCGTTTAAGGATCCTTGATCAGTCTGTTAGCCCTAAACCTGTTTTCCGGAGTTTGTACAAAACTTCTCCAATGTGGGCTTTTTTTATATAAATATTTTACACTATGGACAGTACAATGATAATTATAGCAGCAATTGTTGGTTTAGCGATAGGCTTTGCAATTGCAAAATTTATGGAAAAGGGTAAGGCATCCAAAACCATTGCAAATGCAAAAAAAGATGCCGGTAGAATTCTCAAAGAAGCCAAAATTGAAGGCGATAGTATAAAAAAGGATAAAATTTTTCAGGCAAAAGAGAAGTTCTTAGAATTAAAAGCGGAGCACGAGAAGGTAATCATAAATAAGGACAAAAAGATTAACGAGGCAGAAAAGAGGACTAGGGATAAAGAATCTCAAATTAGTAGTGAACTTGCTAAGAATAAGAAACTAAACGCACAATTAGATAGTAGATTAAAGGATATTGAACAACGCAAGGAATTCTATGAAAAAAAACAATCAGAGTTAGAAAAACTTCATAAAAGCCAAGTGCAACAATTAGAAGTTATTTCGGGGCTATCCGCAGATGATGCCAAGAGTGAATTGGTAGCCAGTTTACGTGAAACGGCGAAAAGTGATGCCATGGGATATGTGCAGGCTACAATGGAAGAGGCCAAACTAACTGCGCAACAGGAAGCTCGCAAAGTAGTCATCAATACCATACAACGCATAGGTACGGAAGAAGCTGTAGAGAATTGTGTTTCTGTTTTTAATATTGAATCTGATGATGTTAAGGGCAGAATTATAGGTAGGGAAGGAAGAAATATTAGAGCTTTGGAATCTGCTACGGGAGTTGAAATAATTGTAGACGATACGCCAGAGGCGATTATATTATCTTGTTTTGATTCTGTACGCAGGGAAGTAGCGCGTTTGTCTTTGCATAAACTGGTAACCGACGGTAGAATTCATCCTGCTAGAATTGAAGAAATCGTTAAGAAGACAGAAAAGCAGATTGAAGGTGAAATCGTTGAAATAGGTAAAAGGACCGTAATCGACTTGGGTATTCATGGATTGCATCCAGAATTGATCAAAGCGGTGGGGAGAATGAAATATCGTTCTTCTTATGGGCAAAACCTATTACAACACTCAAGAGAAGTTGCTAAATTATGTGGTGTTATGGCCTCAGAGCTAGGCCTTAATCCTAAAATAGCTAAACGAGCAGGATTACTGCACGATATAGGAAAAGTTCCCAATACGGAGGCTGAGGTGGAAACACCACATGCTATCTTAGGGATGCAGTGGGCAGAGAAGTTTGGAGAAAAGCCAGAAGTTTGTAATGCTATCGGTGCGCACCACGATGAGATAGAGATGAAGACTTTAATTTCTCCTATAGTGCAAGTGTGCGATGCCATAAGCGGAGCAAGACCGGGAGCAAGAAGACAAGTATTGGATTCCTATATTCAACGTCTGAAAGATTTAGAAGAGATAGCGTTTGGATTTAGCGGTGTGCAGAAGGCCTATGCCATACAAGCGGGTAGGGAGCTTAGAGTTATCGTAGAAAGTGAAAAAGTTAGTGATGACAAGGCTTCGGAACTTTCTTTTGAAATATCACAGAAAATACAAACGGATATGACTTATCCCGGACAGGTGAAAGTTACAGTTATTAGAGAGACTCGGGCTGTTAACGTAGCCAAATAAACCTTAGAATTTAAATAAAGAGAGCTAGAAATAGCTCTTTTTTTATGCCTTGTTCTTAGTTTGCTCAATCCAAAGAGTTAGGTCATTTTTTTCAGTGGAGGTTAGTTTTATTTTTTTTCCTTTGGGCATTTTTTTCTTAATGAATACCTGTTTATTGATTTCGTAAGCTAGGCTGTCCATATTCTCAAAAGTAAATATGTCTACTCTCTTTTTTGTAGCATGGCATACGTTACACTTGGTTTGTAAAACTTCGAAGGCCTTTCCTTTTTGAATTGTTTCCTGTTCAACTGGATCGTACTCATATGCTTTTGGTTCAATTTCCAATGCACTTAAGACAAAAAGTGAAAGAATATAATACTTCATAGTAAACCTTTATTACTTTTCATTTTAAGGCTAAATTTTTAATTGGTCAGGACAAAGAAATCTTTTAAACCACTTAAGATACTTTGCACCGCATACGAGGCAAGAATAAGCCCCATAATTTTACTGATGACCGTAATTCCGTATTCTCCTATTTTTTCCTGAACATAATTGGCGACCAGTAGTAACAAACTAGTTAGACCAATCACTACCAAAACCAGACCAGTTGTTAAGGCTTGTTGTTCTATGTCATAAACATGATTGTCCGTCATTAATACTACCGCCATTATAGCTCCTGGGGAAGCTATGGATGGTATTGCGACAGGAAATATGGTGACATGTTTGTAGTCGGAAATAAGATGTTTTTCCGTTTCTGGCTTTCCGTCACCAAAGATCATAGTAAGTGCGAAGAGAAATAGAATTACACCACCTGATATCTGAAAAGCATCTAAAGAAATGTCCATTCCTTCCAAAATTAATTGGCCAATAACAATAAAAAATAGTAAAATAAAAAATGCCACAATAGACGCTCTTATGGCAATTTTCTTTTTATGGGCTTTGTCAAAATGTTTGGTTGCCTCCAAGTATACAGGTACAGAACCCAATGGGTCTATTACCGCGATTAAAAATAAAATAGTAGTAAAAATTTCTGTCATACTATTCTATTCTCTTTCCTTGGGTGGTAAAGGATAATCCTTGCTGTCCGTACGTAGATATCATTACAGCTTCGAATAGTGGAGTAGCGGTTGCTTCTTTCTTTCCCCATTCAAAAATAAAATTTGCTCCCGTGCCACCTTTCTTATCCAATTCTGCTATGACAATTTCTAAGGTCTCCATTTTCTCCAAAGCAATGGGGTGGTTTACATACGAATGGATTTCATTACCCTGGGTGTCAAAATAAGCTGCTTTTAAAAGATAAATTGGTTCGGCGTCACTTGTATTTCTGATGCTTACAGTTGCCGTTAAATCCAATGCAGTATTTTCCGTATAACTATATATCTGAGAATATACGGATAGATATGACTTTCCATAGGTTAGTGAATCTGTTTCGCTAATGTTTACCTCTTTATTGGACCAATCTATGGCTTTTAGAGCTTCAGTTCTCTTTTCAATAGTATTACAACTCAATAAAGCTAAAAGTAGAAAACCAGTATATACCTTAACTTTCATTACACTAAAAATTATTGATTATCTCTATCTATGAAACTTAAACTATTCCTCTTCGCTAGAACTGGCGCTCTCTTCTTCAATTTCCTTATTCAGGTTATGCTCTAAAACATTTAGTTTTTTCAGTTTCGCTGTCCATGAGGCCAAGGCCTCTTTTTGACTTTCTACTTTTTTAATTACATCCTGTACTATAGGATTGTTTTCAGAGGCATTGGAAAAAAACTGCAGATTGGTTTCTAACTGTATAATTTCACCCTTGCTTTCGTTGATTTTTTTACGAATGAAACTGCGTTCATTCTGAATAGCCCTCTCTTGGTTATCACCGTTCTTTAGGCCTTGGATTTTGTTGCCGTATTTTAATAAATCAGATTCTTGAGCGCTTATTCCCAATTTATTAAAAAGAGCATCTATGACCCTATTGAATTTTTGATTAATGCTTTTTTGCTTGTATGGTACATGACCATAAGTTTTCCATTCAGAAACAAATCCCTTTATGATTTTAAGGTCATCCTCTTTTTTGCCACTTAACTGAAAAGCCTTCAAACGGGCCATGCAATCTTCCTTAAGCTTTAGATTCTCTTGTTCTTTTTTAAAACCATCATTTTTTGTAGCATGTAAACGGTCAAAGTAGTGATTGCAAGCTGCTTTAAAATCTTTCCAAAGTTTGTCCGAGTATTTTCTCGGTACATGACCAATTTTTTTCCACTCGCTCTGTATTCTTTTCATTTCGGCCGTAGCCACATCCCAATCTTCACTCTCTTTTAACGAATTCGCCGTTTCTAGTAAAGCTCTTTTACTATCCAGATTTTTCTGTTGCTCTTTCTTCAGGTTTTTATAAAAGGCATTTTTACCCCGATTGAAAGCTCTTACCGCATCTTTAAAAGAACTCCAAGTCTTTTCGTTATCTTTTTGTGGAACCTTACCGGCTTTAAAGAAAGCTTCTCTAAGCTCCTCTAATTTCTTAATTTGCTGTTGTAAGGTGGAATGCTTGTCGGAAACACTTTCTGAAAGCGCTAATATTTCGGCAATAATACCATTTTTTGCTTCAAGGTTTTGCTCGTTAAGTTGGTCAAGTTCTTTGAAGTAGTTTTGACGTCTTTCGTGGATGGTTTTTGTTGCCGCACTAAAACGCTCCCAAATTTCTTCTCGATGATCCTTTCCTACAGGTCCAATATCTTCTTTCCAAAGTTTGTGTAGTACCTGTAGTTCCCTAAAAGCCCTATTTAAATCGGTCTCCACGGCCAACGCTTCCGCTTGTTTTACTATCTTAAGTTTCTCTTCTAAATTATGCTTAAAATCTAAATCTCTAAGCTCACGGTTTATGTGAAGGAAGTCGTAGAAAATTTCAATGTGATGCTGGTACGTTTTCCAGACATCATTGTAATTGGCTCTGGGAATGGGGCCTGCATTACGCCACTTTTCTTGAATATCCTTAAAATTCTTGTAAGTGGTGTTAATATCTTCCTCAACATTCACCAGACTTTTAACCTCCTCTATTAGTTCTAATCTGAAGGCTAAATTTTCCTTATGGCTCTTTTCTAAGCTTTTATAATGCTGATTACGCTTATCGCGATAATCATTATATACTTCGTTAAACTGTCTTTTAGTTACGGAGTTATACCTAAAGTCTATTTCATTACCTCCATTGGCCACAAAATCTTCTTTTTTCTGGTCAATGAATTCTTGATATTTCAGATTAAATTCTTCGCGGATACCATCGACGTGTTTTTTAATGGCCTGTACCTTTTCGTTCTTAACAAGTTTCTGAAGTTCTCCGACAAGATTTTCCATGGACATTGAATGATAATCCAAAACAGGAATTTGATGTCTTTTTTCAGTATCCTTGTCCTCTGCGTCTTCAGCGTTATTGTCATCAATTTCCTTAATTACGTCTGGTTCAGAAGTTTCCTTATTTTCTTTAGCAATGGTTTTCGATTCTTCATTTTCGACAGCTTCATCCAAGGGTATTGTTTCTTCCTCAATGACCTCAGACGATTTAAGTTCTTTCTCCTGTGAAGCATTTAATTTTTCCTCTTGCTGAGATACAGTCTCCTGTTCGGTAGTCTCGTTCAAGATTTCCTTATCCGTTTCAGGAGTTTCTGGGCTAATTTCTGATATCTCGTTATTAGGCTCTTTTTCTTTGTCTTCTGACATTTTCCGTAATTAGGTTTTTACAAGATAGTAACAACCATAGGAATGGCAAAGAATAAGTATCTTCTTTTTAGGTCGATTTTCTTATGTGATATTTGATAAGTAAAGAATTAAAATTAAGCAATGGTCCTTGGATAAATAATAAATGACTTTACTAGTAGGGCTCCTCGTTCCAAATTTCCCAAGCTTTCTCAGCTTGCAGTTCTAGCATACGAAGCCCGTTGCAGGTTTCAGCCCCGTGTTTTTCGCCAGCCCTAAGAAAAGCTGTTTTTTCAGGATTGTAGATGAGGTCGTATAGCAAATGTTTCTTGCTGATTCCTGAGTAAGGTATCTTTGGTTTTTTGTCAATATCGGGGTATGTGCCAACCGGCGAACAATTAATGATTAAGGTATGGGCTTTAATGATATCGGTATTAAGATTGTCATAGGTAAGACCTTTGTTTTTACCACTTCTAGAGACGAACTTGAACTCTATTTGTAATTTTTTAAGCACGTAGGCAACTGCCTTTGATGCGCCACCTGTTCCCAATATTAATGCTTTTTTATGGTAACTTTTTAAGAAGGGCTGCAATGACATTTGAAAGCCATAGGTATCCGTATTGTAACCTTTTAGTACTTTATTCGTAATCTTGATGGTATTTACCGCTCCTATTTCTTTTGCGGATTCATCGATAGCATCTAAATAGGGAATGACATCTTCCTTGTAGGGAATAGTTACATTTAGTCCTTTTAAATGTGATGTATTGGTTAACAGTTCAGAAAACTCCTCAATGGTGTCCAAATCAAAGTTTTCGTAGCTATGACCGGTTAGTTTTAAGTTTTTGAATTTCTCACCAAAATAGCCCCTTGAAAAGGAGTACGAAATAGATCTACCAACTAACCCGAATTTAAACCGCTCTTTTTCTGTTTTTTCCATACCAATCTAGAAGTAATAAAATACTAACGCCTAAGACAACAAAGAATAATGCCCACCACGTTTCTGTACTTGTTGTATTGGGCCAAAAGCGTTCATAATTTATAATTATCTCTTTTCCATTTGTGTCAAGCATTAAATTACCGTTATTTGCCGTCTTGTAAATTGTTTTTTTCCACGGCCAAACTACACCTAGAGACCCCGTGATAAACCCTAGTATTACAGCTGTTGTTATATGTTTAAAATGCTTTAGGACGTAGCTTAGAATATGCGAAAGGGTTACGAGGCCAGTGGCGGAACCAAGGGTAAAGACCACTAAAATTTTCAATGTCCGTATACGTTCGGTATTATCGGTAAAACTAAAATTTCCTATTATAATTTCTGAAAAGGTGTCGTAGAGTGCATTAACGGAATCCACCAGTAAAAGTACGTAGTTCCCGAGTAGGATTAATATGAAAGAACCTGATAGGCCAGGTAGTGCCATTCCTGAAACACTGATCATTCCACAAAAAAAGATAAAAAGTAGGTTGTCATTTTCCTTTGCAGGATTTAAAAAACTTATGGCAATACCAACGACAAGTCCAAGCAAAGCAGCAACTATGGTTTTCTTTTTCCAATAGGAAAAATCCTTTCCTATGTAGTAAATAGAGCCCAGAATCATTCCAAAAAAAGCGGACCAGACATAGAGTTCCTTTTGTTCTAAAAAATAGTCTAATACTTTGGAAACGCTGAAATAACTCACCAACATACCAAATAATAGTAAGGTTAAAAACGAACCATTGATATATCTATAAAAGCTCTTAAACCTTCCATTCAGTAGTAATTTAAAGGCCTTAATGTTTATTTTTTGAAGGGAATAGATAAACTCTTCGTAGAAACCACCGACAAAAGCGACAATACCGCCAGAGACTCCGGGGACCTTATTGGCAGCTCCCATACATAGGCCCTTAATAACCAAGAAAATTTTATCGGTAAGGGAACGGTGTTCATACATTCAATTATGGTTCTTATTCTTTAGAAGCTACTTTTTCAAGTATAAAAATAAGAGAAAAACCAATTATAGCCGTTATTATGGCAAAGGTTAATTGGCTATCGCCCTCAAAAGCGAAAGGAGAAATATTCTTATCGATTATAATTTCTTTTTTTCCAATCTTAATTACTTCCAGCACTTTTTTCCATGGCCAAATTTTATTCAAAGAGCCAAGAATAAAACCGGTAAGAATAGCTAGTGTTGCGTTTTTGTAATTGGCAAACATCCATTTTAAGATTCTAGCAAAGCTTAAAATTCCAAAAACCGCTCCCAGTGCTACAGTGAGTACAATTTTAAAATCCTTGTCGTTTACCGCATCTAGTACGGTCTTATATGAGCCCAAAAGTACCAGTATAAAGGAACCTGAAATTCCTGGTAGGACCATTGCGCAAATAGCCAAAGCCCCTGAAAAAAATAGAAAAGGGAGGCTGTCCGTATTTGCGGAAGGTGGTAGTGTGGTAATATAATATGCGATGATAGTGCCTGCGATAAACAGTGCTATGGATAGGAAATTCCACTTTTTGATAGCCTTTGCAACAAAAATAACGCTTGCTAGGACTAGGCCAAAAAAGAAGGCCCAAACGGGTATGGGATGATTTTCCAAAAGCCAAGAAATAACTTTGGATAATGACAGGATACTTACCATCATGCCCACGAATAGGGCTAACAGAAAGTTGCCGTTCAACTGTTTCCAGAACATCTTAAAACCATCGTTTTTCAAAGTTTTGAACGTGGCTAAATTTACATTGTTAATAGCGGATATGAACTCTTCGTAAATTCCGGTTACAAATGCTATTGTGCCACCTGAAACACCCGGTACTAATTCGGCAATGCCCATTGCCATTCCTTTTAAGGTAATATATACGTAATGGATAAGTTTTCTTTCCTCCATAAATTTAAAAACAAGAAATCAAGATGTTTTTTTGTAGTCGGCTAAGATAGTCTTAACCCAATCAGAATTGCCGTATTCCGGAAATTGTTTGTAGAAAAAATTTATTTTTTTAGCACCCTTGTCAAATTTTAGGGCATCTAATAAAGTTATCCTTGCATTAATCAAGTCATTGGCCGCTAATCTATAGCCTACTATGTTGTACAAAATCTTAAGATTTTCAGGATAAAACTCCCTGCCCTGAGTTAGGATTTGAATAGCAGCAGAGGTGTCCCCGTTTAAATGTACTATCGCTGCCCATTTTAACCAAGTGTCCAATTCATAGTTTCCTAAATCTACCACTTGTTTGAATGAAAAATCGGCTTGGTCGTAGTTCTTTAACGCTACATGAATTCTTGCTGATTTTTTCCAGTAGCTGGGATTACCTCCGTCAATGTTCAAAGCCTTATTGATGTAGTACAAAGCTTTTTCATAGTTCCTCTTTCTAAAGTAGAAATCTGTAATGGCCAGCCAGCCTTTGTCCAATAAGGGGTCTTCATGTACGGTTTGATAGAAATAGTATTTGGACATCTCATCATTACCAAGCTTTTCATAACATTTTCCTATTCTAAGAAAGGCGTGAGAGGTGGGGTCTTCAATACTTATGGTAGTTTCATAGTTTTCTATGGCATCTTTATATTTGCCCAGTTTTTCTAGTACTTTTCCTTTTTCAAAATAAGCACCTATAAATGAATCATCAGAAATAATAGCAAAATCAAAGGCTGTCAAAGCCTCTTGAAACATTTCTTTTGTAACATATTGTTTGCCTAATTGATGCCATGCTACTTCACAGTAAGGATTTGTGTCTAAATAATCGTTCAAGTATAGAATAGCACCTTCATAATCTTCTAGAAATTCAAAGCAGTAAATTACGTTGTAAAGCGAGGAATAATCTTGATTGTCAAATGTTACACATCGCATAAAACTTTCCTTGGCCAATTTAAAATCATCTAAGAATAGATACTCCATACCCATTAGGGAATGAATGTCAAAACTATTGGTAGAAAGTTCTAATGCTTTTTGCAACAGCGAAATTGCCCCCTGGTGATTATCTTTTTTTGAAAAAATATTGGCACGTTGAATATAGATTTCTTCGTTCTGAGCATCTATGTTCTGAAGTTCATCAAGATGTTTTTCAGCGGCTTCCAGATTATTCTCGAAGACCATTACTTCAACGTTCAGCAGTTTAAGCGCTATAGAGGCGGGGTGTTGTTGTAGTCCAATTTTTATTCCTTTTTTAGCTAGGGCAATCTTACCATTATTCAAATAATGATGAATAATGTCTTCAAAATCTTCGGCATCAAAGAAGTAGACATCATCTGTCTTCAGCATTGATTCAAACTTGGTTATGGGCTTGTCCGGTCTTTCGTTAGATTCTAACGCCATAGAAACTCTTTGGTTATACTATGGATTTAAAAGTAAGCTTTTGAGACTATTTTTATATCCATCCGTATCCTATATTATTAACAAATTAGTTAACAAATTATTGTTGTAATTCGTCTAGTATGTCGCGAATTATAAAACATCCTTTCTTAATTTCTGCTTCGGATATGGTTAGGGGAGGAGATATTCTAACGGCCTTGGGTTCAAATAACAACCAAAAAAGAATAAGACCTTTTTCCATTGCTTTTAGTACAAGCTCATTAGCTAAGTTTTCATTTTTTAGGATTAAAGCGAGCATTAATCCTTTTCCTCTAATTTCATTTATCGAGGGGTGTTTTAAAAGATGTTTAAATAGTTTTTCTTTCTTGGGAATTTCATCAATTAAGTTGGTGTTTACAAGCTCTTTTAAGGTAGCTAAACTGGCGGCTGCAATGACCGGATTACCTCCAAAAGTAGTAATGTGACCTAACTTTGGGCTATGTTGCAACGAATGCATAATTGTACTACTCGTGGTAAATGCGCCTACGGGCATTCCCGAGGCCATACCTTTGCCCATCACCAAGATGTCCGGGATACAATCGTAATGCTCAAAGGCAAAAAGTTTTCCGGTGCGTCCAAAACCAGGTTGTATTTCATCCAATATTAACAAAGCGCCCACTTCGGTACAGCGTTGCCTTACTTTCTCTAAATAACGGTTCGTTGGAACGATAAATCCTGCTCCGCCTTGAATGGTCTCTAAAATTACGCAAGCTGTTTCTTTAGTTATTCGTTTAAGCTCACTAGTTATGTTAAAATGTATAAAAGAAACATCGGGTATAAGTGGTCTAAATGCACTTTTACGCTCTTCATAACCCATTAAACTTAAACTTCCCATAGTGTTGCCATGGTAGGCATTATGGGCAGAAATAATTTCTGTTCTACCTGTATGTCTTCTAGCTAGTTTAATGGCTCCTTCAATAGCCTCTGTTCCAGAATTCACTAGATAAGTGGTATTTAAGGGCGCTGGGAGATTGGATGCCAAGAGTTTTGTGTATTTCACTGCTGAGTCCTGTACATATTCACCATAGACCATTACATGAATGTACTTTGCAGCCTGTTGCTGTACAGCGGAAACCACTTTTGGGTGGCAGTGTCCCAAGCTACAGGCGGAAACTCCGGCGACAAAATCTAGATGAGGATTCCCTTCTTTGTCAAAGATAAAACTTCCTTTGGCGTGTGAGATTTCCATACCCAAAGGATATGGTGTGGTTTGGGCCTGATATTTTAGGAAATCGTCAATCATGAAAGCGCTACTTTACCTTCTTAGGTACTTTTGTTTGTTTAGGGTCGGTCGCTTGGTTATTAGGTATGTTGTTAATGGGGTCTGATTCATTCTGACTACGTTCCTCTTCCTCGGCATCAATATCTATAGGATTGTCTATACCTCTTATAACTACCAGTTCAATGTTATTGTCGTCCTCATCAAAAATATCATCTTTGGTTAGGATACGCTCGTCACCGCGCCAGACGAAACCTTTTAAAATTCTACTATTTTTTGGTAAATCCTTTTCTGGGAATATATCCCCATCAGGATCTGTGAAAAAGGTTAGGTCTTCTATATCATTGTTTTCCATTACAATACGAATGGAACTACAAATGGTTTTATCTATCCCGATTAGTTCATCGTCGTCATTGTACATGTAGTATATAACTTCGGTATTTTTTATGAGGTCTATTAGCTTTAGTTCATTTTCAATGAATTTCCCAAAAAGGTCTTTTCCCTTCGCCTGATTGTAGCCTTCCATGCTAACACTGTCCAGGGATATAACGAAAGCATTATCCAATACTTTTAAGGAATCTAGTTTCTCCGTTTCTAGGTTAGATTTTAAGTGAATGCTATCTCCGGTCATTTGATTGGGGCCGTTCCAAATAATAGGATTTTTTATAAGTTGGGTTATACCCGTTGCTTCTTCTGAATGAATGGAATCGCATTTGCCGCTCAAATCGGTCTTAAAAAATTTTGCATTTCTAAACGCACGTAATATTCTTGCTTCCGGTTTGCCCGTAACCATTAGCGTGTCTCCATGAACATACAAAGAATCTAGTTCCTGAACAGATATGGAAACTGCTCTTTTTGTGGCGAATACAGAATCCTTCGCTTTGTGTACTTCGGCGTAATGTGCGCGAATTATACCTTTATTGATAGTGTCCGTAACGGTGATGTTGTTGGTTGCGGATGCAAATTCTTTTGCTTTATTGAAGTAAACACTGTCTCCTTCTACAATTCTGTTATTATAATCTATGCGTGTATTTTTTATGCCATATCCGCTTTCTACCTTAGTATCATAAAATCCACGTTCACAATAGATGGTATAAGCTTCGCCAACTATGGTAGATGGGCCATACATGTAGGCATTCTTTGATGTGGTGTAGTAATCTAATTGCTCGGAATCTAAAATATATTCGGGATTGTCTATATGGACGCTATCTAGGAATTGATATTTTTTTCGCTCCATAAAATACCTTCCAATTTTGCTTGTAAGGGTATTTGCAGAATCTACAACCGTACCATTATCGTGATAATAAGCTTCTTGTTTTTCGCGATCCATCCGCAAGGTATCCGTTCGCAGGGTCATATCAGAATTGGTCAGAACAACGTTGCCCCAGGCTTTTGCAAGTTTTATATCGCCCTTGTAGTCTATTCTTTCACTGACCATTTCTACAGAATCCCCTTGTTTTAAGAGCACATTTCCTCTAGCTTCCAGTCTATTCTCTTTTTGAAAAAATATGGCAATATCGCACCATAAATCTGCCCCTTGGTGCTCAAACTGCACCTGTCTGTCATCTTTACTAAAGATAGATGCGCCAGGATAAGCCTTTTCGTTTTTAGTGAAATTTGCTCCGTAAACGATGTTGATTTGCTTTTTAGCTACCGAATCATTTTCATTTGCACTTACCGTAATTTGAGAAGAGACTGTGCTGCTTAAAGCTAAAAACAAAATAAGAAATAGATAATCTTTCAAACTGCTAAATTTGTTCAAAAATAGAATAATTTTGAGCAGTGCTGCTTAATTTGGGATACTTTTAATAGTGATTACTGAATAGTTTCTGGTCTAAGATTTGGTTTGTAAATAGTGCCAAAACCAGAGTTATTGGGTTCAAAGGGCTGGTCTAAACTTACATTAGTTCCATCTAGCGGTATTTGATCCTCTTTTCCCAAGGCCCAAAAAATCCCATTTAGCGCAATTCTGCGTACAACGGGAAGTTTAAAATCGTAAGGATGCCCGAGTGTAGTGAAAAATACTTTTGCTTTTTTTCCCGAGGACCCGGTGTAGCTTTTTGTCCAAGCTACAGGATTGGTCAGTGGAAACTCATCAAGCCTACCTTCCATTTCATGTTTTGATTTTAAGGAATGCCCTTGTAAAATAGGTTTGGAATCCCCAAACAATTTCCATGAACCGCCATCTACGTGGTATAACCAAGAATAGGCTTTGAACGGATTGAAACCTCTTAAAATAGGATGCTCACTTTTCAATGATGCTATCTGGGTAACGGGAAACTTACCATCATCAAAATGTCCGTGGTGTGTAATCCATTGTTGTCCAAAAACCTTAGTAGGCCACTCATCATTCCAATATTCAAGACTAGGGTCTTTGTATTTAAATGCATGGGTCGCAGTTCTGAAACCGACTATAGGCTTTCCTGATTCGGCATAGTTCACAATATAATCCCTTTCATTTTTTGGTAGCGTTCTATACCTTGTGAAAATAACCATCAGATCTGCCGTTTCCAAAGCTTCTAAATTGGAAATATGATCGGTGTTGTTCGGATTAATTATACCAATGGAATCCAACGCGTAACAAACTGTTACTTTGGCATTCAGTTCTCTTTTAGCAAGCCTAGCGAGCATGGGCATTGATTCTTCAGAACGGTATTCTTCATCTCCGCTTACAAAAACAATATGTAACGGGGTATCGACTTTAGTATCCGCAGGTGTTAGTTTTTTGCTCTTTTTTTCCGCACAACTAGCGATTAGAATTAGGAATGCTAATAGCGGCATTATTCTGACACGTATCATTTTTAAACTATTTTTCTAGTGGATATTCTTTTAGTAGTTCATCTGGAGTGTAAAAGCCTTTTTTATCTTTTGTGGCATCCCTAATTTCTTTCACTTTTTCTGGAGCTATGACTGAGGCTCTATTTCCAAAGGCATTCCTGACATAAGTTAGTACAGCGGCGATTTCCTCGTCGTTCAATAAGCCTCTGAAAGCCATCATCGGTACCTGACCATCATAATCGTTTCCCATAACGCTCATTGGTCCGTACAATCCGTTCAATGCCAATTTTATAAGTCTTTCTTCGTTGCCCGTTACCCACTGTTGGTCTACCAGAGTTGGATAACCGGATGCCTGAAGTCCGGCACCACTTTCTTGGTGACAGGTAATGCAATACCCTTCTGTTTGATAAATAGCTTTTCCTTTTGTAAACGCCTTCAAATCATCACCTTTTAAGTGAGAGGCTACGAGTCCCGTTCCGTCCTTGGATAGGAAATCACCCGATAGTCTGTTCATGGCAAAATCATATGCGGGCTGCATCCACTCGTCCAAAGGGTATTCTTTTGCTACCGAAAGAATTTCCAAACCATCTTTATCGTTTAACCAGGATGCGGCTGTAATCGCCTCTAAACGCACTCTTCCATGGGTATCCGCCGCCGCTTTTTTAAATAACTCAATACTATTTGGTATTTGATGTTCCATATAGCGCAGTACCCTGACCGATGCAGCCCTAACTTTATGATTTTCCGATTCCAATAGGGACTTAAGTAAATCTTTATGAACTTGGTTTAATCCCCAACTTACCCAAAGTCCTTCCAGTCTATGATGTTCGTAGTTTTCATCATCTTTATTTAAATTACTTAACCAATTGTCCAAGCTGCCCAGTACTTTGTCCTTATCTTTTCCTCTCAAAGCCCTACGAGAACGGTACCTTGTTCGATATTCAGGTAGTTTTAAATTATTTAATAGTTCACCAATACTTGCATCTGCCACTTTTGCCGGTTGCACTAATGGTCTGGAAGGATAGGTGATTCTATATATTCTGCCATGTACATGATCTCTCAACGGATCTCTGGCATTGTGTTGCATATGTCCGATGAGTACATTATGCCAATCCACTAAATACAGGGATCCATCTGGAGCAAACTCCATATCTACGGGTCTGAAATTTTTATCGCTACTGACGATTAAATCCTGTCTGTGTTTTGTTTTGTAGCCCGTACCATCTTCCATGACCTGATGCTGTTTCATTCCTAAAAAGCCAATGGAATTAGCCAAAATCATATCTCCTTGTACATTATCTGGAAAATGACTGCTCGAAACAAATTCCATACCTGATGTGGGCCTCACCTTGTGCGCATCTTCAATCAAGTCTTTGGTTAATGGCGCGGCGATACCATAAATGGATTTTAGCGTGCTAGGCGTCATCCATTGTACGGTAGGTCCAGAGGTGTGCAAAAAGAAATCTTGACCCCAGTCGTCGAACGCTATCCCCCATGGATTTGGAATGCTAACTTGTACTGCTCTATCTAATTTTTTTCTTTGAGGATTATATCTGTAAAAACCTCCATTGGTTCCTCTTACCGGTCCATACGGGGTTTCTACATTGGTATGTAAAAACACTCCCTCTGCCATATAAAACGCTCCTGAAGGATCGGCGCAAAAGGCAGATATGTTATGATGTGTGTCATGGTCATCAAAACCGCTTAATATTATTTCTTCTTTATCTGCCTTATCGTCTCCATCAGTATCGGTAAGTAGTTTTAGATTGGTGCCTTGGCTTATATAAACTCCCTCTGGGGCAAATTCAAACCCTAATGGTAAATGTAAATTTTCTGCAAATACAATTTGTTTATCTGCTTTGCCGTCATTGTCCGTGTCTTCCAGAATTAATAATTTATCGTTGGGGCGCATGTCTCCAGGCTTGTAATGGGGATAGGAGGGAAGTGTTGCTACCCAAAGCCTGCCCTTGTTGTCAAAAGATAATTGGGCGGGATTGGCAAGGTCGGGAAACTCACTTTCGGATGCGAACAAGGCTACTTTATATCCTTTGGGAACTTTCAATGTATGAATTGCATCTTCGCCATAAAGATAATTCTTGGGGTCATCCGAACTTCCTAAATTATAGTTGGTTTCTACTGGAGGCAACGTGGTTGTTTTAAGGTCTGCACCTTTTACATCATAATTTAAATTTTGAACCGTTGCCCATATGGCGGTATCTCGTATAGCTGTCATTTCACGTATCTTCTCAATTTCAAAAGGGTAGTTGTCCGGTCCATAAGGAGCGTGTCTTCTGCCATAGACATGTACGCCATTGGGAACTTTATAATTATTATGCCAGAAAAAATTCTTTTCTTCCACAGAAGATTTTACAGCTGTCTTTAAACTGGTATTCGCAATGGTGTTTTTTCCAGCTAGTGCTGTGGCTATATAATCTGAAAATATTTGGTATCCCTTGTCGTTCATTTGAAAACCGTCAATAGTGAGCTCGTCTTCTTGCTCGTACCACTGTAGGGAAGGGGTATAGACATCAATAAAGGCAACCTGATATTTCTTGCTAACTGATGCTATTGCTTCCGTATAAATTTTCAGATTCCTATTCTCGGCTTTACCATTTGGGAGGTCATACAAATCTGATAAGTTTTCAAATGCTATTGGTGATACCAGTACTAATTCCGGAGGATTTTGTTCATTATAGTTCTGATTTTGAGTATGCGTGATAAAAGCTTCAAGTTCATTTTTGAAATTTTCAATTCCTTTTTCTTCTTCAAAAGATTCGTTGTAACCAAAAAAGGCAATTATTATATCTGCGTTAAGTCTATCTAACCACTCATCCGGGTATTCAAAAACCCCTTCACTACCTGAATTTTTGGCAAGTTCAGTTTGAAACTGTTCTGCATTGGGAAATGCCCAGGGTGTATTTCTTGAAGCATGAGGTCTAAAACCAGGGGTGTCCCCGCCATCGCACATATTTCTAATAGTTAAAGAATCTTTAGGAAAACGTAAATGCATTTCTGTCTCAAAATACCCGTAATTCATCATTCTTGATCCTAAATTATTTCCAATTAGGGCTATGTTCGCATTAGGGAGTACATTTACTTTCGCTTGTCTTTCAGGAGAGCAGGAGATAACTACACCTAGAAGGAAAATCCCATGAAGTAGATTGAAATAGGAACCCTTGAAGCTGTTTTTCATAGAAGGAGATTTAAGATAGGTCGATTTTATATTCATATATTACTTTTAAATATAATACAAAAAAGCCACCTATTGGTGGCTTGAAAGAACAGATGTGTTTTTTGAAATTAGTTTGAATTACCTGTTTCATAAGCTTTTAGAAGTCTCTGTAATCACCTTCTAAAAATGCATTGGCCTCCTCTTCCGAGAACTTGGCCTTTTCGTTATCCCAGTGTAAAGTTTGATTAGGGAATCTTCCCGCAATAACCCCTAGTAAGATGGTTTCCGTTAATCTAGAGGCATAGGAAAATGGTGCTGTGCATTCATCTTTACCCAGACAGGCATCTACAAATTGATGGTAGTGTTTCGGACCTTCCGAAGCATAATCCCTAATAGGCTTGCCCATATTGTTCGCTTTTTCAACAGCGGTTATTTCAGTAGAAATATCAACATATTTACCATCTACTATCTTTTGTGGTAGTTGCATAAAGTGGGGTAATAATAACCGCCCTTTCTCCCCAATGAACATCGCCCCTTGGTCAGGTAACTTACCGGCCTCCGCTGTTTTCGTTTCCAAAGACATTTTATCTTCCATAGATGCGTTCTTTTTATCGCCATTGTTAGATATTTTTCCATTGGCTCCTGGTAAAAATAGGTCTTCATGCATATCTGGAGCACCTGGGCCATCATACCATACCCACTTTAAAGTGTCTGTTGTATATTCCGTGCCCGGAAATTCATAGGTAACGTTGTTATTCTCTGGGAAGCCAAAACCGTTTGGAGTTCTACACTCGTTTTTTATGGTCATAGGAACGTCTAAAGCTAGCGCGTTGTAAGGGGTGTCAAATATATGAACCCCCATATCTCCTAAGGTTCCACAGCCATAATCTACCAGTTTTCTCCAATTGCCAGGATGGTAGACATCTTCTTTATAGTTTCTTTCAGCTGAGGTACCCAACCAGAGATTCCAGTCTAAAGTGCTGGGTATGGGGTCTTTTCCTTCTGGAACTGGCCCATCATAACCCCAATTTTTCGGAGACCAAGCCCTCACGGTATGCACTTTTCCAATAATACCGGATTGAATTAGTAGCGTGGCCAATTTATAATCATAGAAGGAATGAACCTGTATTCCCATTTGAGTGACCAAACCCTTTTCCGCAGCCAATTTTTTCATGGAACGAGCTTCAGAGACGTAGTGTGTCAATGGCTTTTGACAATAAACGGATTTATTCATTTCCATTGCCATCATGGATGCGGGGGCGTGAGTATGGTCTGGAGTAGACACGATAACCGCATCAATATCATCAGCCATTTCTTTTAGCATAATCCTGTAGTCCGTAAAAGTTTTTGCATTTGGATGTAGTTTTTTAGCAGCTGCTAAATTATTGGAATCCACATCACACAAAGCAGTAACATCTACATCGGCATGAGATGAAATATCTCTTAAGTCTTCACCTCCCATATTACCAACACCTATATGAGCTGTTCGTAATCTAGTAAGCTTCTTTACCTCAGTGGCTGCTTGCTTTTCCTCTTTACAAGCCATAACAAATGAAGGCATAATAGCGGTCGTGGATGCTAATAGGGCTGATTTTTTTAAAAATTCTCTTTTTTTCATGGATGGCGGTTATAGTTTTTTAATTTTTATGTTTCTGAACCAAATAGGGCTGGAATGGTCTTGAAAGCCTATGAAGCCCGTCTTGTATTTTCCATAGTCCTCACTGTTTTTCCACTTATCGGAATTCTTTTTTTCGTACCATTCTTCTGACCAGGGAACAAAAGATACCACCATTTTTCCATTCAGCCAATGTTCAACTTTTTCTGGAGTGAAAACAATCTTGGTGGAGTTCCATTCTCCTACAGGATGTAATACCTTATCCTTTGGGTCCGCGGGATGCATGGCGTAGTCAGATGCTGTCTGTTGCAATGGTTTTAATTCCTCTGGTTTTTCGGTATATCCCAGACTGCTATTGTATGCGGTTAAATCATGGATTCTTGCATAGTTCTCATCATCTATAAGTTGATATTCTGGTGATACTTCGGGTGGACTATCATATCCTTCTTTTAAATGATAGAAAATACCGCTGTTACCACCTTCTGGAAGTTTCCATTCTACATGTAGCTCAAAGTTCTCGAATTCTTCCGCGCCGTAGATGATATCTTTTCCGCCCTTGTAATCTTGTTCAAGACCTAAAGCGGTGTCAAAAGTCAGTTCTCCATTCTTTGCTACCCAGCCAGGAGGTAAGGTTTTACCATTATAAGCTCTCCATCCTTTTGTACTGGTTCCGTCGAAAAGAACAATCCATTCTTCTTCTGTTTCGGCTACAGGAGCAGTCTCGGGAGTTTCCTGTTTTTTCTCGGTCTTACAGGCCATACTAAGAATAACTAGTGCTAGAAGTGTTTTTATATGTTTCATCTTGTGTAATTTGATTAATGAAACTTAATAAAAAAATAAATGGCGTTAAGCTTTTTTTCGCTTAACGCCATGTAGGTTATGACCGAAGTTATTGATTATCTGTGTATGGTCTGGGTTCTATCCGGACCTACGGATACTATTTTAATAGGGACTTCCAATTCTTTTTCTAAGAAATCGATATAAGCATTTAGCGAATCTGGCAATTGCCCTGCTTTGGTCATTTTTGTCAAATCTTCATCCCATCCCTTCATTTCTGTGTATATAGGAGTTACATTTTCTGCTTCAATGTTATAAGGTAAATGGTCTATGGTGTCACCCTTGTAATTATAGGCCGTACAAATCTTTAATTTTTTAAATCCACTTAAAACGTCACCTTTCATCATCATGAGTTCAGTGACGCCATTAATTCTAACTGCATATTTTAAAGCGACAAGGTCTAACCAACCACATCTTCTTGGTCTTCCTGTAGTTGCTCCAAATTCATTTCCTACTTTTCCCATAGTCGCACCATCATCATCGAACAATTCTGTGGGGAAAGGGCCACTACCCACACGGGTGGCGTAGGCTTTGAAGATACCTTTTACCTCGCCAATTTGGTTAGGGGCTACCCCTAGACCGGTACAAGCACCGGCGGCGGTAGTATTCGATGAGGTTACATATGGGTAGGTTCCAAAATCAATATCCAGCAAAGAGCCTTGGGCGCCCTCGGCCAGTATTTTCTTTCCGGATTTTTGAGCTTGGTAAAGGTACTCTTCGCTGTCAATGAAGGTCAATGCTTTGAGCTCTTCCACAGCGCTAAAGAAATCAGCCTCTAGCTCCGCTAGATCATACTGGATATCAACATCATAGAACCCAATCATCGCCTCATGCTTATTGGCCAGGGAACGGTATTTTTCTCTCCAATCACTTAGTTCCAAATCACCTACCCGCATACCGTTTCGGCCGGTCTTGTCCATGTAAGTTGGACCAATTCCCTTTAATGTAGAGCCAATTTTGGCTTTTCCTTTCGCTGCTTCCGAAGCTGCATCTAAAAGACGATGGGTCGGTAATATTAAATGGGCTTTACGAGAAATAAGTAAAATAGATTTAATATCTAATTTAAAATCTTTTAACGCATCTAATTCTTTTTTGAAAATAACGGGGTCAATAACTACACCATTACCAACTACATTGGTTGCATTTTTGTGAAAAATCCCAGAGGGGATAGTATGTAAAACATGTTTTATTCCATCAAACTCTAAGGTATGACCCGCATTGGGACCGCCTTGAAAGCGCGCAATTATATCATAGTTTTTAGTTAATACATCAACAATTTTCCCTTTTCCTTCGTCACCCCACTGTAGGCCTAACAATAAATCTACTGCCATTTAAAATATACTTGGTTAGTCGTTCGTTTTTTCTGTTTTATTTTTTGTTCCGTAGAAGTATAGTGAGTGTGTATTGATTTTTATATCGAACACTTCTTCTATCGTCTTTTTTATGGATTGTATGCGTGGGTCACAGAACTCCATGACCTCGCCGGTATCCGTGAGAATTACATGATCATGTTGTCTATCAAAATAAGATTTTTCATATTGTGCCTGATTTTTCCCAAATTGATGCTTTCGAACCAATTTGCAATCTAATAATAGCTCAATAGTATTATAAAGGGTAGCTCTACTTACACGGTAGTTTTTATTCTTCATTTTGATGTAGAGCGACTCTATATCAAAGTGATCTTCACTTTCGTAAATTTCTTGGAGTATAGCGTAACGTTCGGGTGTTTTTCTGTGCCCGTTATCTTCTAAAAAGCTAGTAAATACGTTTTTTACAATTTCTTGGTTCTTATCGGAAGCCATATATATTGCCTTAATGTGCAAATGTACATTTAAATTTTATTTCCTTTCCTAAAGTCGACCCACTTTGTCAATACCATTAATCTGCTTTAGATTATCTATCAGTTTTTGCAAAATATGATTGTTCTTAACGACCACCGTTATACGTCCTGTAAAGGTTCCACCATCCGTACTAAAGTTAAGATTTCGCATGTTTACATGCATATTTCCAGAAATAACTTCTGTTATTTCGCTTACTAATCCTAGATTGTCTATTCCCGTGAGCTGGATGTCTACTTTAAACTCTTCCTGTGTGGAGTCTACCCATTTTGCGCTTATAATTCTATAAGCATAGTTAGATTGTAACGAAATAGCGTTAGGGCAGTTCTTTTTATGCACTTTTATACCTTCTGAAACACTTACAAAACCAAAAACCTCATCTCCAGGAATAGGATTACAGCATTGAGAAAGTTTGTAATCTAATTTTTCTTCTTCCTTTCCAAATACCAACATATCGTATTTGGAAGTTATTTCTTCTTTATTGACGTCTTCTGGCGCAGGGGTTCTTCTGATTTTATTTTTGAAGAAACTTATGAAAGCATTATTGTAATTAGATGCAAAATCTTTTAGCATCTGATTGTCAATTGACCCCATGCCTACACGATAAAAAAGGTCTAAACTGGTCTTTAACTTAAAAAAGGTAACCATTTTATTCACGGAATCCTCGTTCAAGTTAATTTTTTGAGACTTCAACTTTCGTCGTAACGTCTCTTTTCCTTCTTCCGCAATGGATTTTTTCTCCTCTCTTAAGACGGATTTAATTTTAGATCTTGCTCTGGCCGTAGTTGCATAATCGAGCCAGTTTTGATTTGGTTTCGCTTGGTTAGATGTTATGATTTCTAGTCTGTCCCCACTATTAAGTGTAGTGTTCAATGGAACTAATTTCCCGTTCACTTTTGCGCCACGGGTACGCATCCCTACTTCTGTATGTATACTGAAGGCAAAATCTAATGGAGTAGCGCCTTTTGGTAAAGATTTTAATTCTCCCTTGGGGGTAAAAACGAATATTTCTTTAGAGTAAAGGTTTAGTTTAAATTCCTCTACAAAGTCTACTGCGTTGGTGTTGGCGTTTTCCAAAGCTTCTTGGAGTTTATTGAGCCAAACTTCTATACCCTGTTCTTTTTGGTTACCATGTTTGTATTTAAAATGTGCCGCGTATCCTTTTTCTGCAATTTCATGCATACGTTCGCTGCGTATCTGAACTTCTACCCATTTTCCTTCGGGGCCCATAACGGTTATGTGAAGTGCTTCGTAGCCCGTTGATTTTGGTGATGATATCCAATCTCTTAGTCGTACCGGGTTAGGGGTAAAGTGATCCGTAACAATGGAATATATTTTCCAGGCTAAAAACTTTTCGTTCTGTGCATCCGATTTGTAAATGATGCGTATAGCAAACTTGTCATAGATTTCTTCATAGCTTACGTTTTGGGCTTTCATCTTACGCCGCATGGAAAAAATTGATTTCATTCGGCCCTTTATGGAATAGTTCAATCCTTCTTTCTTCAAGGAATTGTCTATCACTTCCGCAAAAGAATCAATATATGCCTGTTGCTCCTCTTTACTATCTTCAATTTTACTTTTTATAGCGTTATAAACCTCTGGTTCTGTATATTTTAAGCTTAAGTCCTCTAACTCCGTCTTAATGTTATAAAGCCCGATTCTATGCGCTAAGGGTGCATAAATGTATAGGGTTTCAGAAGAGATTTTAACCTGTTTATGCTCTGGCATGGAGTCCATGGTAAGCATGTTATGATACCTATCCGCTATTTTGATTATGATAACGCGTACATCATCATTAAGGGTAAGTAGCATTTTTCTGAAGTTCTCCGCTTGCTGGGAGATATTCATGTCCTTTTTTAGGTGGGATATTTTTGTTAGGCCATCGACAATTCTTGCTACCGTTTCTCCAAACATGCGATCAATATCGTCTAAGGTATAGTCGGTGTCCTCAACTACGTCGTGAAGAAGTGCAGAGGCAATGGAAACAGCATCTAATCCAATTTCGGAGGCTACAATTTTTGCCACGGCGATAGGATGAAAAATATAGGCTTCTCCGGACTTTCTACGCTGTTCTTTGTGGGCATCTACCGCAATCTCAAAAGCGCTGCGAATAAGTTTTTTATCCTCATCCGACAGTGTTTGGTAACTAATGCGTAACAATTCCTTGTATTGCTTAGCAATTAATTTGTTTTCTTCTTCTATAGCGGCTTGTGTCATTCTAGAATAAAATTAACACAATATAAGCTGCTATACAACAAAAACTAAGCCTTTAAATTCCTGATTCTATCTATTAACGGAGGGTGGGAATAGTGCATGAAAACATATGCAGGGTGCGGGGTTAAATTGCTTAGACTATTCTTGGATAGCTTTTTTAAAGAGGTCACTAGCGGTAGTGCTGCAAAAGTGTTTTTAGCGTAGTCATCTGCTTGATATTCGAACTTTCTGGAAAAGTGGTTCATGAGTAACCCTGTGATTTCTGAAAAAGGACTGTATAGTATTCCAAACCCTATTAATGCCGCATGAAAACTAGGTCTGTCAACGCCTATAGCTAAAGATATGTCTGGATTATTGATGAACAGGGAAAGAATGAACAGCATGATGCCCGTGAGCAGGATAGAAGTGATTAAATTGAAGATGATATGCTTTTTTTTGTAATGACCTACCTCATGGGCCAGAACAGCGACTATTTCGTCCTCATCTAAATCTTTGATTAACGTATCGTATAAAGTTACCCGCTTCTCTTTGCCAAATCCAGAGAAATAAGCATTGGCTTTTGTAGATCTTTTAGAACCGTTTATGACAAATATATTTTGGAGGTCAAAACCCACATTTTGCGCATAACGTTCTATCTTTTCTTTTAAACTTCCGTTCGGTAAAGGCTCTTGTTTGTTGAATAGCGGGACGATTAGTTTGCTGTAGAATAGGTTCATGAACAGGGTGAAAACTGCAATCAATACCCAAGTATATAACCAGAAGTTTTTTCCAGCGAATTGAAAGAACCATAGTACTAAAGCCAGTAAGGGACCTCCGATAATAATGGTCATTGCCCAGCCTTTTATTTTGTCAAGAATAAAGGTTTTGGCCGTAGTTTTATTAAATCCGAATTTTTCTTCGATTACAAAAGTTTGATAAACCCCAAAAGGAGTACTTAGGATATCACTGCCGATCATAATGATGCCGAAAAATAAAAGTGCCTGGAGTATGGGGTTTTGAGTGTTCTCCATTACAAAATTATCTACCCACCCAAAACCACCAAGAATTAGGAATACGAGAATTAATGTCAATGAAAAAATCGATGTAAATATGCCAAATCTATAATTGGTCAATTTATAGGATTGCGATTTTTTGTATTCTTCCTGGTTATACACATCCTTTAAATCTTCAGGAACTTCATCTTTAAAATGTCTGGAATTTAAATAGTTCAAAGTGGTAGAAACTAAAAATTCAAAAACGAGTATTCCTAAAATGCAATAAAAAACAAAGGAGTTATTCATAGGTTGGGTTGAACTTAGAGAGCAAACGCCAGATTAGCTCTTTTGTTGTCACTTAGCTTTTACGTTGTCTTTTGGCTTCAAAGATAAGTATTGCCGCGGATACCGATACATTCATGGAGTCTATATGGCCTTCCATGGGTATAATAATATTTTGAGTAGACTGTTCTAGCCAAATATCACTTAACCCACTGTTCTCTGTACCTACGACTATGGCGGTGGGTTTTTTATAATTAATTAAGGAGTAGTCTTTGGAGGCCGTCAGCGCAGCGCAATAGATATCAATTTCATGATTCTTTAAATAACCAATTAGTTCGGAAGAAGTACCTGTTGCAATAGTACCCGTAAAAACACAGCCTACACTAGAACGTATAATATTAGGATTATACAGGTCCGTTTTAGGATTGGCAATAAGCACCGCATCTAAATTGGCCGCGTCCGCTGTTCTTAGTAAAGCTCCTATGTTTCCGGGTTTTTCCGGAGCCTCTGCAACTAAAATAAGTGGATTTTTAGTTTTCAGTTTTAGCTGTGAAAGATTATGTGATTTCGCCTTTGTGATAGCAACGATACCCTCGGTGGTATTTCGATATGCTATTTTATCATAAACCTCCTGTGTAACTCCGATTAAAATGGTATTGTTATAAAGATTAAAGTTATCCTTGAGTGTACTAATCGTTACAAGCTTCTCGTTATATAAAACCGTCTTTATATCATAATTTCCTTGTTGGGCCAGTTCTAACTCCCTTTTGCCTTCCAAAATAAAAAGCCCCGTTTTTTTACGTTCCTTTGATTTGTCACGCAAGAGAACTATCTTTTTGACCAAGGTATTCTGCGCACTGGAGATATGTTTAGTTTCTAGCATGGGTTGTAAAAATAATGGAATATGTTAAGTATTTTGGAAAGTGCCGACAGATGTTCAAATAAAAAAATCCGACCAACATGAAAAAATTAGTAATACTTGTACTATTTACGGTTTCGTTATCCTGCAAAGAACAGGTAAAACCACAGGAAAAATTGGAGCAGCAAAAAGAGCAAATTGTTGTTTCTAATGATTTCCCGGAAGAATTAGAAAAAATCTTTGACGCCCATGGCGGCTTTGCCATATGGCGAAAACAAAAAACTTTAGTTTTTGATTTACCCAAACCCAAGGCACGAGAAACACATACCATAGACCTTATCTCACGTAAGGATAAGGTCACTACAGCCAATTATTCTATGGGTTTTGATGGAGAAGGTGTTTGGTTGTTAGATGCTGATAAAACCTATAAAGGAGATCCTATTTTTTATCATAATTTGATGTTCTATTTTTATGCGATGCCCTTTGTATTGGCAGATGATGGAATTAATTATGCAGCCACTGAAAATCTAGAATATGAGGGTGTTTCGTATCCAGGTATCCGTATAAGCTATGATAATGGCATTGGCGTCTCTTCAAAAGATGAGTATTACCTTCATTACCACCCAGAGACTTTTAAAATGCAATGGCTGGGTTATACCGTTACCTACCGTAGTGGTGAAGTTTCCGATAATGTAAAATGGATTCGCTATTCCGATTGGATGGATGTCAATGGACTTTTACTTCCCAAAGCGATAACGTGGTATAATTACGAGGGTAGCACTATCAAAGAAGAGAAAAGCACGGTAACTTTTGAAAATATGACCTTAAGTGACACAAAGAAAGAAGTTGGTTTTTATCAAAAACCTGAAGCCGCATCTTTTGTTATTAAGGAATAGTCGTAGGCCGAATAGGGTTCAAAATTTAACTTAAAAAAAGGTTAAATGAATTCCATAAGAAATCATATCTTAAAATATTATAAGTACCTTAGAAGCTCTTGTGTATGCAAGGGCTTTTATTTTATACCGCTATTTCCTTTTCATCGGAAATGTAGATAAGACCAAGGTACTAATCTAACACTTATTACTATGCCAACTTACAATTTAAAGATTAACGGGAAATCCCAAGAATTTGAGGCTTCCGACGATATGCCGCTGTTGTGGGCCTTACGCGACCAATTGAATATGGTCGGGACTAAATTTGGATGTGGAATAGGCCAATGTGGAGCCTGTACCGTACATATAGATGGTAATGCTACCCGTAGTTGTCAGCTCACTGTTTCGCAATTGGACGGAAAAGAAATTACTACCATAGAAGGACTTTCGGAAGATGGTTCTCACCCTGTACAGGAAGCTTGGAAGAAAATCGATGTACCGCAATGTGGCTACTGTCAGGCCGGTCAGATTATGACGGCATCAGCATTTTTAGACAAAAATCCCAACCCTTCAAGTAAGGAAATTAGAGGAGCTATGCACGGTAATATTTGTCGCTGTGCGTCCTACAACAGAATTGAAAAAGCGGTTGCGATGGCAGCTGAAAACAAACCGACCTAATCTAAAAAATCGTAAATCATGTCAACAATAATACCATCAAAATTTAGTAGAAGGTCTTTTTTAAGAACTTCCTCCTTGGCAAGTGGCGGAATGCTTATTGGGTTTAACTTATTTACAGCTTGTAAGGATAATGTGAAAATGCCAGTAGATATAGCTTCGTTAGATTATAACGATTTTAATGCGTTCATCAAAATATCAAAAGAAAGTATGGTAACCATATTTTCTCCCAACCCAGAAATAGGCCAGGGTGTTAAAACGGCAATGCCCATGCTTATAGCCGAAGAGCTGGATGTACCCTGGGAAAATGTAAATGTAGTACAAGGTGCTTTGGATACTAAGAACTTTACGAGACAGGTTGCTGGTGGGAGTCAGTCCATTCGCTTTGGATGGGATGCGCTTAGGGAAACAGGTGCATCTGCACGTCAGATTTTGGTTAATGCTGCCGCGGCGCGTTGGGGAGTAGACCCTACTGAATGTTCCGCTAAGCTAGGGGTCATAACAAATGCAAAAGGAGAAACCCTAAGCTATGGCGATGTAGCCAATGAAGCCGCTATTCTTGAGAACGAAAGAGCTAACAGTTATGCTGAAATTGCCGAAGGAGAAGAAAATGAAGTGGCAAAAGAGAAAATTGTTTTGAAGGACCCAAAGGATTTTACGATAATAGGTACCGATAGGGGTAATGTAGATATCGATAAAATTGTTACGGGAAAACCACTTTTTGGTTTGGATTATAACAAGGAGGGAATGGTGTATGCTACCATATTAAGACCTCCTGCATTTGGACAAGTATTGGAATCTTTTGATGCATCCGAAGCCAAAGCCATACCTGGTGTTATAGATGTAATTACCATAGGTAAGAAAGCAAAAAAACTATTGCAAGCAAAAGAATTGAGCTGGACGGTTAAATTACCGCCTTCAGAAAAGGTTGTGGTAATTGCCGAAAATACATGGGCTGCCATTAAGGCTAAAAAAATCATTAAAGCTGTATGGTCAGATAGTGCTCCATTAGAGAGTACAGCAGCTCATGATAAAATTCTTACAGGTCTATTAGATGGAAAAGAATTTAAAACATTACGTAAAGACGGAAACGTTGCGAAGGCATTTGCCTCAGCAGATACTATCTTAGAACGTACGTATGAATCTCCATTCCTACCCCATAATACTATGGAACCTATGAATTTCTTTGCGGATGTAACCGAAGATAAAATCCATTTGGTTGGTCCTGTACAAACGCCAGCGGATGCTGCGACAACAGTAGCGGAGTTATTGGGGCGCAGTGTTGATGAGGTGCATTTGGAAATGACAAGAATGGGTGGTGGCTTTGGAAGACGTCTTTATGGTGACTTTGTTTATGAAGCCGCTGAAATTTCGGACGCTATCGGAAAACCGGTTAAAATGGTTTCTACAAGAGAGGATGATATGACAACAGGTGTATATCGCCCTGCAATAAAATATAGAATTAAGGCAAGCGTTAAAGATGGTGAAATCACAGGGTATCAATTAAAAGAGGCTGCCGTAAACGGGAATATGTACGGTCTTATACCCAATTTCTTTCCAGCTGGGGCTATTGAAAATTACCAGGTAGATGTAGCTAGTTATAACAGTAATATTTCAACGGGAGCATGGCGAGCACCATACACCAATTTTTTATCTTATGCGGAACAGACTTTTTTGGATGAACTCGCTGAATTAATCGAAAAAGATCCTGTGAAAATGCGCATGGATTTATTGGAAAAAGTTAAGGGCACTACCGACGACCGTATTCAGTATTCTGCAGAACGCCTGCAAGAGGTTTTAAAATTAGCCGCTGAAAAATCTGGTTATGGAACGGATAAGGAGGGCGTTTTTCAAGGCATTTGTGCCTATTATTGTCATAATACCCATGTTGCAGAGGTTGCGGATGTAGTCATGGAGGGAAACACTCCGGTTGTGAAAAAGATAACGGTCGCTGTAGATTGTGGAATTGTCGTGAATCCGTTAGGAGCTTTAAATCAAATTGAGGGTGGTGCTATTGATGGCGTGGGTCATGCCATGTATGGAGATTTTTCCTTTGAACAAGGAAAACCGCAAAGTAATAATTTTGATGGGTATCGATTGATAAGGATGAACGAAACTCCTCTAGTGGAGACTCATTTTGTCAAAAACACCTTAAGTCCCACAGGACTTGGAGAACCTGCATTGCCACCGGCAGGAGCCGCCGTGGCTATTGCAATCAAAAAAGCTACTGGTGCTAGATTGTATAAGCAACCTTTTGTGGCAAACATGAACACTAAACCAATTCTTGGATAATATGGAGGTTTTATTTTTCGGCATTGCTAGAGATATCGTTGGCGCCTCCCAAATGGCATTTTCATCAGAATCTAGTACTCCGGAAACTGTAGGAGCGTTAAAAGAACATTTAGTAGATACTTATCCTGAATTTTCTCGATTAACAACCTTGGCCATAGCCGTAAATAGTGAATATGCCCAAGATAACGTACCTTTGAAAAGGAATGATGAAGTAGCTGTTATTCCCCCAGTAAGTGGAGGCTAATGAAGAAGCGAATAGAAATTGTAGATCACATTGATACTTCCCAAGTGTATGCCGATTTATCGGACCCACAGAGTGGAGGTATTTGTGTTTTTATAGGTGCCGTAAGAGAGTTTACCCAAGACGAGGAGGTTATTGCGTTAGAATTTGAAACGTATAAAACAATGGCCTTAAAAGAAATGGAAAAAATTGCGGATAATGCTATGGAGAAGTGGAGCCTGAACAAAATAGTAATGAAACATGCCGTAGGTAACAAGGGTGTGGAAGAACCTGTGGTAATTGTGGGTGCATCATCTGCGCATCGTTCCGCTTGTTTTGAGGCGTGTCGGTTTTTAATAGACACCTTAAAAGAGACAGTTCCTATCTGGAAAAAAGAAATGTTTAAAAATAAAACGGTTTGGGTATCTGCCCATCCTTAAAATTGAATTGCCCTACATATTAGGGCATCAGTGCAGGATTATGTTAGTAGACAATCATAACAGAACTATTAATTATTTGCGTTTAGCGGTGACCGATAGGTGTAATTTACGTTGCAACTATTGCATGCCCTCAGAGGGTATTAATTTTGCTAAAAACGATAAACTCTTTACCATAGAAGAATTAACGAAACTTAGTGCCATTATGGTTGCGCAGGGTATTGATAAAATCCGAATTACGGGAGGAGAACCTTTTGTGCGAAAAGATCTCATGGTATTGCTCACGCAGTTAGCCAGCATGGACGGTCTTGAAGACATTTCCATTACTACAAATGCTACATTAATAGGCCCTTATATTGATGAACTAAAGGAGTTGGGTATTAAAAATATTAATGTTAGTCTTGATGCAATTGATAAAGCTACTTTTGAACGTATTACAAGAAGAAATCAATACGATGTGGTTCATAATAACCTTATACGTTTAATCACGGAAGGTTTTAATGTTAGAATAAATTTTATTGCCCTGGATGGTCAAAATACGCAAGATATTTTACCAATTCTGGAGCTGACCAAGCACTACAACGTAGCAGTGCGTTATCTAGAAGAAATGCCGTTCAATGGCGGTACCAAGTCCTTCAATACCATAGCGTGGGATTATAGACGTATTCTAGAGCATATCAAAGAAGCCCATCCCAACTATTATAAACTAGAATCACCGAAAACATCGACTTCTATCAATTATAAAATTCCTGGTTTCAAGGGCTCTTTTGGTGTTATTCCGTCATTTAGTAGAACGTTTTGTGGAAGCTGTAATCGTCTGCGTATTTCTGCTACAGGAGATGTTATTACTTGTCTTTACGCCAAGGCTAGTGCCAACCTTAGAGATATTATGAGAGCAGCTAATTCCCAAGAAAACATAAAAAATGAAATTTTAAAGGCTGTTGGTAATAGGGCTAAGACTGGTTTTGAGGCTCAAGAAAAATACAAAAATGTATTTTCTAATTCTATGACATCAATAGGAGGTTAATCATGAAAAATCTATCGCATATAAACGAGGAGGGAAATGCCGTAATGGTAGATGTTTCCGATAAGACGGTATCGTCTAGAATAGCTGTTGCTAGTGGAAAAGTAGTTTTTCCCGCTGCCGTATTTCAAACGCTTTCCAAACAAGAATTCTTGGGTAAAAAAGGCAGTATCGTTCAGACAGCGGTAATAGCAGGTATTCAAGGTGTTAAAAAGACATCTGAGCTCATACCGCTTTGCCATCAAATTAATCTGACAAAAATAAATGTGGATATCGTACCAGGTGATAATGAATTTCTTATCAACTGTACCGTTAAGTGTAATGGAAAAACAGGAGTAGAAATGGAGGCCTTGACCGGTGTTTCTGTTGCTGCGCTTACCATATACGACATGTGCAAGGCATTATCTCAAGATATTATAATTTCAAGTCTACAGTTAGAACAAAAAAAAGGAGGGAAAAATGATTTCCAGCGCTAAAATTTATGGTCTTGTTCTTTCTGGCGGTAAAAGCACCCGAATGGGAGAGGATAAAGGCTTAATATCCTATCATGGTATCCCACAGAGAGACCATCTGTACCAATTGCTCAACCAAGTCTGTGACATTACATATCTAAGTATTAGAGAAGATCAAAAAGAAGAAATTGCAGCTGAGGTTAATACTATAGTTGATAAAAATGAGTACCGTGGACCTTATAACGGTTTACTCTCTGCACATAAGACTTTTCCAGATGTTGCTTGGTTAGTATTGGCTTGCGATCTTCCTCTTATTGATAGGGAGTCCTTAAAAGATTTAATTAATGCCCGTGATGCGTCTAAAATGGCAACGGCTTTTGCAAATGCTGAAAACCCACTTCCAGAACCGCTTTGTGCGTTATGGGAACCAAAGGCCTTAAGCACCTCGTTGTCTTATTTGGAGGAGGGTAATGGCACTTGTCCTAGAAAATTTCTAATTAATAATGAGGTGAAATTGGTATTCCCAAAACGAAAGGAAGTATTACTCAATGCTAATTCTAAATTGGAATATGAAACGGCACTTGAAAAGCTGCGTTATGACTAGTGCTTACCGTTATCATAGACAAACAATCCTTAAAGGATTTGGTGAGGAAGGCCAACAAAAACTAACAGCGGCCAAGGTGCTGGTTATTGGTGCCGGTGGTTTGGGAATTCCTGTATTAACCTATTTGAATGCGATGGGCGTTGGCACTTTAGGTATAGTGGATAAGGACCATATAGCACTATCAAATTTACACAGACAGGTGTTGTACACCGAAAATATGGTTGGACAGTCAAAAGCTGAGTTCGCCAAAAAACAACTAGAAAGCCAAAATTCTAATACACAAATAGTTGCTTATAAAACATTTTTGGATACCTCTAATGCACTAGAAATAATTAGTAATTATGACGTAGTAGTGGATGCAACAGATAATTTTCCTACGCGTTACCTTATTAATGACGCCTGTATTTTGTTAAAGAAACCATTTGTTTATGGGGCCTTACACGGTTTTGAAGGTCAGGTTAGTGTTTTTAACTATGAAAACGGACCAACCTATCGCTGCTTATTTCCTACGATGCCAAAGGCAGATGAGGTACCCAATTGTAACGAGCATGGTGTTTTAGGAATACTCCCCGGTATAGTGGGTAATCTACAAGCGCTAGAAACCATAAAGGTCATTACAGGTATCGGAGCTGTTTTATCTGGAAGTTTGCTTTTATATGATGGGCTTAAACAACATTTTCAAAAAATGAAGTTTGAGCTTAACCCTAAAAATTTAACGATAACCGATTTGATGCATAGTTATGCTTTTGACTGTGAAGTACAAGGTAAAACTATGGCTGCTGCCAACATTACAGACTTGCTCAAGGATAATACAATCAGTTTTTTAGATGTAAGGACAACGGCGGAGTACGCAGAAAATCATTTAAAGAATTCAACGAATATTCCATTAGATGAATTAGCGGTAAAAGCACAGGACTTAAATTTAAGCCAAGTGACTTACCTCATTTGCCAATCTGGTATCCGAAGCCAGAAAGCAGCTATAGTATTGCAGGAGCTATTTCCTGAAAAAGATTTTATACAAGTAGAAGGCGGCATGAATAAGATAGATACCTATGCAAATACCCATTGAAAGTCTTGTAGTGTTGTGCCTAGGTTTTTTTGTGATTGCCACTTTATATTCCGCAGTGGGCTTTGGTGGTGGGTCTAGTTATTTAGCTTTGCTTACCATTTTTCTATCGAGCTTTTTTGCCATAAGGTCTATTGCATTGGTATGTAATTTAATAGTGGTTTCAGGAAGTACGTATCTGTATTTTAAAAAAAACCACGCCACTTTAAGCGATTTTCTCCCTTTCGTAATTACCAGTATTCCTTTAGCTTTCCTTGGGGCTTCCTTTCGGCTAAAAGAAAATATTTTTTTTATGATATTGGGAGTTTCACTAATGGTGTCCGCGGTGTCCTTGGCGCTTCAAACTTATCAATGGCAAGAAACAGAAACAACTACCTATCCTAAAAAATTAAATTATTTTTTAGGTGGTGGAATTGGTTTTTTGTCTGGACTCGTCGGTATTGGAGGTGGAATTTTTTTGGCTCCTATTTTAAATCATTTGCGTTGGAATAAAGCGATAAAAATTGCTGCCCTAGCTAGTTTCTTTATTTTGGTGAATTCTGTATCAGGGCTAATGGGCTTACTATATAGTGGTACTTTAGAATTACCATGGATAGAAACGCTTTGTTTGGCAGCAACTGTTTTAATTGGAGGGCAACTGGGCATTCGTATCAGTTTAAAGCGGTTATCCACAAAGGGAATAAAACGTATTACGGCACTATTGGTGCTTATTGTAGGTTTAAGGGTTTTACTAATTAATGGATTGGAAATATAGTTATGATACCATTTAAAGAAGCGTATAATAAAGTGCTTTCTTATCCGATAGATTTGGGAGTGGAAGTGGTAAGCCTAATGAATAGTTCTGGTAGAATTTTAGCTGAAAATATTAAAGCTGATCGTGATTTTCCGCCCTTCAACAGGGTTACTAAGGATGGTATTGCCATCTCATATGCTGCTCTTGCAAATGGTGTTGCAAAGTTTAGGATTGAAGGAATTGCGAGCGCAGGAATGCAGCAACAGCAGTTACAAGACCAAACTGCATGTTTAGAAGTCATGACGGGCGCTGTATTGCCTTTAGGAACCGATACAGTAATTATGTATGAGCATATTACTATAACTAAGGGATGGGTAGTAATTGATAAAACGGTTACAAAAGGGCAAAATATTCATTACAAAGGAAGTGATGAAACTCAAGGTGCAGAGATTTTAAAGAAAGGTCAAAAGATTACACCTGCTGAAATAGGTGTGATGGCTTCCGTTGGTGCGGATAAGGTTCAGGTACAAGCTTTGCCTAAGGTGTGCACTATTTCAACTGGAAATGAATTAGTCAATGTTGCTGAAACTCCAAAACCACATCAGATTAGAAAATCGAACAGTATTACATTACAGGTTGCGCTGTCTAAGCTAGGAATAGCTGCTTCTGCATTGCATCTAAAGGATGAGAAGCCTGCTATAAAAGAAGGTTTGGAAAAAGCTTTGCAAGCCAATGATGTTTTACTTTTAAGCGGCGGTGTTTCTAAAGGCAAGTACGATTTTATTCCGGAGGTAATGGATGCTTTGGGAGTGCAAAAAATATTTCATCGCGTAGCACAACGACCGGGAAAACCCTTTTGGTTTGGGTTTCATAAGGAACACAATACAGTAATTTTTTCCTTTCCAGGTAATCCGGTGTCAACATTTGCAAATTATCATATTTATTTTCTGCCTTGGCTAAGCACTTCTTGGAATGTTCCTGTAAATAGTAGTCCTATTCGGTTGAGCGAGGAACTTCAAATTAACCCACCGCTTACAAGGTTTATTCAGGTTAAAACCCATTGGAAAGATGGTGCCCTATATGCAACGCTTGTGGTTGAAAATGGCTCGGGGGATTTAACCAGTTTGGCAAAATCTGATGGTTTTATTTGTTTGGAGCCTAGAAAAGCCATTTATAAACTAGGGGAGCGGGTTATTTTCGTTCCCACAAGGTGAACTATACTAATTAGACTAATATTACGGTATTCTGTGTCTTGCTACTTGTTTTTTGTGATTTCGACATCTTTAAATCCATACTACTTGTTACATTCTTGGAAATCTACTCAATTAATTGACAACTAGTATTTTATGTAAATTTCTTAAGTGTTAAAGTCCTGCTAAAAATGTAATATTTCAGAGTTCTGAACGTCTTATATCATGTGAAAAAAGGGGTGATTATTTCACTCATCACAATTAGGAAAAATAAATAAATATGAAAAATTATAAAAAACAAGATTCGAAAAACGCAGCAAGTGCAGATAGGTCATTGACCCGACATTCAAGTTGGAGAGAGCATCGTAGACATACCGGATTAAAATTAATTCGGTTTTCTTAAGTTGTTAAATGAAAAAATTAAAAGAGGGCAAAAGTCCTCTTTTTTTGTTTTGAGCTTTTACTCGATAATCGGGATTTATAGGCGCTGACATTTGCGTCGAAATTAAATGTGATTTTTCTTTGAATGCCTCGCGGGCTTGCCCTGAAGTAGTTTATTGGTAGAAAGTTGATTTTTCTTTATTTGAGTAATATTCAAGATTTATTATAGTCATAAGTGATTGACCTTTAGTATATTTATATTTAACTCACAACCAAACCAGTTATATTATGAATCCAGTACTGAAGAATATTCTAGCCGTGCTAGCTGGTCTTATTGTTGGTAGCCTTGTAAATATGGGGATAGTCATGCTTAGTGGTTCAATAATACCACCTCCAGAAGGCGGAGATGTAACAACCATGGAGGGTTTAAAAGCCACAATGCATCTTTTTGAACCCAAACATTTTATCATGCCCTTTTTAGCCCATGCATTGGGAACACTTGTTGGAGCTTTTGTTGCTGCTAAAATTGCAGCTTCGCGAAATATGCTCTTTGCAGTATTAGTGGGAACTTTCTTCTTTATTGGTGGGGCCATAAGTGTCAGCAGCTTAGGAGGTCCAATGTGGTTTAATGCATTGGACTTAATTGTAGCGTATTTTCCAATGGCATATTTGGGTTGTAAATTGGCAGGAAGTAAGTAGGGCTTAGGTATAAGTTAATATGTATAAAGCGGGCCTAAAATTCTCCTTGTGCTTTAGGAGCGACAGGGTTAATATAAAAGAGGTCAAAATACATCCATCTAGCGTTTAGAGCGCAGTCAACTTTCTCTTATGTTACGAATTTTTAGGGAGTTAATGTTCAAACGGACGTAGCACATTCGCAGCTACAGCAACAGAATCAATCTTATTTCTAGAATAATACACGGGAAAATAGTGGTCTTTTGCCCAGGGTTCAAAAAGATTATTATAAAATGGACTATCGGGATTACCCGATTGGCCCGGGCCATTGGTTCCTATTGCCGCATCCCAGTCTCCCGTATTAACAATCATACGAAAAGATGCGCCACTACTTTGTCTTAAATTACCGCCTGTAGAACCTGGTGTATAGGCATTACCTCCTCTAGGAAGCGGACCTAGGTCTAGCTTTTTTCGTGTAGCACTTTCAACGGCATTACTCAAGGCATGCTCCATGTAGGTGTGCTTGTTCTTTTCTTGCCCATATTGCCATTGACTGATATCAGCACCTAAGTTTTTTTCTAAATCTGAAACCGCATTTGTGAAAGCATCCTTTAAAAACTCGTCTCTTTCGAGAACAGGATACGTGCCAAAACGCTTGTCTGGCGTAGTAATCCAATCCATAATACGCTTCATTTGAAGCGTTTTTATGATACCTTTTGCTTCTTTGGGTATGAAACGTTCATTGGCCATATCCTTGATTTGATTCTCCCATGCAACGTAAATGGCAGCAGGAATAGAATTGGCCTCTAATCTGTAATCCCAATCACTTAGTTTAGTTTTCGCTTCGGCCGCTTTATCTGTAAAATCATACTGCTTTAAAAAAGGAACGAGTATCCTAGCAGGAATAGAAAGATAATCTGTTTGTAGTGCCTTCATATCTTCCATAGTTAATTTTTTAGCGTCATTACTAAGAATTTCGTCCACGCGATTACCTCTATAGGGGTCGGACCACGAGAACCCTATAGCGTCCCAATGTGTATATTTCTCTGGAGTTACATTTTGGTTAGCAGTCGCTAAGTATCCCTTTGCAGGATTATAGTCGTTTGGCTTTTCAATAATGGGTAAGTAACCGTCCCATTCGTAGCGTCCGTCCCCTGGAACGGGTACAAGACCGCTAAAATTTTTACGTATGGGGGCAATGCCTACAGCCTGCCAGCCTATGTTCCCTTCTTTATCTGCCCATATCATGTTCTCTCCGGGTATATGACTGTAATTACATGCTTCTCTAAAGTCTTCCCAAGTTTTGGCTTGGTCCATTCGTAAGGATGCCAAATAGGGAGAGCCTCCCGGTTCTAGCCAGGCACACCGCACTGCATAGGCTACATTGTTCTCCTTATCTATCCGAGTAACCGGTCCATGTAAGGTATAATTTAATTGGGCGGTATGGTCTTTTTGACCCTTTACTTTAATAGTTTCTGAAATCTGTATCATATTAACCCAATTTCCCTTATACCAGTATTGGTTCGGATTTTCAGGATTCAGTTCATACACATATAAATCTTCGCCATCTGTCCTAAAAACGGTAAGACCCCAAGAGCCATATTCATTATGACCAATAGATATTCCAGGAATTTCCGGTTCGCCACCACCAATTACATTCCATCCAGGAGCTACCAAATGTGTCATATATCTCAAGGAAGGTACAGCTATCGTTCTATGGGGGTCATTAGCCATATAGGTGTTACCATCGGCCATAAGTTCGCCTTTTACGACCCAATTATTACTTCCTATGGATAAAGAGTCGTTTTTGTTAGCTATTAAAGAGAGTACTTCTTCTTTCTTGTCCGTATTTTGATATGCGGCCGCTACATCTTCCTTTTTAAATTTTACTGTTTGTCGGTAGGCATTGTAAAGCTCTAAGATATCATCAGAGAACAGATCGCTATTAATTTTAGAATCTATTTTTAGGTTGGGTTCCTTGGGATGCAGCCAGAATAAATCTTTTGTCTTTTCCGGGCCTAACTTGGCTACGGCACGTCCTATTTGTAGTTCATCTCCAATATTTCCTAGAAGACCTTGATGTCTGGAAATAACTACTTCTGGTGTCCACTTTTGAGGTTTTAAATTTAGTATCTTAAATTCTATGGGAAGTTGCTCGGGTGTTTTGAGAATCTCTTCGATATACGCGTTTACCCCATTGGTATATGCAGTAATAATTTCCACTCCTTCATCATGATAGTGATTCATCTCTGTCGTCATATCACCTCTAAACTTAAATAATCGTGTTCCAATATCCCTTTTGAGTTCGCGTTTGCCAAGTATTTCAGCTACGGTGCCCGTAGCCTGTCTGCGCCACATTTCGAACTGAAAAAGACGATCTGTTGCAGCGGCATAACCTTGAGCGAAGAATAGGTCGTGTTGATTTTGAGCATAAATATGATTGATGCCCCACGTATCACGAACAATTTCTACAGGTTCTTGAAGTCCTGCTACAACTAATTCGTTCGATGTTGTCGTTTGTGACTCTTTACAGGAAAAGAATAGTGTTAAAATACTTAGTAAAAATATGTGTTTCATCATAATTAGTGTGTGTTGGTATTAAAAAAGCTCGATGGTACCATCGAGCTTTTATTGGCACCGCCAAAGGGTTTCATTTACGCAGGTTTGTCTCGAAATTTAAATTCAGTTTCTTGTCAATGCCACATGGACTTGTCCCAAAACAGTTTATTTTATTTCCTGTTTATTAAACAGATAATTCGCTAATGCGTCAGTTTAAAATTACAGTTTTATATGCTAATACATAGGCGATGTTATTTTCCTTTGTATTTACCCATATACCTTTTCCAAAGCTCTGTTTGGTGCGTTTCCAAGGAAATAGCTCTACCATCAATAAAAGCATGGGTTAATTGATTGCCACGCATGTCCAAAGCATCTCCTTGCGATACAAACAAAGTAGCGCTCTTCCCAGTTTCTAAGGTGCCGTAATCCCCATCAATACCTAGAATTTTTGCATTATTACCTGTAATTAGCTGTAGTGCTTTCTCTTTGTCCAAACCTTGCTGCCCTACTTGGCCTGCATAAAAGGGAAGATTTCTAGTTTGAAAGTTAGAAGCTTCCGTATTCTGAAGCCCTACTAATAAACCAGCGTCTACTAAAAGTTTTGGCAATTTAAAAGGAAGATCATAATCATCATCATCAAAAACGGGGAGGTTGTGGGTAAACTGTACCAAAACAGGCACATTGTTACTTTTTAGAAAATCGGTGATTTTATAGGCATGATACCCGCCTACCAATACTATTTCTTTAGCGCCATTTACCTTTAAGGTGTTTATAGCATCTATGATTTCTTTCTCGCCGTCTGCATATACATAGAGTTTTTGGTTACCATCGAAAATACCTTGCATGGCTTGGAATGCGGGGTTTACTTCCTTAGGAACAGATTTACCATAGGCCATAGCGTTTTTAATAAAAGTTACTACAGCGGCGGTTTCCTTGGTATACTCTTTATTAGGACGATAGCCTCTATCTTCACCCATCCACCATCTGCCTTGACGGAAACTTCTTGGCCAGTTTAGATGTACCCCGTCGTCTACTTTGATAGCCGCGTCTTCCCAGTTCCAAGCATCAAATTGGACAATGGAGGAGGTACCAGAAATACGACCACCAGAAGGGGCAATCTGTCCAAGTAGAACACCATTAGGGCGCATGCTTTCTACTACTTTAGATTCCGCATTGTAAGCGATTAAACTACGAACGTGCGGAATTAAATCTCCTATCTCATCTTGGTCATCACTTGCTCTTACAGCGTTTACCTCTACCAGACCTAAGGTTTTTGCAGGTGCTATAAACCCGGGATAGATGTGTTTTCCTGTAGCATTAATGACTTTTCCTTTTCGTGCAATTTTCATTTTAGAATCTCCAACGAAAGTAATTTTTCCGTCTTCGAACATGATCAAAGAACTTTCGATGACTTCACCATTGCCTAGGTGCGCCGTTGCACCTTCAATGCTAATAGCTTCATTTTGTGGGGAAGCTGGAGTCTGTTGTGCTGTGCCCTGAAAAAATAGGGCTACAACTACGATTAATACTATAATATGCTTCATTTTAAGTGTTTTTAGTCGTTTTTTCATGTTACAGGCTTTCACAAGTAAAGTTTCTTTTTATGCTCTGTTTGGGACCTTGCATTTTTGCACCACCTGCTTTTTCTTTCAGCATCATTTTCACCAATTCATTTCGTTCTTTTTTAATAGATTCTCGCTGTTGTTTGTCCTTTTTTAAATCAAAATAAGTAACGCCCTCAATAATGGTTTTTTCAGCTTTTGTGTAGATAGACATGGGATGTCCTGACCATAATACAACATCCGCATCCTTACCTACTTTAATACTTCCTACGCGGTCCGCGATATGTAATAATTTCGCTGGATTTATAGTTACCGTTTTCCAAGCCTCTAACTCTGTCATGCCTCCGTACTTAACGGTTTTTGCCGCTTCTTGATTTAATCGTCTTATCATTTCACGGTCATCACTGTTGATGGCTACAGTAACTCCTTGTGCTTGCATAATAGCTGCATTATAGGGGATGGCGTCGTTCACTTCATATTTGTAGGCCCACCAATCACTAAAGGTTCCTGCCCCAACACCATGAGCTGCCATTTTATCCGCTACTTTATAACCTTCCAAAATATGTGTGAAGGTATTTACCCGAAAACCGAATTTTTCTGCAACTTTCATCATCATGTTAATTTCACTTTGCACATAGGAGTGACAGCTAATAAAACGTTCTCCGTTAATAATCTCTGCCAATACTTCTAGCTCCTCATCATACCGGTAAGGTTTACCTGCTTTCTTTTTGGTATCGTACTCTTTGGCACGTTGAAAGTAGTTCATGAATACCTGTTCCACGCCCATACGGGTTTGCGGAAAACGAGAAAAACTTTGCCAGTTAGATTGTTTTACATTTTCTCCTAAAGCAAACTTTATGAATTTTGGTGTGTTGTTATAGATAAGTCCGTCCGCTTCTTCTCCCCATTTAAGTTTTAATATGGCAGAACGTCCTCCAATAGGATTGGCAGAACCGTGAAGCAGTTGCAAAGAGGTAACGCCTCCGGCTAACGAACGGTAAATTCCCATATGCTCAGGGTCTACAACATCTTCCATTTTAACTTCCGCAGTGCTATTGTGCCCTGCTTCGTTTATGGCCAAAGCTGCAATATGACTGTGTTCATCTATGATACCTGCCGTTAAATGCTTTCCTGTACCATCAATTACGGTAGCGCTGCCAGCATTAAGGTCTTTTCCTATTTTTGTTATTTTACCATTTTTGATAACTACATCTGTATTTTCTAGAATGCCATCGGCTTCGCTGGTCCATACCGTAGCGTTTCTTATCAATAGATTTTCTTGTTTGGGTTTTGTAGTAAAACCATAACCGACATTAGGGTAGGTAATGGGCATTACTTTTGGTGCTGCCAGTTCACTTTTCTTTTTCTCTTCTTCTTTAAAGGATGCACTCTTTGCAGCAGTAAAGAAACTTTCCGTACCATCTGGAAGTAGTAGCCGTCCTGAGAGGTTTTTGGCTTCTTGAGTTACCGCTCCTATCATACGATAGGTTTCCGAAGCATTATCCGTGGTAATAGACATTGTTAACCAATTATCCTTGTAGGCTAACTTGGAACCGAGTTTTAAGGTGTCTAGTTTTACCGCTAGTTTGGGTTTGGCAACGGTCCCGGTAATGGCTAGGTCATAAGACCTTCCTTGTAAGTTTACCGTGTAGTCGCCTCGTATATCCTTTATATCCTTGTTGTTTATAATATTCTTATTACCCTGAACCCAGTTTTCATATAATGTTGTCGATTTTTCAAAAATAGGACCGGAAGTAATCAAAAAGTTAGCATAAGCTCCTGCCTTTAACGACCCTATTTTTCCAGATTTCCCTAAAATTTGTGCAGGAACCGTTGTTAATGCCTCCAGAGCCTTGGTTTCAGAAAGTCCGTATGTAATGGCTTTCATTAAGTTGCTTTTGAACTTAGTTAAGGATTTTAGATCATACGCCGTAAGCGAGAAAGGAACACTATTTTGGGCTAAAACCTTAGGGTTAGAAGGTGCTTGGTTCCAATAACGCATATCTTTTAAGGATACGTAACCCGCTTGATAAGGGTCAGATACATCATAGGCTTCTGGAAAGTTAATAGGAATAATGTAGGTGGCATTCGTCGCTTTTATTTCTGTAATACGCTCAAACTCATTTCCGCCACCAAGGATGGTATATTGAATTCCATTGGCATCACCAATCTTATCGGCTCTTAAGGCATGGCCTTTATCTTTTGCCTCAAAAATTTGTGGCAGCCCTTTATTTTCGATTAGCGCTTCTAAAGACCGGTCTTTGGTATCGGAATTGCCTTTTGCATACCAATCAGCATCGTTATACAACTGTCTTAATAAAGCTAAAGCTCCCATTAAAGAAGTAGGATAGGCTTGTTTTTTTAGTACGCTTTTGTTCAATGAAAAATACTGTGCAGATTTGTCATCTAAAATTCTATTGGCATCCGTTCCTTCGCCATTCAATGCGATTAAAACTCCCGAACCTCTAGCAATTCCGTCATGAATATGAGAGTTAACCACACCAAAACCAGCTTCCCTTAGTTCTTTAGCCGATTTATCATCATATTTAAATTGCTGTATGGCATTATTCTCTGGCATGATATGGTCGTTCCAATAAAAGCCGTCCCGTTCTGCTTCATATTGTGCGGCCCTACCACCGCCTGGTTTTCTTTTGGGTTGCTCCACCCCGAATTTAGAATATACATCGATGAAAGATGGATAAATGGATTTTCCGATTACATCTACCACGGTGCTATTCTTTGGAACCGTAATGTTGGAACCTACCGAAATAACTTTACCATTTTGGATAAGTAAGGTACCGTTTTGAATAACCTCGGTCGGGGTTACATAAATTTTAGCATTTGTAAACGCCGTGTAATTATTGTTATTGGCTTTAACACCTTCGTTTTCAGGAAAGTAATCTTGTCCAAAAATGTTGGCACTACACCAGAAGAGACATAGCAAAAGTATGCTTTTTTTCATTTTAGTTAGTTTGAATTAGTCCTTTTAAAAGTAAGGTTTGTGAACTTAATTTTATGGATTTTCAGTTATTTTAACATTAAAGGATGACTCTTTAGAAATGATTTAAATAAAAGGCACGGGAATTTTTCTAGAAGCGTAACTAAGATTTATAGAAGTACTTGGTGCTAGGTTTGATTTAACTAGTGAAAGTATAGTTTACAGTGGATTATCGCGGTGGTAGGCAACGAGCAAGGACACTACGGCATTATAACTTCGGATTCCTTTGGCCTGGTTATTCGCCTTTAAAAATGAATTGAAGATAGCCTTGAAAACAGGCTCCATAGGATTTTCATAGCTGTCCCAGAAATTCGACATTTCCTGAAAATTCATTTTTACTCCGCCATTTAATTCCTTTAGTAATGCATTAAAAACTTCTTTATCACCTCTTCGCACATCATTGAGGCAGTATCCTAAAGCATAAGCGTATGCCACATATTTAAAATAGTCATCATTGTTATTTACGGTTACCAAGTAGCCAATAAAATTAGTCTCGTTTTCAGCGGAATATCCAAGTTGATGTCCTATTTCGTGTCCCGTGACTACGGGAAACCTAAAATTGGGGAGCAAACCGTTTATTTGTGCTTCATTCGTAAAAGGATTTAGGTATCCGGCATAACCCATGTACGTTAATGTGGAGCTAAAAAGTGACGTTTTAGCACTCGGTTTCTCATAGGTGAGAAAGGCGTATTTTTTGGAAATCTTTGCATAACCATTTATGCTTTTTTCAACCATTTCTTTTTGAGAATAGGGGGTGGTAACTATTTTGGAAGTATCCTGTGCTATTTTGAATTGTAGCTCGTTGGTTTTTTTAATCAGCCTTCGCGTAAAACCAACAAGTTCCTCGTAGTCTTTGGTTTCCGTCAGTTGTAATTTAGTTTGAAGTGGTTCCCTATAATAATTAAAACCCCACATAAAATGAAATGTGAAATAAGCAATGGCAAGCACCATGACGATATCTCTCATAAAAAGTAGCTTGTTTGTCCAAATTCTACGCCTGTTTCTATAAACGTAGGTAATGGCGAGTATGCCCAACGTTAAATAGATGATATCTCCTACGGAAAAAGGAACCCAACCAAAAACGAACCTAAAAATTTTGGAGATGAAAGGATATATTCCTGTACTGTAATAATTCTCAATCCAGTCCGTATGGCTGCCTAACCATTTTACTAATAGAATTTGGGGGAGTAGTGAAATGGCAATGACCGATTTTAAATTCATCTTCATTGTTTCAAAAATAGTGAAATCCTTTTTCTGTCCGTATTTTTGAGGCTCTAAAATTATGGTAATGAATAAAGCTATAGCTCAGTTAGAACCTAGGTCCGTCTGGACCAACTTTTCAAAATTAAACGCAGTTCCTAGACCTTCCAAAAAGGAGGAACGCGTAATTGCCTTTATGATGGATTTTGGCTCCACCTTGGGTTTTGAGACCTTAAAGGATGAAGTAGGAAATGTAATTATTAGAAAACCTGCTAGTCCCGGTTTTGAAAATAGAAAAATGATTACCCTACAATCTCATTTAGATATGGTGCATCAAAAAAATTCGGATACCGAGTTTAATTTTGACACTCAGGGAATACAAATGCGTTTAGAAGGCGATTGGGTTAAAGCCAACGGTACCACTCTTGGTGCGGATAATGGAATGGGAGTAGCCACTATCATGGCCCTTTTAGAAAGTAAAGATATTGCCCACCCTCCTTTAGAAGCACTTTTTACGATAGATGAAGAAACGGGCATGACTGGGGCGTTCGGTTTAAAAGGAGGTATCTTAAAAGGAGAAATTCTTTTGAACCTGGATACGGAAGAAGATGATGAAATTGATATAGGATGTGCTGGGGGAGTAGATGTGACGGCAAAGAGAAGCTATAACGAAAAATCTTCTGTACATGGTGACATAGGCTTTGAAATAAAGGTAAGCGGATTAAAGGGTGGTCATAGTGGTATGGATATTCATAAAGGATTTGGAAATGCCAATAAAATAATGAATCGCTTGCTGTTTGCAGGACTATCCTATAACATGAGAATAGCTGCCTTAGAGGGTGGTAGCTTGCGTAATGCTATTCCTAGGGAAAGCCATGCTGTTATCAATATTAATAAGTCTCAAAAAATAAGCTTTTTAGCTGCTTTTGATAAGGTGGTAAGTGAAATTAAAGCTGAGTTACGATTTGTAGAAAAGGAGTTAAAGGTTAGTATAGAACCCAGAAAAACTTCTAAAAAGGTAATGGGGCTAGGAGCACAGGGAAAACTACTGAAGGGTATTTATGCGGCTCATAATGGTGTTTATAAAATGAGTACTTCTATACCCGGTTTGGTAGAAACCTCCAATAATGTCGCAAAGGTAAAGGTGGGTAATGGAGAAATACATATTGGGTGTTTAACGCGCTCTTCAGTGGAAACAGGTAAAATGGATTTGGCACAGGCCTTAAAAGCGACCTTTGAGCTCGCCGGATTTGAAGTTAACTTTTCCGGTTCTTATCCCGGATGGAATCCTAATCCAAATTCAGAAATATTAAAAATTACTAAAAAGGTTTATACGGATTTGTTTTCTGTAGAACCCCGTGTAGTTGCCTGCCATGCAGGTTTGGAGTGTGGTATCTTAGGGCAGAACTATCCCGAAATGGATATGGTAAGTTTTGGACCTACCATTCATGGAGCCCATTCCCCGGATGAACGTGTTAGTGTTTCTTCCGTTCAAAAGTTTTGGAAATTTCTTCTAGAGATTCTAAAAGAGATACCCTCTAAGTAAACGACCTTTTGGAAAAATCTTAGTTATTTAAAACTTAATTTTAAGGAAAGCCTCTCGTATTAAATCTTTTGATGGTGCTCATAAAAAAGACCCATTTGTATGGGTCTTTTTTTATAAATTATTGAAATTTTTACTCAACCAACCCAGTGATTTCAAGGTCAAAAACAACATCAGCATTAGGCGGAATTACAGGAGGACTTCCTTGCTCGCCCCATCCTAAATGTGATGGTATGAACAAACGTAGTTTGTCACCTACTTTCATGGATAACAAACCTTCTTTGAAACCAGCCACTAATCTGGAATCTGTAGTATAATCCATAGGAGCGGGCATATAGCTGCCTCTTTGAAGTCTTTTTATATCAAATTTCTCATATGCTTTGGCTATTTCTTCGTAATTACTGTCGACTAATGTGCCATCTTCTAAGTAGCCAGCGTACATCACGTTAACTTTGGAGCCAATTTTTGGTTTAACGCCGTTTCCTTTATTTAGTACAAGCATTTGTAAGCCAGATGATAATGTTTCGGCTTTTTCTTTTTGAGCAACTACTTCAGCAGCAAAATCCGCTTTCATTTTATTTACTGCTGCAGCTTTTTCAGCTTTTTCTTTTTCTAACTTGGCCAAGCGTTCTTCTTCGTTCGCAAAGTAATCGCTCATAACCTGATTGGCATCGAATTTCTTGGCCTCTTTTCCATTTCGGATAATCTCAACCGTATTCATTTTAACTTCTTCAACAGGTTTGTTGCTGCCCGGTGTAACGGTAACATTGGCTATAGAATCCAGCACGCTCATTCCTTCAACTACTTCTCCAAAAACAGTATGCACGCCATCTAACCATGGCGTGGGTTTATGGGTTATGAAAAACTGGCTGCCATTACTAGCTGGACCACCGTTGGCAGAAGAAAGAATTCCTTTCTTATCATGGATTAAAGAATCATTGAATTCATCCATAAATCGATATCCTGGATTTCCAGTGCCATTACCCAATGGGTCTCCGCCTTGAATCATGAAATCTTTCATTACTCTGTGAAAGGTAAGTCCATCGTAGTATTTCTTCCCTTTATATTCTTCGCTAACGAAAGTGTTTGTTCCTTCGGCTAAGGAAACAAAATTTGCTACGGTAACCGGTGTTTCTTGATGTGTTAATTTTACGATAATATCACCTTTTGTGGTTTTAATATCGGCAAATAGGCCATCACCTAAATCGGCACGTTGGCTTGTCTTACAGCTTGATAACGCTAAAGCAATCACAATCAAAATATACATTTTATTCATCATGGTTTTAAATTTTCTGTTTTACCTTGTTTTTGTTCAATTTTTAATATTTCTATGGTCGATTTAATAGGGAGGTTACTGTCAATTCTTTCATTATCACCGTGATATCCAAAAGCTAAGGAGGAAGGGAACAGAAAAGTTGCCTTCTCATTTTCCTTCAAAAGTTTTATGGCGTCCCTTAGTCCTTGAAAAAGCTCTTGTTTGTCTACTTTGTACGTTAGCGTGCCTATTTCTTCTTGGGAATAAATGGTGTCGTTGTTCAGTGAAAGAATATTATAGGAAAGTACTACTAAGTCATCAGTTTTTGGAGTATAGGTAGCCGTGTCGTTTACCCTGTTGTAATGATACCATGAACCTGCAGCACTATGCTCATAATGCTTTAACGAATCTAGTCTAATGATTTCTTGTATTTGTTGTTCTTCCAACGCCAGTAACTTTCGACTGCGTTCCACAGAAGCCTTAAAAAAACTACCGCTTTTTCGTTGAACAGGTTTTCTTGGTACTGGACCTTCACAAGCGAAAACAAATACTAAAAGTAGTAGTAAAGCGCTTTTTTTCATGCGGTTAACTCTTTCTTATATGTTGGTAATAACGAGGTAAAGTAGTTTATAGTATCGCTTATATGCATATCACTCTTCCCGCCGGCAGCATTGGTGTGGCCACCTCCTTGAAAGTGTTTACGTGCAAAATCGTTTACAGAAAAATCACCGACCGATCTAAACGAAATTTTAAGAATACCTTCCTCTTTATTTTCTATAAAAATAACTGCAAAAGAAATTCCTTCTAAGGTGAGTCCGTAGTTTACAAAACCTTCTGTATCTCCTTTTTGGTAGTTGAAACGATCAAGTTCTTCTTGACTTAGGGTAATGTAAGCCGTGTTAAATTCCTGCAGAATAACCATATTATTTAAAGCACAACCCAATAGATGTAATCTACTGGGTGAGTTAGTGTCATATATTTTATGATGAATAGTTGTGTTTTGTGCTCCCTTATCCATAAGGTCGGCGACTACTCTATGTGTATTACTTGTAGTAGCCTTAAATTTAAAGGATCCGGTATCGGTCATTATACCAGTGTAGATACAATTGGCCATTGCTGGTGTAATCTTATCTAAGTCGTCTAAATAGGAGATGAGTTCATAAACCATTTCACAGGTGGAGCTCATGCTAACATCGGAATACATTATTTCTGCATAGTTCGACGGTTGTTGATGATGGTCTACCATCACAAAAGTTGCTTCGGCCTTTTCCAAATATTCGGTCATTTGGCCTACCCTGCCTAAGTGATTAAAGTCTAATGTGAAAATGACTTCCGCCTCTTGTAAACATGTTTTCGATGCTGAATTTTCTTTCTCGAAATTTAATATATTTTCTGCTCCTGGCATCCATTTTAAAAACTTAGGGGAATCATTAGGAGCAACAATAGTAGCATTATGGCCGCTGTTTCGTAGGTAGTGCCATAACGCTAAAGTGGAACCTATTGCATCACCATCAGGATTCTTATGTGGTATTATTGCAATCTTCTTTTGCGACGAAAGTAATTCCTTTAAAGCCTTGATCTGCTGAAAATTCATGGGCGCAAAGATACAATTTAATAACATAGACTTTGAAATGAAACCCTTAATTTTAAGGTTGAAAAACTATCAAATGAAAACCACACTGTTATTGACAATTCTTGCCTTAATCGTTAGTTGTACTTCTTCAAAGAAAATTGCCAATGCGCAGGACCAAGCAGATTTCACCCTTGCTTTTGGTTCCTGTAATAAAGCATCCTTGCCGAATCTCTTATGGGATGATGTTGTAAATACCAAACCAGATGTTTGGGTTTGGGGAGGCGATATTATTTATGCGGATACCGATGATATGAGTAAATTAAAATCGATGTACGCCGCCCAGGATGCTGTCGCAGGTTATAAAGCGCTAAAAGCTACCACTAAGGTAATAGGTACTTGGGACGACCATGATTATGGTGTAAATGATGGCGGTGTGGAGTTCAAGGCAAAAAAGGAGAGTCAGGCAGAATTTCTAGATTTTATGATGGTGCCAGCTAATAGTCCCAGGAGACAGCAAGAAGGCGTTTATAACGTTCATGACTATAATACTGCCAAGGGCAAAATAAAAGTACTTGTGTTAGATACCCGCTATTTTAGGACTGCGCTTACACCGGATAACGAAACTAAGAAAAGAAATAAACCGAACAAATATGGTGAGGGAACGGTTTTAGGGGATACCCAATGGAAATGGTTAGCGAACCAATTAAAGAATTCTGATGCAGATTTTAATGTCATTGTAAGCAGCATTCAGGTGTTATCTAACGAACATGGTTTTGAATGTTGGGGAAATTTTCCGCATGAAGTGGATAAACTAAAAACCACCATAGCGGATTCTAAGGCTAAAGGGGTTCTGATTTTATCTGGCGACAGACATATTTCCGAATTTTCAAGAACTAATGTCGATGAACTGAAATACCCTCTTATAGATTTTACCAGTAGTGGGCTTACCCATGCTTATAGGGGTTTTACTAGTGAACCAAATCCTTTTAGAGCGGGTGATGTAGTAAGTACAGAAAGTTTTGGACTTTTGCAATTCAATTTTGAAATAAAGAACGTAACCCTGAAGATGGTCGGCGATAATGGAGCAGTTCTTGGAAGCTTACAACAAAGCTATTAATAGTTGTAGATTATAGGGAAAACCGTATTTTTGCGCAAAATTTTAGATATGAGTACGAATAGAACTTTTACGATGATTAAGCCAGATGCCGTTGAGAACGGACATATAGGCGCTATATTGGATAAAATTGCTGCTTCTGGATTTAAGATTGTAGCTATGAAATACACTCAATTAAGCCTTAGGGATGCACAAGAATTTTATGCCATTCACAAAGAGCGTCCATTTTTCGGTGAGTTGGTTACTTTTATGACTAGAGGTCCTATTGTAGCCGCTATCTTGGAAAAGGAAAATGCAGTAGAAGATTTTAGAGCTTTAATTGGCGCTACAAATCCGGCAGAAGCTGCTGAGGGAACTATAAGAAAATTATTCGCTACGGATATAGCTGAAAACGCTGTACATGGTTCCGATAGTGATGAGAACGCCGCTATTGAAGGAGCTTTCCACTTTGCGGGAAGAGAAATTTTTTAATAGTACTATTATTATAAAATTGAAAAAGACCCACAGTAACTGTGGGTCTTTTTTTATTGGCACCGCCAAAGGGTATAATATCCCGAGGCTTGCCTCGAAATTAAATGTTCATTTCCTACTAATGCCTCGCGGGCTTGCCTTGAGGTAGTTTACTTCTTAGCAGAAATAGTTTGCTTAACGCAATACTAATTTCTTTACGAGTTCTTTCCCCAGCTCCTCGTTTATCATTGTTATAATCTTTGTTTTACCAAGACTAAGTTCTTCACGCAGTACCGATGAGGAAAGGGATATTAACAGGGTCTCGTTTCTTAATTCTACATTGGTAGTGTAGTTGTTTACCCCATTCCCCATTAATCTAGACCAAGCTGTTTTTACATCTATTTTATCCATACCATCCTGTAAATTATTCTTTTGAATAAATGCAGAAAGTGCTTCCTTCATATTTAACTTATCATTTTCCCGCTTGGCCATTAGGGTTCTATATTAAGAGGTTCAAAACGTTTGTATTGATATATGGTGCCTTCTGCGTTTTTTACAGAAAAAGACTGTTCTGATAGACCTATGAGCGTCTCTTTCCATTCGCTTAGGTTATTTTTATACATCAAACTAAATGACTCGCCTTCTTTCTGGATGATAAAAGATTCCGCATCATCAGAGGTTTCAAAACTACCGTTGAATTTTGGATTTACTTTTTTACGGAATCCTTTAAGGTTTTCTAATTGAATGTAATCTACGGACGGACTAATTTTGTATTCTTTCTTGCCTCCGTTCATAAATTGCACCTCGGTAATTTCCCAGTAACCGTTTAATAGGTTGAGGTCTTTCTCCTTTACAGTTTTTCCACAAGATAATAGTAGAAACATTAGGAGTATGCTAAGGGATTGTTTCATACTATAATTTAAAGATTTTATAGGTTTGATGAATTTCTTTCACAATTGCTTCAGTACGGTCAGCATGGGTATCACTAACAAAGATTTGACCAAAATGCTCCTTATTGACCAAGGTTATGATTTGTGCTACTCGATTCTCATCTAATTTATCAAAAATATCATCTAAAATTAGGATAGGCGTTGTTTTAGATAATTCTTGCATAAAATAGAACTGAGCGAACTTTAGCGCTATCAAAAATGATTTTTGCTGCCCTTGACTTCCAAATTTTTTTATCGGATAGTCCATAATGGAAAAACGCAAATCATCTTTATGAATACCAACGCTGGTGTATTGTAGCGCCCTATCCTTATCTAAATTCTTTTTGAAAAGTTCGGAAAAACTTTCGTTAAGAAGCTTACTGTCATAACTTAAGTTAACTACTTCTGTGTCCCCCGTAATTGCTTTATACTGTGTTTTGAAAATAGGAATGAAAATATCTAAGAATCCCTTTCTCTTTTCAAATATTTCTGTTCCGTATTCCTGTAATTGAGTATTGTAAACGTCTAAGGTGCCAGCGTCAAAAGTATGGTTAACGGCAAAATATTTCAATAAGGCATTCCGTTGCGATAGTACTTTGTTGTAGTTGATCAAGGCTTGCAAATAGGATTTATCGGATTGTGAGATGACACCATCTATAAATTTTCTACGAACATCACTTCCTTCTACAATCAGGTCTCTGTCTGCGGGAGAAATGATGACCAAGGGTAAAATACCAATGTGGTCTGCAAAACGTTCATAGGCCTTGCCATTGCGTTTAATTATTTTTTTGGTATTTCTTTTTAAGCTGCAAATAATTTTTTCCTCCCTATCCTTCTTTTCAAAAAGACCATCGATTACAAAAAAATCTTCCCCATGCCTTATATTTTGAGAAGCAACAGGATTAAAATAGCTTTTACCAAAAGATAAATGATAAATAGCATCCAGAATATTGGTTTTTCCAACTCCGTTGTCACCAACAAAACAATTTATTTTAGAGTCGAATTCTAGATTCTTGGACTCAAAATTCTTGTAATTAATAAGGGATAAATTTTTAAGAAACATTAAAAATTCTTGAAATTTTGGTTTCTGATAATGCCATTATGCACAAAATATCCAAAAATAACGAATAAATACACTAACGGATTTCAATAAAAACTTTATTTTTGCGCGATTAATAAAATTAGAGATGGCAACATATAAGAAAAGAGGATTTAAACCTAAAACAAAGGCAGAATCTCAGGAGTTTGACGAACAGGATAGCACAACTGCCGAGGTTTTTAGTACCTTGGACGAGGGAGCTTCCAAGACGGAAGAATGGGTCTCTAAGAACCAAAATTATATACTGGGAATTATAGGGGTAATCGCTATTGGAGTATTAGGTTACTTGGCTTACAATCAATTTGTACAGAAACCAAAGGAGACTAATGCAGCAAATGAGATGTACTATCCACAGCAATATTTTGATCAAGCATTAGCAGCGACCACCGCAAAAGATTCTTTATTTACACTGGCCTTGGAAGGAGCTGAAGGTAAATATGGTTTCTTGGATATTATAGCTGAATATAATGGTACTAAAGCCGCCAATCTCGCCAATTACTCGGCTGGGATGTCCTATTTAAATATGAATAATTACCAAGAGGCCATTAATTATCTGGAAGATTTTAGCTCTGATGATGCCATATTGGGAGCTTTAGCAAAAGGCGGTCTTGGTGATGCTTTCATGCAGCTAGATCAACCATCGGATGCCTTAGGATATTACGAGGCTGCGATAGCACATAGCACAAATGACTACACTACACCAAAATTTTTATATAAAGCAGGGGTTACCGCACTGGAAATGGGTGATAAATCTAAAGCTTTGACATATTTTCAACGAATTAAAGACGAGTTCTCTAACGCTGACATAGCCAATAGCATCGATGCTTTCATTGGCATGGCAAAAACTGGAGCGTAATGGCTACGGCAACTAAAAATTTATCTGTATACGATAAAACAACAATCCCAAACGCAAAGGACCTGCGCTTTGGGATTGTTGTTTCTGAATGGAATCCTAAAATAACCGAAGGCCTTTTTGAAGGTGCCCATAGCGCCTTGATAGACTGTGGTGCCGTAGTTTCAAATATCCAAAGGTTAGACGTTCCTGGTAGTTTTGAACTTACATTTGGCTGTAAAAGGCTTATTGAGCAGCGTAATTTGGATGTGGTTATTGCTATAGGCAGCGTTATTCAAGGAGAGACCAAACATTTCGATTTTGTTTGTAACGCTACAGCGAAGGGTATCATGGATCTGAACGTTACGACGAACGTCCCCGTTATTTTTTGCGTACTCACGGACAATACCATGCAACAGGCTCTGGACCGAAGTGGAGGAAAGCACGGAAATAAAGGTGCCGAGGCTGCTATTGCAGCCATTAAAATGGCGGTTTTAAAGGATTTATAAGCTTACTTTTCTTAGCGTTTTGTTATGTTGGGCCTTATCTTCAGAAAATAGTGCGTTCTGTTAACAAATTTTGGCATTACGGATACTTTCCGTTTTTCGATTTTAAGTAACTTTGATTTATGGGTTTTCTTAGTAAAATAACAAGGTTGCGTAAAAATAGGCAGTACGGTTATCAGCCAAGATATTTTGATGATAAGGGAAAAGGTAATCCCTTTAAAATCGAAACAAAATTCGATCAATATAGAAGTACTCTATCCAATCAAAGAGGACTAAAAAATAAAATCAATAATGTCTTAGACGATACAAAGCGAAAAGGAGATCGTAATATTAAGCTTCGCATGACAGTTATTATTTTGGTACTCGTTTTTATATTCCTCTACATCATAGATTTTGATTTATCCATATTCTTTCCCTAAACATGGCAGATATAATTAGATTATTGCCGGATCATGTTGCCAATCAGATTGCAGCTGGGGAAGTGGTTCAAAGACCAGCTTCCGTAGTGAAGGAGTTATTGGAAAATGCCATAGATGCCAAAGCAACGGAGATAAAACTAATTGTTAAAGGTGGAGGCAAAACACTGATACAGGTTGTGGATAACGGTATAGGGATGAGTGTAACGGACGCTAGGTTAAGTTTTGAACGCCATGCGACATCCAAGATTACAAAGGCGGAAGACCTTTTTAATTTAAGTACCAAAGGTTTTAGGGGAGAAGCCTTGGCTTCAATTGCTGCAATAGCCCATGTTGAATTGAAGAGTAGGACAACTGATCAAGAAGTAGGTACGCATATTAAGATTGAAGGTAGTACAATTATAGACCAAGATGTTGCTGTTGTCCCAAAGGGTACTTCATTACTGGTGAAGAATTTGTTTTTCAATATTCCTGCCCGACGTAACTTCTTAAAATCTGACCAGGTAGAGTTTCGTCATATCACAGATGAGTTTCATAGGGTAGCGTTGGCACATCCACAGATAGGATTTCAATTTTATAATAATGGGGGCGAGGTATTTAATTTGCCCGCCAATGATCTAAGGAAACGTATTGTCCATATTTTTGGCAGAAAGACGAACGAGAAATTAGTACCGGTTCAGGAAGACACGCAAGTGGTAAAGATTTCTGGATTTATTTTAAAACCCGAGTTCGCTAAAAAAAGTAGGGGAGAGCAGTTTTTCTTTGCTAACAATAGGTTTATAAAGAGTCCTTATCTACATCATGCGGTTCTCGGAGCTTTTGAAGGATTAATAAAACCGGGTACGCATCCGGGTTATTTTCTTTGTTTAGAAGTAGATCCCGGTACTATTGATATTAATATACACCCAACAAAAACAGAGGTTAAGTTTGACGATGAGCATACCCTATATGCCTATTTAAAATCAACTATAAAGCATAGTTTGGGACAGTTTAATGTTATACCTGCACTGGATTTTGAGCAAGACCCCAATCTAGATACGCCTTACGCCTATAAAGGTAAGGCGGCTAATACTCCTCATGTTACGGTAAATTCAAATTTTAATCCGTTCAGGGAAGTCGCAAGTACCGGTAAATCTGTTGGTGCTGCCAGTACCTATACTAAAAAGAGTTCTAAGGGCTGGGAAAACCTCTATGAGGGACTGGAAATAGCTACTCCAAATCATAAGCCTAGTACCATATCTTTTGAATCCGAGCATATAAACAATACTATATTTGATGCTAATAAGGACTTAAAAGATGCTGTTACACCAACATTTCAGCTTCGTAAAAAATACATTGTTACTACTATAAAATCTGGAATGGTGGTCATTAATCAAAGTAGGGCACATCAACGTGTGCTGTATGAAAAATTTTTAAGGAACATTACCATAAAGGAAGCTGTAAGTCAGCAATTATTGTTTCCACTTTCCTTATCTTTTTCAAAGGCAGAATTGACTATTCTTAAGGAAATAAAAGAGAGTCTTTGTGCTGTTGGTTTTGTTTTCGGAGCCATAGTCGAAGAAGCTGTAGAAGTGAAAGGAGTACCGGTGCAAGTAGCAGAAAGTGAAGTACAAATGGTTATGGAGCAGTTGATATCGGATTTTCAAATGGAAATTTCTGACAATAGCTTCTCTCAAAGCGACATGTTAGCAAAGACACTTTCTAAAACCTTATCCGTAAAGACTGGTGAGCAGTTAGACGAAGCTTCTCAATTAGCTTTAGTAAACGACTTGTTCGCCTGTAAGGAAACTACCTTAAGTCCTTTTAATAAACGAACTTATGTGACGATTAGTGAAAATGATATTGAAAGAAAATTTATATAGATGGGTAGATTAACGGATGCTATTAAGCACTTACTTATAATTAATATCTTATTTTTTGTAGCTACCAGTATATATGGTGACCAGATGTATCAATGGTTTTCTTTATGGTTTCCTAAGAACGAAAATTTTGGTCTATGGCAAATACTATCCCACATGTTCATGCACGGCGGTTTAATGCATATCGCCTTTAATATGTATGCCCTGTATGCCTTTGGCTCTCCGCTTGAGCAAATGTGGGGAAAGAATAAGTTTTTTTTCTTTTATTTCTCAGCGGGACTCGGTGCAGCGCTTATTCATACCGGTGTAAATTATTACCATTTTAATGAAGGTATGACGGCCCTTGTGGAAGCTGGTTTGTCTCAAAGTTCAGTAATGGATATTATCTCTAATGGACAGTATAGCCCCGAATGGTATAATATTGCTGATAAATCTACTATAGAAAACTTTTTAAGTGCCTATAATACACCAGCTGTAGGCGCCTCAGGCGCCATTTATGGCGTTTTGGTCGCTTTTGGTATGTCTTTTCCAAACAGCGAGTTGTTCTTGATTTTTCTACCCGTTCCTATTAAAGCAAAATACTTTATTCCTGTTTTAATTGGGTTAGATTTGTTCTCTGGCGTAACCGGTTATAGTTTATTTGGACAAGGAATTGCACACTTTGCTCACGTTGGAGGAGCCTTGTTCGGGTTTTTAATGATGTGGTACTGGAAAAAAAATCAGTTTAATAATAATAGATGGAATTAGCAGATGGCAGATGGAAATTTAAAATATCAATTTAATAGGCTAAATATTGCAGAAAAACTGATTGCCATAAATGTTATCGTATTTCTGGTCAATAGTCTTTTTCCTTTTTTATTGGGAATATCCAAGAATAGTATTGTGCAATGGTTTGAGTTGCCGAATGATTTTTTTGATTTTCTTGTACAACCCTGGTCTATAATTACCTACTCTTTTTTTCATGGTGGTTTTGGTCACTTATTTTGGAATATGTTGCTCATTTACTTTGTAGGTAGAATATTCTTAAACCTATTTGATAGCAGACGCTTTCTTAATGTTTACTTCTTAGGGGTTATTCTAGGTGGGTTGTTTTTTGTAGTGGGATATAATATTTTCCCAGCTTTTTTCAATATTAATGCGTATTTGATAGGAGCATCGGCTGGTGCAAGTGCAATTTTAATTTTCATTTGTACCTATATGCCTAATCAAGAAGTACGCCTCATATTTTTTAATGTCAAGCTTTGGTACATTGGTGCTTTCGTAGTTCTTATGGATTTAATTCAGCTGCCATATGGTAGTAATTCTGGAGGTCATTTGGCGCACTTAGGTGGCGCGCTATTGGGGTATTGGTATGCAAGACAATTATTGAACGGCAAGGATATAGGCGTTGGTTTCTCTAAATTGATAGATAGCCTTGCGAACCTCTTTAAAAGAAGCGAAAGTAAGGCTCCCCTAAAAACGGTTTACAGAAAAAACAATGCTACTACAAAATCGACAAAAGCGGCTTACGAGAAGCAAAGTCACCAGAAGAAAATTGACGCTATTCTAGATAAAATCAGTAAATCTGGTTATGAAAGCTTGTCAAAATCGGAAAAGGATTTCTTGTTCAAAGCAGGAAAGGAGAACTAAACTTCATGAAGAAGCTCTCATTTTTTGGTAAAATAGTCTACGGGCTTAATATACTTATTGCGGTACTTTTGTTGGTAGCCTGTATCGTTCCTTTTACGCCATTACCCAGCTTTTCATTTTTAAGTCTAGTGGTGCCTTTACTGGTCATATTTAATGTTGTGTTCCTATGTTATTGGCTGCTAAGAAGAAAGCTCCTTTTTACGACCTCATTAGTGTCTTTACTGATTGGGTATTTTGCGTTAGGCTCTTTTGTGGAGTTTGGAAAACAAAAGGTTATGAATGCTGGGGAAGGTCTTAAAGTCATGACCTTTAATTCTTTAAATTTTAATGGCAATGATAATAAACAAAGAGGTGAAAATGCAGAGGATATTATAGGTTTCGTAGAAAAGGAAAATCCCGATATCGTTTGTTTTCAAGAGTTTGACATTAGAAGAAGGCATGGTAATGACTTTGATCAATTTCCATATCAGTATTTAAGCAAGGGGTCCAATAATACTGATAATAGGGTTTTATTAGCTATATTTTCAAAAAAGCCAATTGTAAATGAAGGTGTTTTAGATTTTCCAGATAGTCGTAATAATGCTATTTATGCAGATATCGTTGTTAAAAAAGATACTTTGCGTGTTTACAACTTGCATCTAGAATCTTTAAAAGTAAGACCCGGGATGCTAAAAAAAGAACGGTCGGATAGACTTTTTAGACGGCTACGGTATTCTTTTTCGAAACAACAGGAACAAGCTGTCATTTTTAGACAGAACGCCAATACTAATAAATATTCCAAAATAGTATGTGGAGATTTTAACAACACCCAATTTTCAAATGCTTATCGTATAATTAAGGGTGATATGAAGGATAGTTTTTCCGAACAGGGTAGTGGGTACGGTAAGACCATTAATTTTTGGCACTTTCCTTTGCGCATAGACTTTATTATGGCAGACCCTGAATTGGAAATAATAGGGCATCAAAATTATGAACTGAACCTATCAGATCACGAACCAGTTACGGCTTTAATTAAACTTTCCTCCAATAAATAAGCAATCTACAACATCTGCCAGCATATGTATTAAGAAAGAAATGCCCCATAATCGGCTCTTTCTAAAAAAAAGTAGTAATACATATAGTATGATTGCCCAATAACTGTGAAGGGGATGAAAATTAATACTACAACGCGAAGCATCAAATATGGGATTGGCCAATAAATGGTCGATATCCAATACGATACCTAGCAAAAGTATTAAGGCTACCTGCCATCTATTTTCTTTGAAAAAAAAATATGCTATGACCAATGGAAGGATAAAATGAATACCGTAGTGTGCAATAAACCTAATCATGTAATGGTTTCAAAACTATATGCTTCAAGTAGTCCATGGCTTCTGGGCCTAGGTTAAATAGCACATCTAAAACACTTAAATTGGAAATAAAACCATGTCGGTCTCCAAATACTTGAACATATTCCGGGGCCTTAAAATTCAGTTTTGTCTTTGCATTGGCTAAAAACCTAAAGTCCGCCATGTGCTCTGGTTTTCTAATGTACTCTTTGGTTCTATTTACAGCTAAATCAATTTGTAGGCATTCGCATACGGTTTCTATGGTCTTGATGTTAAAATCCATAAGAAACTCTTGCTTCATGTCGTACAAGGGTCTAATATCGTCTTCATAATATTCAAAAAAAGGAGAGGTCCTGTAAGCGGTCTCCAATGTGCGCCAATGTTGTCGTTGCCAAGGATAGGTGTTATCAACTTTAACGTTCCGGTAGCTTTGTCTGCCACTTTGATCTCTGGTATGTGCAATAGGTATACTTAAGACGTGTAAGCCTCTATCAGTACAGATATGGGTTCTATTTCTGAAGGTTTGTTTTTGATAGTTGTCAAAGAATTCCCAAATAATAGTATCTGACAATAAAACACTAAAAAAAGCAATGTTAGGAAAATACGTTGGGTGAAGTAGTTTCATGAAAAATCTACTTTGTCGATTTTTTCTTTTTCCAGAACCAATTACCAACGAAATATATACCTAGTAATATTAAAAAATACTTTAGATAGGACTGCGACTGACCTTCACCATTTATGGTTGTAAAAATCCGGTCCCAGCGTGGCTTCCACTCTAAAGGTCCGTTAGGGTTGCCTTTGCTGTCCACGAAATTGTCAAAACTCATCCAAAGAAAAATAGGGGTGCCCACAATATGGTTCTCCGGCACATATCCCCAAGCACGACTGTCTTCCGAGTGATCACGATTATCTCCCATCATCCAATAGTAATCTTGTTTAAAGGTATATGTGTCTACAACTTTACCATTTAGACTTATTTGATTTCCTGAAACACTGATTTCATTTTTTTCGTAATCCCGAATAATCTTTTTGTAAAGTGGAAGTACTTTTAAGTTCAAAGGAACTGTAGCTCCCTTCTGCGGAATGTATAATTTTCCCATATGGCTATAATTCCAAGGATAGTCAGGACTTTGCGGAAACAGATTTACTCCTCTTCTTCCCTCTGGATTTATTTGCTGCACCACAGAGTCTATGGTCGCGTCCTTCCGCAAATTACTCACCATGTCAGCTGTTAAGGTAGCCTGTCTCTGTCTATCCGTTACTTCTCTTAGGGCCAAACCATATTTTTTAATGGTATTTGCAGGTATCCCCGCGCCCTTGGTGTAAAGTTCTAACTGACCGTTTTCGGCCTGATTATATCCTAATAAATACTGATTTACGGCCTGGGCTTGTTCCTGATTCAAAGGATTGGATAAATATTTTCTAGTAAATTCAGTAATTCCGATTTTATCTAATAATCGTGAAGAAACCCCTTTAGAACTATAAATCATATAGTCATACTGTGTTTTTGCACTTCCAGGAAGGTCTAGCTGTTCTCCATTTACGAACACATACCCATTGCGTACTTCTAAGGAATCTCCTGGAAGGCCCACACATCTTTTTACGTAATTAGACTTTTTATCTATGGGTTTTTTGACTCCTTTTTCTTTTTTAAAGAATATACGTACCGTATCTGCCGGCCAACTAAAAACTACAATATCATTTCGGTCTACTTTTGTAAACCCAGGTAGCCTAAAATACGGAAGTTGAGGCTTGTTTAAATAGGATTTGACACCAACTACGGGTAGGGTGTCATGCACCATTGGCGCTGCAACTGTAGTCATTGGAGTTCTTGCTCCATAATGAAACTTACTTACAAATAGGAAATCACCTATCCTTAATGTTCGTTCTAATGATCCTGTAGGGATTACGTAGGGTTGAATAAAATAAGTGTGTACCAAAGTAGCGGCTACCACGGCAAAAACTATAGAGCTCACCCATTCTCCCAAAGCTGTTTTTGGTTGTAAACTTCTATTCTCGATATATTTTACATCCAACGCGTAATTTACATAGTATATATAAAAACCTAATGTAAACACTACTAACCATGATTCTAACAAACTGTTTCTGCCATAACTGCGAATAGTCTCTACCCAAATAACAGGAAACATTAGAAGGTTTATAATAGGAATGAACAGTAGAATAACCCACCATTTAGGCCTATTTATAATTTGCATTAAAACAATTGCGTTATAGATTGGTATGGCCGCCTCCCAAGCTTTTCTACCCGCTTTAACATAGAGTTTCCATGTTCCTAGAAAATGGATAACCTGTACAATCAGAATAAAAATAATCCACTGGGTACCGTTCATAAATAAAGTTTTTATAGTTCGTTGTTTCTAATGCTTTGTGTGATTTTATTGCCCAATCCAAATTGTAATTGAAACATAGGTCTTAAAAGACAAAAATAGTTACTTTTTTTAACCAAGGTTTAACACATCTCGCATGGAAAAAACTCCTGTTTTTCCAACAATCCACTCAGCTGCTATTACCGCGCCTTCTGCGAAACCTTCTCTATTGTGAGCTGTATGTTTTATTTCAATGCTATCCACCTTACTTTGATATTCTGTAGTGTGGGTTCCTGGTGTATCTCCTATGCGTTTTGAGTATATGGGAATATAATTAGGAGCTTTTTCATCTAATTTCCATCCTTTGTATTCGGAATTCTCCTGAATACCTTCTGCGAGGGTAATGGCCGTTCCGCTAGGGGCATCTAATTTTTGAGTATGATGTATTTCTTCTAAGCTTACATTGTATTGCTTAAGAGGATTCATCATCTTAGCAAGTTTGGAGTTGAGTTCAAAAAACAAGTTTACACCTAAACTAAAGTTAGAAGCGTAGATAAAGGCACCTTTTTTTTCTTTACAAAGGCTTACAGCTTTGTCATAATCATCTAACCAACCTGTGGTGCCCGATATAATTGGGATATTATTTTCAATACATTTAGTAATGTTTCCAAACGCTGCATTCGGCATACTAAAATCGATGGCCACGTCTATATTGGAAAAATCGATATGAGTGGTATCGATATCAATTTTAGCGGTAATCTGGTGATTTCTGTCTAGGGCTACACGCTCTATCATCTGTCCCATTTTACCGTAACCAAAAAGCGCAATCTTCATTTTTTAAAATTTAATAGTTAGTGCCATGCCGTAATTTGGGTCATTTGTAATTGGATTTAGGTCTAAGTATGGCTCAAAATCAAAACTTAAATCATCGTCTATGTTGAATTGTTTTAGATGGGCATCTACGTTGGCATCAACTATATTAAGGGCGTATAACGCTATAGAAACAACCAGCCAAAGATCGCGATCTTCTTGGAATCGCTCCTGTTGATTTTCTAAGATGTCTTGGTCTAAAATGGGTGTAGGCCCTTCTCCAAAAAATTCATCATCCGTGAAACCGGCTTGCCTTCTTTTAAAAGCAGTCCTAAATCGTTGGTAGTTGTCATTATTCCAAGTATAGGCGTAAATACTACCACCGATAGCACCCCAAACAATTGGAACTTTCCAATATCTTTTATTATAGATTTGCCCAAGCCCAGGAATAGCAGCGGAATAGAAGGCTGCCTTACTCGGTGCTAACGGGTTTAGTACTTTTTTCTTTTTGAACAGGGAGTCCTGCATAACAACTCCGTTTTCTCTTAATGTAGTTTTTAAGCTATCTGTTTCGGAAGTTATTTCTGCTTCATTTTCCTCTTGCGCCTGAATGAACTGACAAAAAGAACATGAAATCAGTAAGATTATCAAGAGTTTATTCACCCGTAATAAGATTTATCAATCTTTCAAATTCTTCTTTAGATCTAAAAGGTATCGTTATTTTTCCTTTAGAACTCCCAGAAGTATTAATATCTACAGGAACGGCCAAATGTGCTGCTAGTTCCTTTATTCCCTTGTGCACATAACTAGGTGTGGTTTTTTCTACCACAGGCATCGCTTTATCATCCTCTATGTTGGCTTTAAAGCGTTTTACGGCATTTTCCGTATCCCTAACGGATAAGTTTTGACCAACAATTTTTTCGTATAATGCTATCTGATCTTGAGGTGTGTCAATATTTACCAATGCTCGCCCATGACCCATACTTAAGAACCCGTCTCTCATACCTGTCTGAATAATTGGGTCAAGTTTTAGAAGTCTTAGGTAATTGGCAATAGTAGATCTTTTCTTTCCAACACGTTCGCTAAGTTTTTCTTGGGTTAAACTTATTTCATCTATCAATCTTTGGTATGAAAGTGCAATTTCTATTGGGTCTAGGTCTTGGCGTTGAATATTTTCTACCAATGCCATTTCCAGGGATTCTTGGTCATTGGCAATCCTGATATATGCAGGAATGGTTTCTAGTCCTAATAGCTTGGAAGCTCTAAATCTACGTTCGCCCGAGACCAACTGGTATTTATTGAAACTTAATTTTCTGACCGTTATAGGCTGAATAACGCCTAATTCCCGTATAGAAGTTGCCAGTTCCTGTAAATTCTCTTCGTTAAAATTTGAACGGGGCTGAAAAGGGTTCACTTCAATAAGCGCTAAATCTAACTCAATGATATTTCCTACCACTTTGTCGGCATTCTTGTCCGAAGCGGATTGGATATCGTTTTCAGGGTCTTTTAGTAACGCGGAGAGCCCTCTTCCCAGTGCTTGTTTTTTAGTAGCTTTTGCCATTTAAACTGTCTGCTTATTTTTCTTAATTACCTCATTGGCCATATTAAGGTAATTTGTTGCTCCTTTACTAGAAGCGTCATATTTTATAATACTTTCCCCATAACTTGGAGCTTCGCTTAATCGTACGTTTCGTTGTATGATGGTATCAAAAACCATATCGCCAAAATGCTTACGAACCTCTTCTACCACCTGATTCGATAAGCGTAATCTTGAGTCGTACATCGTCAATAGCATGCCCTCTATATCTAATTCCGGGTTATGCAGACGTTGTATGCTTTTAACGGTGTTTAATAATTTACCAAGGCCTTCCAACGCAAAATATTCGCATTGTATTGGTATTATCACCGAGTCTGCTGCCGTTAGGGCATTTAAAGTAAGTAAACCAAGGGAAGGAGCGCAATCAATGAGAATATAATCGTAATCTTCTTTAAGCTCTAAAATGGCCTTCTTCATCATATACTCTCGCTCTTCTTTATCCACTAACTCAATCTCGATGGCCACTAAATCTATGTGAGCTGGTATTAAGTCAACGTTTGGAGAAGTCGTTTGTATAATGGTTTCTTTGGCGGTCTTGGTATGTTCTAAAAGTTGATATGTACCCAATTCAACACCGTCCACATTTATTCCTAAGCCTGAAGTGGCATTTGCTTGGGGGTCTGCATCGATTAACAATACCTTTTGCTCTAGCACACCTAGCGAGGCAGCTAAGTTAACGGTGGTGGTTGTTTTACCAACACCACCCTTTTGATTTGCAATAGCAATTATCTTGCTCATGTGAATAGTAAGTTAGTTTGTAAAAATACGATTATTTACGGGGTATGGGAAAGGATTTTGTTAACACTAGGTGAATAACCGATACGTTTTACTAAAAACCATGTTAAACTTTTAATTATTAAGTACTTAGGGTTTTAGAGTGGTCTATTTTAGAGCTGAAAGTACTACTATTGGTTTTCTATAGAAGCTTTTAAACTATCTTGATATTCAATTAGATAAATTTCTTCGTTCTTCTTTTTAAGATAGTATTCCTCCCTTGCGAATTTCATAAGTTCCTGTTCGTCAGATAATTTTTCTATAATTTTTTTATCCTTGCTAATCTCCTTTTTTAAGAAATCTTGGGTTTTCTCCAATTTTTTAATTTCTTTCTTAAGCTCTAAGTGAATGAGTAGTGAGTTGGTGTCAAAGAAAACCATCCAAACAACAAAAGCAGTAAGTACCAATACGTACATATTGGTAAGCACTTTAAACCATTTTTTATTTTTAAGTTCTTTCAAGCCCATTAGTTCTCAGCTAATTTTTCGTTGATAATACTGCGCACTATTTCTACTGCGACGGTATTATATTTATTATTGGGAATAATGATGTCCGCGTATTCTTTCGTTGGTTCTATAAATTGGTCGTGCATGGGCTTAATGACGGACTGGTATTTTTCCAAGGTCTCGTCCAGATTCCAACCACGTTCGTTCACATCTCTCTTTAATCTTCGAATTAAACGTTCATCGGTATCTGCATGTACAAAAATCTTTATATCGAACATGTTCCTGATTTCAGGATTGGTCATAATCAAGATGCCCTCTACAATCATCACTTTCCTAGGGTGCGTAGGAATCGTTTTTTTCGTCCTATTACATTCTAAAAAAGAATAAACAGGTTGCTCAATGGATTCGCCTGTTTTTAATTTCTTTAAATGTTCGGTCAGTAATGAGAAATCAATGGAGTTTGGATGGTCAAAGTTGGTTTTTCTTCGCTCCTCTAAACTTAAATGGGAAAGATCGTTATAGTAAGAATCCTGGGAAATAACACCGACTTCTTCATTGGGAAGTTCATTGATAATTTGATTTACCACAGTAGTCTTCCCGCAACCTGTTCCTCCTGCAATTCCAATAATAAGCATCCAACGTTATTTTGAACAAAAATACAGATTAACGAATCAATTTTCTACTAAACTTAAAAATGAACTTTTATAAGCGACCTTAAGGGGTTTAGAATTACTTTTGCGCAATGCAAAAAGATCAGGTAAAACCAAATTTTGAATTTATAGCTTTAATGGCTTCTTTGATGTCTATTGTAGCCCTTGCTATAGATGCGCTTTTACCTGCCATAGCTGAAATTGGAGTTGCTATTAATAGTTTGGACCCAACCGATAATCAGTTGCTTATTGTCATGATTTTTCTTGGTCTTGGCGTGGGGCAATTATTTTTTGGACCTTTATCGGACAGTTTTGGTAGAAAGCCAGTAGTCTATTTTGGTTTTGTGCTATTTGCCTTGGCAAGTGTGATCTGTGTTTTAGCACCTTCTTTAGAGTGGATGGTAGTTGGTCGTATTTTGCAGGGGATTGGACTTTCCGCTCCAAGAACAATTAGTATCTCTATTATCAGGGATACGTACAGTGGAGATTATATGGCCAGAATTATGTCTTTTGTAACCGCATTTTTTATTTTAATACCTGTAGTAGCTCCCGCCATTGGGAAACTTATACTGGACAGTATGGGTTGGGAGGCTATATTTTACATGCAGTTGTTTTTTGCATTATTGATAGGGGTTTGGTTTTGGAAAAGACAGCCTGAGACGCTAAAACCGCAATATAAAGTTCCCTTTTCAGGAGCTATATTTTTAATGGGAACCAAGGAAGTTTTTAAATATAAAGAAACTGTTTCTTGTACTATAATTTCAGGTTTAATTACGGGTTCATTTCTTGTTTACTTGAGTTCGGCGCAACATGTATTTGAAGACCAATATCATTTGAAAGAATCTTTTCCTTACATATTCGCAGGCCTAGCTATTGCTATTGGGTTGTCCACATTTTTAAACGGCACTTTGGTGCTTCGATTTGGAATGCGAAAATTGGCCTTGTTCGCCCTATCTGGTTTTACCTTTATTGCGCTAAGTTATGTGCTGTTGTTCTGGGGCAAAGCCAACCCTAGTATAGGGGTTTTGGTACTATTTCTTTCTTGCCTTTTTTTCTGTCTAGGATTCGTATGGGGCAACCTAAGGTCTATTGCAATGGAACCTATAGGTCATATAGCAGGCATAGGCGCAGCGATAACAGGATTTATATCAACTATACTATCCATACCAATTTCTTTGTATGTTGGCAGTTTTGTACAAGATACGGTCTGGCCACTTTTTGTGGGCCTAGGTGTTTGCGGTTTATTGGCGCTTATGATTTTTACGGTCTTTGCAAATCGTAAGAACTACCAAGTGCAAGCGAATACGTAATGCGAATGACTTCCTATGTTCTAAAGTGAATTATCCATAATTTCTTTAACCACCTCAGGATTTAATAAGGTACTTGTATCCCCTAAATTAGAAGTGTCCTTGCCAGCTATTTTCCGCAGTATACGGCGCATAATTTTACCACTTCTTGTTTTTGGAAGTCCTGGCACAAACTGAATTTTATCTAGCTTGGCAATAGGGCCGATCTGTTCCGTTATTTGCTGGTTAATTTCTTTTTTTAAATTATCTCGATTTCTATCTTCTCCTATTTCTTTTAGAATGACGTAACCATAAAGGGCATTCCCTTTAACATCATGTGGAAATCCTACGATGGCAGATTCAGCTACCGCCGGGTGCTCATTAATAGAGTCCTCTATTGGAGCCGTTCCTAGATTATGGCCAGAAACAATGATGACATCATCTACACGTCCTGTAATACGATAATAGCCTACCGCATCTCTTAAGGCACCGTCACCCGTAAAATACATATTCTCATAGGCGGAAAAATAAGTGTCTCTGTAGCGTTCATGATTGCCCCATATGGTTCGCGCCATGGATGGCCAAGGGAATTTAATGCAAAGTCTGCCATCTACTTGGTTGCCTTTTATTTCTTTCGCATGCTCATCCATTAGTGCGGGTTGTATACCAATGAATGGTAGAGTGGCATAGGTAGGGGTAGTGGGCGTTACATAGGGTATAGGTGTTATCATTATACCACCTGTTTCTGTTTGCCACCAAGTATCTACGATAGGGCTGTTTTTTTTACCAACATTATTATTGTACCAATGCCATGCTTCTTCGTTTATGGGTTCGCCAACCGATCCTAAGACCTTTAAACTAGAAAGGTCATATTTTTCTACAAAATCTAAATTTTCCTTTGCAAGTGCCCTGATGGCGGTTGGGGCCGTATAAAACTGCGTTACTTTATGTTTTTGAACAACATCCCAAAACCTTCCAAAGTCCGGGTAGGAGGGAACACCTTCGAACATTACCGTTGTAGCTCCATTTGCTAAGGGTCCGTAAACAATATAGGAGTGGCCAGTGATCCAACCGATATCAGCAGTGCACCAATAAACATCTTCTTCTTTATATTGAAAAACATTTTTGAAGGTATAGGCCGTGTAAACCATATAACCAGCTGTTGTATGTACCATGCCTTTTGGTTTTCCTGTAGATCCAGAGGTATACAAGATGAATAAGGGGTCTTCTGCATTCATTATCTCAGCAACATGGTCTGCATAGGCATTGTCCAATAAGGGCTGTAGCCATTCGTCACGACCTTGTTTCATTTCAATAGTGCTATTGATTCTTTTGGCTACCAAAACCGATTGTACTCCCGCGCAATCTTCAAGGGCTTTATCTACGATTCCTTTTAAATCGATAGTTTTTGCACCCCGGTAAGAACCATCAGAGGTAATGACCATTTTACAATCTGAATCATTGATACGTGTTGATAATGCATTTGCCGAAAAACCGGCAAAAACTACCGAATGTATGGCTCCGATACGTGCACAAGCTAAAACCGATACGGCCAGTTCTGGAATCATAGGAAGATAGATACACACACGATCCCCTTTTTTAATGCCTTTTTCTAAAAGCACATTTGCCATTCTGCATACCCGTTCGTGTAACTGATGATAGCTAATGTGTTCCGCTTCTTCTTTGGGGTCGTTGGGTTCAAAAAGAATAGCGGTTTTATCACCACGGGTGGGTAAATGGCGGTCTAAACAATTTTCGGTAATATTTAATTGCGCACCTTCAAACCACTTTACCTCAGGTTTGGAAAAATCCCAGCTGAGTACCTTATTCCATCTTTTACGCCAAACAAAGTGTTCTTCGGCTATTTCTTCCCAAAATGCTTCTGGATTTCGAACCGATTTACGGTACACTTGATAATACTCTTCTAAATGTTTTATGTGGTAATTACTCATCTTAAAAAATAGATTTTAACTAAAATAATAATTAATGGTCGGATGCTTCACCTGCGCCACTTGGAATTCTAATATTTTCTACAATATCCTGCACGTTTTGAGGTGGGCTAGGCGTAAATTGAAGTATGATTATGGCTACTATAAAATTAGCGAGCATAGCTATACTACCAAAGCCTTCAGGAGATATTCCAAACCACCAATCGGCCTGCGTTCCTCCACCGAACCAACCAAATTTGAACTTGGTCATATAGAATAACATCAATAAAATACCGACGACCATACCAGCGATAGCTCCTTCTTTGTTCATTTTTTTGTAAAAGATACCAAGAACTATTGCCGGGAAGAATGAAGCTGCCGCCAGGCCAAATGCCAAAGCGACTACCGCAGCAACAAATCCGGGTGGATTTATTCCGAAATACCCTGCAATAATTACTGCAACAGTAGCAGCACCTCTTGCCGCCCAGAGTTCTCCTTTTTCTGAAATATTTGGACGAAAAACTTTTTTTATCAAATCGTGAGAAACGGATGCGGATATTACCAGTAACAAACCTGCCGCTGTAGATAGTGCTGCAGCAAGTCCGCCAGCCGCCACCAACGCAATTACCCAAGCGGGTAGATTGGCAATTTCTGGGTTGGCCAGTACCATTATATCCCTGTCTACAATAAGTTCATTTTTTTCAGGATCAGCAAGGTATTGAATAAGACCATCGTTGTTCTTGTCCGTGAAGCTTAATAAACCTGTAGTTTCCCAGTTTTTGAACCATTCTGGCATGGAACTGTATTCCTTATTGCTTACGGTATTTATCATATTCGTTCTGGCGAATACGGCAACGGCAGGAGCCGTGGTATATAAAATAGCAATTAGTAAAAGTGCCAGTCCGGCAGATTTTCTGGCATCTTTCACTCTTTTTACCGTAAAAAAACGAACGATGACATGTGGCAACCCTGCTGTACCTACCATTAATGCCAGTGTAATGGCAAATACGTCCGTTACAGATTTTGAACCATCCGTATACGCGTTAAATCCAAGTTGGGTCGAAAGTCCGTCTAGCTTATCTAGTAAATAAGTTCCCGAACCATCTGATAGGGTAGTGCCCATACCTAGTTGCGGAATAGGGTTTCCCGTCATTTGAATAGAAATAAAAATAGCAGGTACCATAAAAGCAAAAATCAATACACAATATTGTGCTACTTGGGTATAGGTGATTCCTTTCATACCACCAAGTACTGCATAAAATAATACGATAATCATACCAATGATCACACCTGTGTTGATATCTACTTCAAGAAAACGTGAGAATACCACACCTACGCCTCGCATCTGTCCTGCGACGTAGGTAAAAGAGACAATAAGTGCACAGATAACGGCAACTATGCGTGCCGTTTTTGAATAGTATCGGTCACCGATAAAATCAGGAACCGTGAATTTTCCGAATTTGCGGAGGTAAGGAGCTAGCAAAAGCGCTAAAAGTACATAACCACCCGTCCAACCCATCAGGTATACAGAGCCGTCATATCCTGCAAAAGCGATAATGCCCGCCATTGAAATGAAAGAAGCCGCTGACATCCAATCTGCTGCCGTGGCCATACCATTTGCTAGTGGTGAAACTCCGCCACCAGCCACATAAAATTCTTTTGTAGAGCCGGCTCTAGACCATATTGCAATTCCTATGTAAAGGGCAAAGGTTATTCCGACAAGTAAATACGTCCAGGTTTGAACAGTCATTTGGTGGTTTTTTGGTTATTTAGTGTTTGTTTCCTGTTGTTCGTTGTTAGTTCTTCTTTTTTCGTTGTTCGTTAATTGTTTTTCGTTGTTTGTTATTAGAATTATTTTTTGCTAACTGCTAACTATTCATCATAACCATATTTTTTATCGAGTTTGTTCATAAGCCGGACGTAAACAAATATGAGTACTACAAAAACATATATAGCTCCTTGCTGGGCAAACCAAAAACCTAATTTAAAGCCTCCTAACTTTATACTATCCAAGGCGTCTTTGAATAAAATACCTGCTCCGTAAGATACCAAGAACCAAATGGTGAGAAGAACAAAAAGATACCTCACATTTTCTTTCCAATAGGCCGTTGCTTTTCTTTGTTTTTCTGACATTTTATTATTTTTTCTTTCGCTTTTTATTTAAATCTATTAATTAGGGAGGTAAATAACACCGCTGGAAGAATCTCGTTTTGCGCCTGTTACTGAACTTAGTACGTTTATTTTGCGTTCTATGCGTAAAGCACCCATCAATGCGAATACAAGCGCCTCTTTAAATTCTATCAAAATCGGTTCTGGAACAATTACAGTAGTCTGTTCTCCAAGCTTTTCCTTTAAAATATCAATTAGAAAAATATTCAGGGCTCCCCCACCGGTAACCAATACTTGTTGTTCGTCATTTCTGGAGTTGAGTTGTATTTGTTGCGCAACTTTTTCACAGATGTGATGTATTGCTGTGTGCAAAAGATTTTCTACACTATCCTTGGTATCCTCCACAATAGGCACTACTTCTTCTAAAAACCACTCGTACCCTATAGATTTTGGATGTGGTAAGAGGTAATACTTTAAATCATTAAGACGTTGCAACATAACGGAATTGATTTTACCCGACCTTGCCATTTCGCCACCTTGGTCATAGGCCAACCCTATTTTTTGAGTAATATAATTCAATATCATGTTCGCCAGACCAATATCATAGGCAATACGCTTGTTTTTTAGTTCAAATGAAATGTTACTGATACCTCCTAGGTTTAAGCAAAAATCGTAGGCGCCAAAAAATAAGTGATCTCCAATAGGCACCAAGGGTGCTCCTTGACCACCTAATGCCAAGTCGTTTGACCTAAAATCACAAATGACCCTTGTAGCGGCCGCATTGGCCAGATGCTGTCCCGAACCCATCTGAAAGGTCAATCCCAATTCTGGTCTATGATGTGATGTATGTCCGTGACTTGCAATATAATCTACTTCGAGTTTTTCTTCTTCAATGAAGTTTTTTGCCTGTTCGCCCAGCCAAGTACCATAGGTGTTATGAAATCCAAGTAAACGCTCTGCCGATAGATGAATGGAATCTTTAAGCTCCAATTGCAGCTCCTCCGTGTAGCTTACACTTTTAGTATTCTTTATTTTATACTCCCATTTCCCGTTGATATCTTCTAAATGGCAGTAAGCAAGATCTAATCCATCTAAGGAAGTACCGGACATTAGTCCTAGAATCTTATATTTTTTCATATCGGTTAAAACAATTTAAAATGCGTTAGCTTTTAGTTGAAACGGTAATTTTCCCATCGCTTTTGTCTTGCCTAAAAAATGGGAGGTAGCAACTTCTTGAAATTCAGAAAAATCTTGATATACCACTACAGTTGCTAGTGATTTTTCTAGTTCAAAGTGTTTCAAGGCATATGGATTCCCATAATGATAGAGCACTACTTTCTTTTCTGCCAATAACTGATTGACGAAGTTAATTTCCTCTTCTAAAAAACCAAAGTTATCTACTGGTTTTACGTGTGGTGGAGTTAGTAATAGAAGTACTTCATTCTCTCTAGAGACCTCGGATTTTAAAAGTGCTAACGACGCTAAGATTTCTGCGCTGGTTTCCTTTTCATTAAATCGTTTAAAGGTTACAGTACAAAAGTCCGTATTTCTGAATTCAGCTATTTCCTTATCAGAACCTTTTAAGAGGGTGAGACTTTTTTCCGCAATTGCGTAATTTAGGTTTTTTGCCTCCCAATTTGGTGCAGAAGTATCATTACTGTTCTTTACATTATTTATGGCTTTTTCTTTTAGTTTCCAAACACGCTGAAAGCTTTCGTTAATTTGATTTTCGTAAGCGTTCTCCAAGATTCTTTCAATACCCTCTTTGGTATGTTCCGCAAAGCATAAGACGTCATTTCCAGCATCAAATGCCAACCATTCTAATTCACCAGGCACAGGATAGTTTTTTGAAACTGCATGCATATTTAGCGCATCGGAGATAACTACGCCTTTAAATTGCATTTCTTCTCTTAACACCCCTTTGATTATATTTTTTGAAATGCTTGAAGGCATATTTTCGTCCATTGAAAGAGCAGGAACGGATAAATGGCCTACCATTACACTATCTACTTCTTCATTTATTAATTTTTGAAACGGATATAGTTCATTTTCAAGTAGTTCTTCTTTTGATTTATTGATGACGGGAAGCCCCAGATGCGAATCTGTTGCCGTATCTCCATGGCCGGGAAAATGTTTAGCACTCGTCAAAATACCTTCACTCTCCGTGCCTTTTACGTATGCAATGGATTTTGAAGTAACGCTCTCCCTGTTATCTCCAAAAGAACGGTAACCAATTACAGGATTCCTCGGATTATTATTTATATCCGTAACAGGGGAAAGATTCCAATGGATACCTGCGCTTTTACAATCCTTGGCAATGTTTTTCCCTACTTCATAGATTAGTGATACATCGTCCTGGATGGCTCCAAGTGTTATGGCATACGGGTATTTTGTTGTATTTTCTATACGCATAGCCAGGCCCCATTCGGCGTCTATAGCTATTAGAAGTGGATATTTTGAAATTTTTTGATACCTGTTAATTAGGGATTTTAGAACCTCTAGACTATTTTCATTGTATACAACGGGTTTTTTTCCTTCGTAGTTGGTGGCCGCACTAGCTCTTGAATGGAAAAAGCAGATACCTCCTATGGCATGTTTTGTTATAAGTGACTCAAGTTCTTGAACCTCCTCTTCTGTATCATTAATAAATGCCGCAGGCATAAAAAGTTGCCCAACTTTTTCTTCTAATGAAAGTTGTTTCTCAGCACTAAAGTAATCCATCATAATTTATCTTCTGCTTTTGCCTTACCAAAATTTGGGGGATATTTTATAAACTTCAATAATATAAATGCCGGTAGTGCCGCTACTACTACCCAAATAAAGAATCCATCGTAACCTAACCACTCTTGCATAAAACCACTGATTAATCCGGGCAACATCATCCCTAATGCCATAAATCCAGTTGCTAGGGCATAATGAGAGGTTTTTGAATTTCCTTCAGCCACATAAATGAGATATACCATAAAACCAGCGATACCAAAACCATAGCCAAATTGTTCCACAATTACGGTTCCTGTCACGGCCCAAGCTTCAGTAGTTCCCGTTAATGCTAATATGGCATAAAGTGCGTTGGGAGCGTTAAGGGAAATAAGCATGGGTAGCATCCATTTTTTTAAGCCATCCCTTGATATTAATATACCTCCTAAAATACCTCCAACGGTTAAGAAAACGACGCCTATAGTACCGTAAATTGTCCCTACTTCTGAAGTACTATATCCAAGACCTCCTACCGATGTCGGGTCCAATAGAAAGGGCGAGGCCATTTTAACTAATTGCGATTCCCCAAGTCTAAAGAATAGAATAAAAGTGATGGCCATTCCCATACCCGGTTTTTTAAAGAATGAAACAAAAACCTCCCAAAACCCCTTAGGTTTCTCTAGGACGATAGCATCCGAACTTTCAAATTTTGGTGTGGCGATGAAATTTGTTAGCGTCATGAAGAGCATAATAGAACCGGCGCAAATCATCGTGTAGGACCATGCCTTGGTATTATCACCATATTTGTTTTCTAAAAATCCTGCAAGCACCACAAGTAACCCTTGTCCTGTGACATTTGCCAATTTGTAGAATACGCTTCGCATGCCAACGAAGAAAGACTGATTGTCCTCGGTTAAGCCGATCATATAATAACCATCGGTAGCAATATCGTTTGTAGCAGAGGCAAAAGCTACCATCCAAAAACAGGCTAAGCTGGTTACAAAGAAAATGTTGGTTGGCAGTGTTAACCCGATTGCTAAAAGTGCCACTGAAGCCAAAAGCTGCATTCCTAAAAACCAATTACGTTTGGTGCTTTTTAAATCAACAAACGGGCTCCACAAGGGTTTAATGACCCAAGGCAAATACAATAAACTAGTGTATAAACCTAGGTCAGCATTACTAAAACCCAATCTTTTGTACATAATAACGGATACTGTTACTACCAAGGCGTATGGTAAACCTTGCGCAAAATAGAGTGTCGGGACCCAGGCCCAGGCCCATTTATTCTTCTGAATCATGCTGGTTAATTTCCTTTAAATGTAAAACAACTGGTCTGGTTTCTCTTCCATATCTATCTAAAAATGAAAGTCCAAAGTAATTTCCTGATATTTTATCCTTTGGAATTCTTATAATTTTCGATTTCTTGGTTATAAGAATTTTCTCCAGTAACTTTTTTATCGGATACTCAGGTTTTACCTTTCGGCCAGATTTGTACAACAAAGCATATTGGTATTTTTCTTGATTAAGAATCGTGAAATTCACATTTTCGGAATCTTGTGATTGTAGCACAAGTTTTACTTTGTTTATTGGATTTGTATTTTTTTTCTTGATGGGTGTAAGTGAAGGTCTACTATATAGTTTCCTCTTGATATATTGCGTTACGTCCGTATTATTGTTAAGTAAAGATTTAGCACTGAATAGAATGTTTCCATCTATTTCTGGAGTCTCGCGGGCTAATTTTAATTGATTTGGTAGTTCTTTTTTATCTGACCACGCTTCATCGTTATTATTTCTAACCTTATAGGCCCCATTACCAATATACAGCTTGGTGTCATTGTTATTTCTTGCCCACCAGTCAACTATCGTTTTGTGTGATGCCACTGGCAGGTCCATGCTCCAATATACTTGCGGGGCTAAATAATCTATCCAACCCTCTTTCATCCAAAGTAAAGGGTCTGCGTATAGGTCCTCATAAGTAGTTTGCCCTGCTTTAGTAGCGGAGCCTTTTGGATCTGTCGAATTATTTTTCCATACTCCAAATGGACTAATTCCGAATTGTACCCATGGTTTTATCGATTTTATGGTTCGATGCGTATTTTTCACCAAAGAATCTATGTTACTACGCCTCCAGTCATCTAAAGATTGGTTTTCTTGGGCGTAGGTGTTATAAGATACAGAATCATTAAAAACGGCATCTTTTATCTTGTAAGGGTAGAAATAATCATCAAAATGAATAGCATCTATATTATAATTAGCAACTATTTCTGCGATAATTTTTGAAAATTGAGTTCTTACTTCCGGAAGTCCAGGGTTGTAGTAATTTTTTTTACCGTAATGTATCATCCATTCCGGATGCGTGCAATAATCATGGGTTTCACTAAGTATTTCAAAATCCTCATCAAATGTGGCACGATACGGATTTAACCAAGCATGAAATTCCATACCTCTTTTATGTGCTTCCAAAATCATCCAGGCTAAATTGTCTTCGCTCCAGTTGGGTTCTTTTCCTTCTACCCCGGTAAAAAACCTGGACCACGGAGCAAATTCTGAGGGGTAGAATGCATCCCCGGCCGCTCTAATCTGGACGATAACAGCATTATAATTCTGTTGTTGGTAAAAGTTCAATATTTTTAAGAAGTCGGCCTTTTGTTTATCGGCCGTGTCATTGCCATTTTTTGGCCAGTCTATATTTACGACTGTGGCTATCCAAACCCCTCTAAACTCTCTTTTTGGACTTTTCTCAAAAGAATTGAAAACCCCACAAGAGCTAAGGCTAAGAAGTATAAGAAGCAGTTGAAAGCGTTTTGACATAGTGTGGAAAGAGCCTATTTATGCACTAAAATAAGCCTTTTTTATCATAGATTTATTGGCATCGTCAATGGGTTTAATGTAAAGCAGCGGGCCCAAGATAGTAGGTAGTTTGCTACGAATCAAAATTTATGTCTTACAAATGCTTCCATGGCTGCATATGAAGCCATTCCTAGTGCTTTGTACTTGTTTGCCGTATCTCTGTTGCGTTCTTCAGCCCTCATCCAGAATTCTCTTGAATCATCGCCTTGGAACATTACACCATCCTTCTGTGATTGATGACAGAATATGGCATTTCTCTTTTTCATTACTTGGCTAGGACTCATAGGAACCGCCATTTCAATTTCATTAATATCCCACTCATGCCATGCGCCTCTGTATAGCCATAACCAACATTCTTCCATAAAAGATTCGGTTTGTAGCCTCTTCATTGCTTCCAACACGGCGTCTAAGCATACTTTATGCGTTCCATGTGGGTCTGCAAGGTCTCCCGCAGCAAAAATTTGATGCGGTTTTATCTGTTGTATCACATCCATCATGATGATAATATCATCTTCAGAAAGATTATTTTTTTTGATGGTGCCCGTTTCGTAAAAAGGTAAATCCAAAAAGTGAACATTGGTGTCTTTTAGCCCCATATACCTCGTGGCCGCATAAGATTCGCCTCGTCTGATATTCCCTTTTAGACGCCTTACTTCACTGGAATCTAGCCTACTTTCATTTTTTTGAGAAATAGCATCTATAATTTTCTGAGCTTTTTCGGAAGGATGTATCTGCATGGCAATTTCAGCATACTTTCGCGCATCGGTATCCGATACGGCAATGTTCCCAGAAGTTTGATATACGATATGTACTTCGTGCCCTTGTTCTACCAGCCTATCAAAAGTTCCTCCCATGGAAATAACATCATCGTCCGGATGTGGACTGAAAATGATTACACGCTTTTTTACCGGTGTTGCTCTTTCCGGACGGTTGGTATCATCTGCATTTGGCTTTCCACCTGGCCAACCGGTAATGGTATGTTGTAGTTTATTGAACATCTTTATGTTCAAATCATAAGAATCTTCTAATGCCAATAGATCGGCCATGCCATTATCATTGTAATCTTTATCTGTTAAACTCAATACCGTTTTTCCTGTTTTTTCGCAAAGCCACACCATAGCTTTGGAAATAAGTTCTTCTGTCCATTCGCAAGTATCCACCAACCAAGGTGTTTCGTTTCTGGTAAGTTTGCTTCCTGCACCCTTGTCCAAAACGAACGTACAGTTCTTATGTTCTTGTAAATATGTTGCCGGAACGTGAGATGAAATATCACCTTCAATCGTTTTTTTAATTATACCTGCTTTATTTTCACCCCAACCTAGGAGCACAATCCGTTTCGCTTTCCGTACGGTAGCAATTCCCATTGTGATTGCTTTTCTTGGAACGTTGTCAATTCCCAGAAATGAAGGAGCTGCATCAACTCTAGTGATATGGTCCAGTGTAATTACCCTAGTTCCGGAATTGAAGTGAGACCCAGGCTCGTTAAACCCAATATGTCCGGTACGCCCAATTCCCAAGAGTTGAAAATCGAGACCGCCATGCTCCTTGATTTTTCTCTCGTAAGACAGGCAATAAGTCACTGTTTTATCACTAGCAACCGTACCATCGGGGATATGAACGTTTTCCGCAGGGATGTCTACATGGTTGAAGAGGTGTTCGTGCATAAAGTAGTAGTAACTCTGTATGTTACTTTTCTCCATCGGTAAGTATTCATCTAGATTAAAGGTTATTACGTTGTTAAAACTTAAACCTTCCTCTTTGTGTTGGCGCACGAGTTCTTCATAAACCCGAATAGGGGAGGAGCCCGTGGCTAAACCTAGCACGCAATTCTTTTTTTGTGCTTGTTTTTTTCTGATAAGGTCGGCGATTTCTTCAGCAACCCTAATAGAGGCTTCGTTAGAATCTGAGAAAATAACATTGTGAATTTTCTCATAGCGGGTCTCTTCAAATTGACCTACGGGTTGATAAGTAATAGCAGTACGTTCTTTAGTTTCAATACTTTTCATACCAGATGAATAACGGATTATTTATAAATTAAAATCAAGCAAATATATGCAATAAATTTATTTATTGCTGTTTTGTGCAATATAATTTGCTGTTTTTTGCTTTAATTAAGAATTAATTAATAATATGTTTACATATAACTGTATAAAGCTGCAAATGAATTATTTGATTATCTTTGCATTAGTTTAAAGAACGATGCGCCATAATGTTAAAGGAAGAACGACAGCAGACCATATTAAATGAAGTTGAACTTCATAATCGGATTCTATTGACTGACATAGCAGAAACTCTTGATGTTTCTATTGATACTGTTAGAAGAGATGTTAAAGAATTGGATGCAGAAAAAAAATTGCGGAAGGTCCACGGTGGGGCAATTTCGTTGGGTTTTACAACCAATAGTGCTAGAAACAACAACATATATGCCCTAGAGGATAAAACCACTATTGCTAATAAGGCGATTACCATGCTCAATGACGGTGCAGTAATTTTTATTGACGGAGGCACCACTTGTTTGGAAATGACAAGACTTATTCCAGATACACTCCACCTTACCTGTTTCACGATTAGTTTACCCGTAGCTATGGAGCTCTCTAGCAAACCTAATGTCACTGTTATATCCATTGGAGGTCAAATAGCTAAAGAAGCCCAGATTTCCATTGGTGCTAATGCTATTCATAACCTGTCCGAGATTCGAGTAGATTATTCTTTTATAGGTACAGGTTATGTAGATGCTATATATGGATTAACAGAATTTGATTGGGATATTGTGCAAATAAAAAAAGCGGTTATCAAGGCATCGAAAAAAACAGTTTTACTATCAATTTCCGAAAAATTGAATTCCCAGCATCGGTATAAAACATGTGATATCAACACTATTAATACCATGATTACGGAATTGGACCCGGAAGATAAACTCCTTATTGCTTTTAAAAATAACGATATTAGAATACTATAAATATGGCTTACCAAAAGATAACGGAAACTCCTTCCAACCACAACAATTTAGAACTCATGGATACCAATACTATTTTGGTTAACATGAATAATGAGGATAGGAAAATAGCGGATGCAGTGGCAGAAGTGATACCTCAAATTACCCAATTAGTGGATGAACTGAGTGAACGTTTTGAAAAAGGAGGAAGACTGTTTTACATAGGAGCAGGAACAAGCGGTAGACTGGGTATTCTTGATGCTTCGGAGATACCACCAACTTTTGGAATGCCTCATGAACGTGTCGTTGGACTGATTGCCGGTGGAGATACGGCCATTAGAAAAGCGGTGGAAAATGCAGAGGATGATACAAAACAAGCTTGGCTAGATTTGGAAGAACATGCGATAACTGCTAGTGATGTGGTGGTCGGAATTGCGGCTTCTGGTACTACGCCATATGTTCTTGGAGGACTTAAAGATGCGAAACAAAGAGGTATTTTAACCGGAGGTATTACAAATAACCCCGGTTCTCCTTTGGCTCAATTGGCTGATATTCCAATGGCGGTCAATGTAGGACCGGAATTTGTAACTGGAAGTACCCGAATGAAAAGTGGAACTTCACAAAAATTAGTTCTTAATATGATTTCTACTGCATTAATGATACGTATTGGTCGGGTTAAAGGGAATAAGATGGTGAATATGCAATTAAGCAATGATAAACTTGTGGATAGAGGGACTAGATATATCGTAGAAGGTTTGGGCATTGCATATGAAGAAGCTGAAAAATTATTGAAGGAACATGGCTCCGTGAAAAGGGCATTAGAAGCCGGCAAGAAAAAGTAAAATAATTATTTTTTTATAGCGCTTACCTCCTCAAGGGTCACCATTTTGTCCGAGTTATTTCCCCAAGAGTTAAGGATAAAATTCATAACATCGGCAACTTCTTCATCTTCTAGCCCAAGCGGAGCCATCGCACTATTATATGTAACACCGTTGACTACTATTTCTCCTTGCTGTCCATATTTTACTCCTTTAATACTGGCCATCCTGTTTTTAACTAAGTAGTCAGAATTTGCCAAAGGTGGAAAAACGTGAGCGACACCTTCTCCATTAGCTAAATGGCATGTTACACAAAAATCCGAATAGATTTCACTACCACGTTGCATACTTTCCTTTAATTGTGGTTCTTGAAAAAGCGATACACCTAAAACTATGACAACAATAAAATATAAAAAAACGGAAGCTTTCATGTCTATTACGATTTAGGTACAAGTTTGTAAATGCCTTTACCTTCAACGGCAACGTAAATTAATCCATCAGGCCCTTCTTCTACTGCGCGCACTCTGCCTTCTCCTGCCAGTAACTTTTCTCTGCGGGTAACTGTAGTTCCATCTAATACTAAGCGCTCTAAGTATTGAAATGCTAAAGACCCTACCAATAAGCTTCCTTTCCAACCAGGGTATTTATCTGAAGTTACAAAAGCCATTCCGCTAGGGGCTATCGAAGGAACCCAGTAGTGTAAAGGCCCCTCCATTCCAGTCATTTCTTGTTTGTCCGTGATTGTGGTGCCACTGTAATTGATTCCATAGGTTACTAGTGGCCAACCATAGTTTGCGCCTTTTTTAATACTATTTATTTCATCGCCACCCCGTGGTCCGTGTTCATGGTCCCATATTTGTCCGTTTTCAGGATGTTTTATTAACCCTTGCGGATTTCTATGACCATAACTGTAAATTGCGGTTTTTGCACCTTCTTCGTTTACAAAGGGATTGTCAGAAGGAATACGTCCATCATCGAACATTCTGTAAATTTTACCACCATCTCTTTTAATATCCTGTGGATTTACATCTCTGGCGCCACGTTCACCAATGGAAAAATAGAGATATCCTTCATCATCGAACACTATACGAGAACCAAAATGTTGCCCTTTGGTAGTGTTGGGCCCCGCTTTGTACAATAACTGATTTTCTGCTAATTCGTTATCTTTTATCTTGGCACGCATGATAGCGGTATGTCCTCCTTTTTCATCTCCTTGTGGAGAAGCGTAGGAGATATAAATCCATCCGTTTTCCTCGTATTTTGGATGAAGTTCAATATCCAATAAGCCACCTTGACCCCGTTGATAAATCTCGGGAATATTACCGATAATCGTCTTTTTCTCGTTTAAAAAATGAATTAATTTACCAGATTTTTCTGTAATTAACATTCCTCCTTCAGGAAGAAAGGTAAAGCCCCATGGTACTTGTAGCTCATCGACGTACAACACACTTGTGAATGGAACTGTTTCAGGTGTAATTACTTTGTTTTCAGTGTTTTGCCCACATGAAAAATTAAGCATTACAACGAAAAGATGAAGACAAAGGATACTTTTTTTCATAGGTCTACGTTAGAAATATGTTATATGGTAATGAAATTATTTGTTTAAAGATAAATAGAATTTATAAGTAGAAAGAATTACACTAAAGAATAGTAAAGATTCCCAAAGTCTTCATTGTTCTTACCAAAACTCGACTTAACCTATGCTCTCAAAAAAACCGCGGTATACGCTGTATACGCTATTGCTGATAATTATATCAGTAGTCGGTTCCACAGCTATAGCAAACTCTAATGTTAACGTGTTGTTTGTTGAGGTCGCACATGCGCTTGAGAAAGTTGTTGAAAAAACACCTCCAAGTAAAATTGCGGTCGAAAAGAATTTAGCTGTTAACAATCCCTCTTTTGTTCAGATTGAAACTGGTGCCGTTTCCTCGGCAATGTTTACAACAATTATACAAGGAGCCGATGAAGAGGTTGGATGTAGCGTTCAAGGTTTCACTGTTGCCAGATTTAATCTTTGTGGTGATTTCGATGATCGAACAATCAGTCTTTCCGGTGGGCCATACAGTTCTGTATCCTGGGAAGTTCTAGGGGGTAGTTGTACTCCGGATATTAATGAGGATTGCCCAAATACGGGTTCATGTTATAGCTCTTTAGCTTCTGGTCAAACGTTTTCTTTAGATGCGAGTACGATTCCCGCAACTACGGGAGCGGAGTTTCGCGTGGTAGCAGATGGTCAGACTTTTTATTTTAAAGTTAAAAAAAGTACGATCACCCAGACCTTTGTAAAGCAGGATAATATTTGTGGGGTTCCTGGAAGAATTCAGATAACCAACCTTTCCAGTGCTTACGAATTTAGTATTGATGGAGGTGCCTCATGGCAAGGACCAATTTTTGATAATCTTAATTCGGGAACATATAACATAATTGCTAGGTTAAGAAATACAGCCAATACCTGTGAATACCCTTACGAACCCATAACAATTGATCAACTGGATATTGATATCCAAGCAACTTTTACAGATGCCCAATGTAACGGTGATACGGGGAGTATAACGGTTACTGCCAATAATGTACCGGGACCTTATAAATATACACTCTTGAACTCTAGCGGGGTAGCACAAGAGTTTACAGCTTTTATATCGGACAATCCATATACATTTTCAGCGGTAGGTTTTGGAACTTATACCGTTCAGGTAGAGACACAGCAATGTACGGGAGACCCTCTTAATGGTATAGACCCGCCACGTCAAAGTTTGGATACATCAGGTAATCCAATAGTAATCGGTGCAGGATTAAATGCCTTGGATGCATCGACTGAAGTTAATAGTAGTTTTGGTTGTTCAACGATTTCTGATGTAGATATTACATTGAATACAAGTGGTGGTTCAGCTCCTTACACCTTTACGGTCAATGGAGGCCCAGTACAACCATCATTTGGAGATGTTGTAAGCAATACGGGTACAACGATACATACGGTAAGTGCTGCTGGAACATATGATTTTATTATAACGGATAGTAATGGTTGTACGATAACAGCCTCATCTAATGTAGAAGAGTTGCTACCCCCAGATGTTACAGTAAGTGGTATCGACGGTACCTGTAGTAATGGAGGTGCGCAAATCGAATTTACGATTAATGATGCAAGGGGTTATAATCTATCCTATCGCGTAAGTTCTGGTGATCCCTGGGTCACTACACCACAAATTTCAGTTGCTGCGGGTAGCTATAATGATATTCAAGTTCGTTACCAACAAGGTGGTTTTGAATGTATTTTGGCCATGCCAAATGTTACCGTTGCCAATGTTGGAGCTATTTCTGGTGGCGCCAATAAAATAAGTGACGTAACCTGTGACGGTATTGGTGGAACAAATGGCGGACAGATAGATTTTGTTGGGCCATTTTCTGGTGGTTCCGGTAGTGGTTATGTCTTTAGTATTGACGGAGTCAATTTTACAACCATTACTTCTTACGCTAATTTATCCGCAGGAACCTATACACCGATTATTAGAGATGGTGGAGGATGCCGCTTGGCACTAACTCCAATAACTATTCTTGATGTAGATCCCCCAACTGATATAGATTTTGTTCAAAGTAATGTAAACTGTGCGGCAGGCACCTCCGATGTTACGCTTACACCTACTTCGAATGCGACTATAGTTAGGTATGAGGTCATCAGTCCTACTCCTGGTTTTGATGCGGACGGGGACAATACAAACGATGTTATAACAGGGCTGAGTACCAGCACTTCCTATATCTTTCAGATAACGGACTCCAATGGTTGTATTTACACAGAAGGATTTAGTCCTGCGGTGCTAAGTTCCATTCGTGTGAGAGTAAAATCCGGCGGTGATTTAAGAGTTTGTAATGGTGCTACCGATGGCACGGGTACTTTTATAGTAGATGGTTTTTCCAATAACTACACCTATGATATTAATGGCGGTCTTTATACGGGAGGGCCACAAAACAATGCTGAGGTAGACTTACCCTTATCTGGCGCAGGAACGTATACCATTACCGTTACGGACGCGGATACTGGTTGTACCGATACTTCATCTTTTGATATAAATGAGGCGGCAGTTTTAGATTTAAGTGGGAGTGCCGTTACGCCAATGACCTGTGATAATAACAATACAGGTAGGGTAGAGGCCATAGCCACCGGTGGATGGGTCGGAAATAGATATACTTTGGTATATCCATCAGGCTTTATTGCTGGGCCAAAATCCGGTAGATTCTTTGGAAATTTAACGGAAGCCACCGATGCTTTAGACCCAACCGATGTATATACCTTAACCGTTGAAGATTCAGAGGGGTGTACCTCAACTTTTACTTTCGACTTAGAAGAAAGAGTACCACCGTCAATTAGCATCGTGAGTTCAGATTTGTGTTTTTCAGCTACTAACGCCGGTTCCGTTACAGTAACATCTTCTGGTGGAGGTACTGGCCATGAATATAGAATTAATAATGGAACACTTCAAGCTAGCCCAACTTTTAATAATTTGGTCCCGGGCAACTATATCATTGAAGTAGAGGATGATAATAATTGTACAAATCAAGTTTCAATTACAATTCCTCCTGCTATAAATGTTGTCCTAGGCATTGTTGATGAAATCCCTTGTGCTGGTGACGGTACCTTGGGGATAGCCATTACAGGCGGGAATATTAGCGATTTAACGAATACCTCGTACACCATTTTAAAAGATGGTGTTGCGGTTCCTGGTTTTATTGGGCTACAATTACCATCAAACTCTTTTACGTATACTGTTCCTTTCGGTGAGCATGGAGACTATACTGTTTCAGTGGTAGACAATAATACATGTACCGATACTTCTGAGCCTATAACATTTGATGAACCTACCAGTATTGTCGCACCCCATAACGCTACGGGGACTAGCTGTGGTGACCCTAATAGTGGTTTTGTTCAAATAATTCCTGATGCTACCGGTGGTATTCCACCGTTCGAAATAAAATTTGGACCAGATGGCAGTCTTTCTTATGGCGTGGGTGATGATGGTGTTTTCACCTATTCCTCACAAACTGTTTATTCAGGTTTATCCGTAGGGACCTACGAGTATCTTGTAAAAGATAGTAGGGGTTGTTTAATTCCAGGAATTGTAGATGTTGCTATTGCACCTGATACTAATCCCGCTCCTGATGCTACCGTAGTACCGTTAGATGCCTCATGTAGTGCAAGTGTAGTTTCTGGGGGAATTCAAATTACTGGTATTACCAATGGCGTTCCTGAATATACCTATATAATAGAAGATGCATTTGGTACAGAGATTACCAGAATTACTACAGATGGTGCGACAACATATCCTTTGGATATTTACGATGTAGCCATCGTCCCAGGTAATTATAATGTCATTACCATAGATGCGAGAGGTTGTAGTACCACAGATGCGGTAACCGTTGGAAGTACGGCAGTAAACATTGTACCGGATAACACCACTTTACCTTTGGTATGTACTCCTAGTGGTTTCACGTATTGTGTGGATATTACTGGGGGGACAGGTCCTTTCGATATTAGGGTGGTTGATGGCAGTGCCCCTCCATTTACCTACATATCCTTAGGAGGAGTTCCTCCGGTTAGGAGATACTGTTTTAGTAACATACAATTTGGTGAAACTTTTACTGTAGAGGTAGTGGATACGGCTACTAACTGTATTTATCAAGAAATAATAGAGGTTCCTGATGGACCTTCAGATTTGGATGTTGCACTGACCATAGATAATGCGACCTGTATTCCAGGTAATTTGGTAGACTTGGACTATGCAATCAGTGGAACGGCTATTGTTGGACCTTATGATATCGAAGTAAGGAATACCGATACGGGGGCTCTTTTTATCTCGGAAACTACGTCCTTGACTACAGGAACTTATCAGGTTCCCGAAGGAGCGTATAGCATTCTCATTTATGATAACGGGACCGATTGTTCAGATGGCGATAATACCGTTGCCATATTAAATGAACCTAGGGTGGACGTCATAGAAAATATAAATGCAAATTGTAATGCAGATGGTCAACTAACGGTTCGGGGTAGTGGCGGAACTCCTTTTGTTGTTGGTAGTCCATACGAATATGCTTATGTACTTGCTGGAAATCCTGTGGATGAAGATGGTACACTTACACCGAGCGACCCTACCGATGATTTCACTGATGCTTCAACCGTAATTCTACCAGGTGCTCCTGCTCCAGGTTTAGATTATGATATTTGGGTAAGGGATTCCAGAAATTGTGCCTATAGAATTTCTGCCGCAGTAATTACGGAAGATCCACCATTACCTGCACCGACTTTTGATGTTAGTAATCAGTGTGATGTTTTAGCGGCAACGTTTACCATTGAAGTTCATATGCCGGCTAATATTAATACGCCTAGCTTCACTTTAGGAGGGCTTACCCTACCAGGTGTTTTTGATGCTGTTGATAATAGATGGGAAGCGGTGTTTACAGTTGGAGGTATAGGAACATATAGGGTCGATGTAATCGATGCCAATGGTTGTACGGGATTTTCTGAACCAGAAGTGTTTCAAGTGTTATCGGCTTCAGGAGGATTTAGTTTTGAGCCCAATTGTACGGACCCAGATGGCATCATCACTATAACGGCGAATGGTGGTAGTGGAGATTTTGATTTTGAATTACAGGATAACCTCGGTGTCACCATAACCAATAACGCCACCGGTGTTTTTAACGGAATAGTGGCTGGGGAATATCAGGTATTGGTTACCGATAATCAGGTCAATGATGGTGTTAATAATTGTACTTTCCTTGTAGAAAATATTATTAGTACAATACCCACTGCACCACTGATTATAGATGATGGTGCAACAGATGTAAGTTGTAATGGCGCTGATGACGGTAGTATCAATATTACTTTAGCATCAGGGACGAATGTAGATGGTATAACCGCGTATAATATTTATATGGGAAGCCTTCCGTTAGGTCCTTCGCCAACAGCTTTATTTACTAATACTTCAGGCTCCTTTGATAATTTACTACCAGGGAATTATATAGCTCAGGTAATTTCCGATAAAGGATGTACTCATGAAGTAGATGTTGTTATATCAGAGCCGCTTGATTTTACTATTTCTGCTGTTGCCGCAGATTTTTCATGTGAGCCAGGAGCCAATAGATTTAGTTCAACGGATATTGTTGTAACTATTACGAATCCAGGAACTGGAACACTAAGCACTGATTATCAATTTAGTATTACAGGATTCGAGAATTATGAAACGGGAAATACTGCTACAGGTCATACATTTGAAATCGTAGATACCGGTGTCTCACAGAATATTACCGTATACGCCATAGACGCCAACGGTTGTAGGACTACGTTTGATTTACCGACGATAAACCCACCAACCGATGTGGTCCCATCCATTATTGAGATAGATTCTTTGAACTGTAGAGATGATGAGCGTGTGCGTATAGAGGTAATCGGAACAACAGATTTTACAGTTTCTACTGTATCCGTGACCCCTGTTTCCCCGGTTACAAATACTTCTGGAAATAATTATGCAGATGTGTTCTTGCCAGCATCTGGAGACTATTTGTTTGAAATAACGGATAACATAGGAGGTTGTACCTATCCGTTACCGGTACATACCGTACTGGAACCGGAACAACCGATGGTTTCCATTACGGAAGCTAAACCGGTAAGCTGTTTTACGCCAGGAAATGATGGAGCGTTATTTATAGAAGTAACAAATTATGTTGGTGACTATTCCTATACGGTTTATATGGCCGATGATATTGCCAAGTCTACCCCAATAACGACAGGTACTTTTGCAACTACGGATTTTCCGGATGTGAATGGCGACCAAGCTAGAATTACTGGTCTTCCAGGCGGTAATTTAATAGTTGAAGTTGTGGCCGATGCTATGCCATTTTGTTCAAATGATAGCAATGTAGCCAATATTAGAACACCTAATGGTGATTTAATTGTAACTGCAGTACCAGTAGGAAACGTTGGCTGTAGTAATGATAGTGGTGAGATAGAAGCTACAGGTCAGGGTGGTTGGGATGCTTTCCCTTATGAATACAGATTATTGCTCAGTACGGATGGTGGTACCACGTATACTACTGAAGTTGCACCTTTTACGAATACCAATGAGTTTACTGGATTAGAATTCGGTTTTTATGAGGTTGAAATAAGGGATATTGAAGGTTGTATCAATAGTGTCGCTATAGAATTGGAAGAAGTACTACAAATTGATGCTGGCATTCGTGAGCCGCAAGGTTTGGATTGTCCCAATGGAAATAATGCCGTTTTAGAAGCTTTTGACCCTACAACCGGTGATGCACTTTCTGCTATCGCTGGTGCCACGGGAGGATTTCCGGGAGCCGGATACAATTATAGACTATTGTATTTAAATAGTAACGACCGTACGGATGTGGTTTCTACTAGTGGACTTCAAAATTCACCTACATTTATTGGTGCAAGTGGAGGTTTCATAAGTGCCGGATGGTTTGCTATTGAAGTGTCTTCGAGTTTTGATTGTTTATATGTTACGGAACCGTATTTTGTAGACCCGCCACCACCAGTAGCTCCTTTGTTGGTGCAGACTAGGGTACCTGGATGTGGAGGCGATGGTGAAATGAGGCTATCTATCGAGAACCCAGACCCTTTGTTTGTATATGAGTATGCTCCGGTAGAAAATGGAGTTGTGGTAGGACCATACCAGAATATGACGGGAACTTCGGTTTTAATTCCTGGTGTTCAAGGAATAACCTATCAATTTGATGTTAGAAAAGTAACGGCATTGAGTATATGTTCACCAGTAAGGTCAAATGGTATTACAATGACCAATGCTACAGGAATAACTTTATTGCCCAATTTACCAGATGATATCTCCTGTGCTTCGGAATTGGATGGTAGAATAGAATCTTTCGTAAACGGAGGTGTTGGTGATGATTTATTTTACTTGTATGAAGGTAATCCGGTAGATGCGTTTAGTCCTTCAGCTTCGGCAACCTTGTTTAGAGGTCCACAACAAAATGGGACATTTGAAGGTCTGCCTGCGGGAACGGATTATTATATAGCCGTTACTAGTGGAGCAACATGTATGGATATCGCCGGACCGTTTGAAATAGTTAGACCAGACCCTATTACTTTTGATGCGAATCCTACACCGGTAACTTGTAATGGTGAAGCAGACGGAACAATTACTGTAGAGGTATTATCAGGAGGTATTGGTTTAATCCAATTTGCAATAGGGCCTAATTTCAATGAATTTTTTAGTGATTTAACCACACCTGGCAGTTATACTTTTGATGAATTAGCTGCTGGTACGTACGAGATATTGATTCAAGATGAGAACGGTTGTTTTGAAAAAGACTTTATTACGATTACCGAACCGGATGTTGTAGAAATAGTCAATATACAGACAACGCCAGAGTTATGTATCGGTGCAAATGACGGAACCGTAGTTTTTGATATTACAGGCGGAACACCTTTTGTTGACCCACTTGTAAGCCCTATGCCATATTTCGAGTATAAAATTGAGATGATCGATCCTGTTGATGAAACAGGTACAGGTGTCTTTGCACCTTATGATGGTCAAATTATAGAAGGCTTACAAGGAGGAGCCTCCTACGCTATTTACACGCAAGACGCAAATTTATGTTCGTCTACAGCTGTATTTACTATCGGTATTGGAGTCGATTTAACTGCAGAACCCATAGTTCAATATGGTTGTGAAGGTATTTTTCCAAATAGCACGGTCACTGTTCAAATATTAGATGATAGTCTTATGTCCGATTTAATGTTTGCTCTTGACCCACTGGACCCCACTGATGCTATTACAGCTATGGCCGGTATTGAGAATACATGGGGGGATTTGCCTCCAGGTGATCACACGGTCTATGTATACCATGAAAATGGTTGTACCAACTTTGTAGAATTTACTGTTGATGCTTATGAGCCATTAGTTTTAACCGCTACGAAAACGGGACCTAACGAGCTTACGGCGATTGCCGAAGGCGGATTTGGAGGTTATGAATATTTCTTCAATAGCGAATCCTATGGAGCCGAAACTGTGTTTACAACAAATGATAGTGGCGTTGTTAACGTAAGGGTGGTAGATTCTAACGGTTGTGTTGCTATGGTGCAAGTTCCCTTTGAATTTACCGGTATGTTAGAAATTCCTAATTTCTTTACACCTGATGGTGATAACCTAAACGACGTCTGGTCACCAGAAAATAGGGAGTTCTTTCCAAACATAGAGGTAAAAATATACGATAGATATGGTCGGGTAGTAGCTATATTGAATGAAATCACCAATTGGGACGGAACCTACGAAGGAAATGAAGTTCCGACGGGAGATTATTGGTACGTTGTTAATGCAAACGACAAAACCCAGCAACGCTATGTAGGACATTTTACATTGTATAGATAACTATTCTAAAGTATTGAAATTTTCAAAGGAGACGTTATATTAAACGTCTCCTTTTTTTATTGACATCGCCTAAGGGTGCAATACTTGGAGGCCTGCCTCGAAATTAAATGTTCATTTCCTATCAACGCCCCCTCAGGCTTGTCCAGAGGCACTTAACTCGGTAGACATTACTGCATTCATGAGAAGGAGGTTGCCTTATAGCATCTTTCTGTGTGTAATCTATATAGAAAACGAAAAAATCGATAGATTTTTCTATATTGGAGCATAAACTAAATTGAATAAATTGATGAATTTCTTTAGGTATATTTTAATCGTTCTCATCGTTACTAGTTGTGCTTCTCAGGTTAAACCAAATTTAGTAGATGCGGAGATGGAAACTACGGTCAAGGAAAACCTTAGCTATTATTTATATTATCCTGATGATTATTTGGAAAAACCAGAGAAGGAATATCCAATTCTTCTTTTCTTGCACGGAGGTGGGGAATCTGGAGATAGCTTGGTTACCATTAAAAGAAACGGACCTCCAAAACTTATTGTTCAAGGAAAAAAGTTTCCGTTCTTAATCTTAGCCCCACAAAACCCATATCAAAAAAAATGGTGGAATACCAGAGCGGTAAAACAACTCTTAGATGCTGTGGTCAAAGAAAATAGAGTAGATAAACGTAGAATATATTTGACAGGTTTAAGTAGGGGCGGAGGTGCCGCTTGGGAGCTTGCTGTACAGTATCCAGAAACTTTTGCGGCAATGGCGGTAGTTTGTGGTATGACACCTGTTCCGTATGCTTCTTGGATAAATAAGAATATGCCTATTTGGGTGTTTCATGGTGAAGAAGATAAGTCCATTCCAGTAACTGAATCTGAAAATATGGTGAACAAACTTAAAGAAATGGGTCATGAAATTCGATTTACAAAATATCCTGGAGTAGGTCATAATTCATGGGTTAAAGCGTATGACACAGAAGAATTGTATGATTGGTTTGTAGCACAGCAATTACCGGGAAATTGATTTTACAATCAATTTAGTCCTTCTTTAGAGTTAACAATGGGATAAAGAATCAATTTTGATATAAATTGTTTTCTAATATCATGATATCCGTATCGCTATCATCCCAAATATCGGCCAAGTATTCGGGAACTGGCGTAAAGCCATACGTAAAGGCGCTCAGTATAATATCTTCATCACCGTCTTTGTCAATATCACCTGAATCCATGAGTAACCATCGCCCTTTATTTGCATCCTCAAAAGTAAAGTCTTGAAACTGGAATGTTTTGGCATCTAGGTTTTCTAGATAAACAAAGCTGGATTTGGGCTTATTTTCATAATCCGGAAAAGTAGCTAATAGGGCTATATCTATATCACCATCATTATCAAAATCATTAGATACTAATCTGGTAGCTCCGTTCAGCGGATAAAAAAACTGTTCCGTAAACTTATTTTTACCATCGTTGAGGTGAATCCGCAATCCATGATAGGGTTTTTGAACATAACTTTTATCGGCATTATCTCCATGAACTGTTAGTATGTCGTCGTCGCCATCACCATCAAAATCAATAAGCTCAAACCAACTTGAGCCGTAAACTGGATTAAATCGGATAACAGTTTCGGGAACGAACGTAAGATTATCTTCTTGATAAAGTATAGTTATATTTTCCCTTCCTTGTGAACTTAGCACCACCAAGTCTAATTTTTCATCTCCATTCATATCCCTAGCTATTGTTCGGGTAGTTCCTGGGGCGTTCAAAAGCAGCTCTCTTGTAAAATTTAAACTGTCCTGCTCTACAAAAAGGGATAATCCTCCCGTTAAATGTCCAAATTCACAAATAACTAACTCTTCGGTTCCATCTCCATTTAGGTCTTCTACCAAAGTGTGTACTGGTCTATGTAAAGTAAAGGGTAAGCGATGATTTATACTTTTATTCGCTATTCGTAGATAGCCCCTGGCTATTTCCGACGGATTTAGATATCCCACGCTAGTGGTGTATGAAAATCTATTTGTTTCAATATATGAAGTTACAGCTTGTTCAGTTTGAAATATCTGATGGACGCTATCTGATGGTATACTCAATTTTTTTACTACTCCATTTAAATCTGCCGTAATAATGCTTTTATCATCATTATTATATTCTAAGAAAGTGATAAAGGTTCCTTTTCTGGCATCTAATTTCACCTCAGTAGGACGGAACTGTGTAAGCTCTTTTGGAGCTTTTACCGCTTCAGGATGTAGTAATGAATCTGGTGCTAAGGAGAGGATATAGTCTTTTAAGTCGTTCCAATCTTCAACGGGAATTATCGGCTTTGCTGGGTAGATGCCCGATATCATCCGTGCCTCTTGCTCTTTAAAAGTAAGATTTATATAAGGGTCGTTACCATCGTATATGATACCCATTCTCGCGGCCATTTCAGGTAAAACACCCGTCTCCCAAATATTCTTTGGTAAGTCTTCTATATTCGGTAATACATGACAACTAGCACAATGTGTGGTATATAATTGGGCTGCTCTTTTTTTCTTATTAGGAGTGCACGAACCAAAAAGGATAAAAAGGAAAAGGTAATAACAATAGTTGTTTTTTGAAAAAATAAACCCCGTCATTCTTAATACTTTTAGAATTTGTAATCTCTTAAAATTGATAGTTGCTTTCAATGTGAATAGTGAAGTCTATTTTTTCCGAAAAACAAGGAGTTTATTTCTATTTTGGGTGGTTATTATATATGGTTTGGTACCCTTTGCACTTTTTACCAAAGTAATGTTCTTGGCATCTCCAGGAACTAGAAAACCACTTTCTTTATTCGCTATTGCTTCAAAACCTCCTTGGCTATCCCCCTTTAAGAATAAACCGTTATGAGCATCGTAACGTCCAATAAAAGTTTCGTTGCCATAGTCGTTTCCTACTAGAAGTACATCTAGATATCCATCTAAATCATAATCGGCTATAGCTATGCCATTTACAGGGGCTACTTGTGCTTGCCAGGGTAAACTTTTGTGCGAAAAATTACCTTCTCCTAAATTTTCGATATAAATACTTTTATCATAATTTCCAGTCAAAGTAAGGGCTTCGTTTAATTCCTCCTTGGTAAGTAACGTTTGTAGATTAGCCTTTGAATAACTCTTATAAGAATTGAATCTTGAACGAAAAAGGGTACTTTGGCCATAAAGGTCTCCCCAAAAGTTTACCGGGAAAGATTCATAGCTATTGTCATTGAAATCTCTACGACTATGAGCGAATAGTATGGGGTCGATATTACCGTTATTGTCAAAATCTTTTGCAATCAGATTTACGGGACGTTCTGGAGAAGGCTGGTATTGATTGTTAGAACCTATATTCCCAACTATAAAATCGATATCTCCATCATTATCAAAATCTTCACCTTCAATAGTTTCCCACCAGCCCAATAATTCCTCTAATCCTGTATGCTGTAACTTAGTAAGGCTCGTTTTGTTATTTTGAAAAATGGTGATGGGCATAAACTCACCGATAACAATTAAATCCTCTAACCCATCGTTTGTAATATCTTCCCAAATAGCATCGGTAACCATACCTAGTCCTTTAAACTCTGGTACTACCGTGTCTGTAACATCAGTCAAGTTTCCTTGATCGTTCTTCAACAAATAGCTCTTTTCCGGTAATGGGTATTTTGCGAATGGCGTACGGCCTCCAATAAATAAATCTGTAAATCCATCATTATCAAAATCTGCTGCTTTAACCACTGAGCCACTGCCTTTGATTTCTGGGTGAAAATTTGATGCTACTGTAAAGTTTCCTTTTCCGTCGTTAAGGAGCAGGATATCCGTATAATATTCATCATCCTTAACCATAAATTCGTTACTTCCTGAAACTAGATATAAATCTAGGTCACCGTCATTTTCAAGATCAAACAATGCCATACCTTCTTGCTCATACTTTAAAAGGTCTTCTGTTGAAAATAGTGGCTTTTCTTTAAATTCTCCATTTTTATTCTGAAAGAATATGGTTGGCGCATAGCCTGCGGAACTACCTACAATAAAATCTTCCAAGCCATCATTGTTTACATCTCCTGTGACCATACAGGGCCCATTTTGTGTAAGTTTATGTGGTAATATTCGTTGCACGCTATAATCTACTATATCCTCCTCTTGGTGTACAAAGTCAATGCCTACCTCAGTTGTTATATCGGTAAAGTATGGTGTTGCTTTTTTAGGGACCAATGGAAATATTAATAGTTCGGTCGCTATTGAAATGGACGAGGTGTGATTAATGGTAAGTGATGAGTTCTTACCGGGATTATATAATTTCTGGTATTTTCCATCGGGCCATAAAATCTCTAATGAAGTAATTTCCTTTTTCTTACCAAGACCTAAATGGATACCATCTTGTATCGTTGACATATAACCTCTTCCTAAATAATGTTCTTGATACATGAATGTACCATCTTTAAATCGAACAACTAATTTTGACCCAATTCCTGATGGATTTTTTTCAGGACCCGATAATACGATATTTATAAAGTCATTTTTTTCTCCTTTAGCTTCATTGCTATTGTTTCTATAAATAAATGCTTCATCATTAATATTGTTGACGATGTAGTCTAGGTCGCCATCGTTATCCAAATCTACTATAGCCGCCCCGTTAGAGAATGATGGGGTATCTAGACCCCAGTCCTTACTTACGTCCATGAAACTTGGACCATCACCCGTATTGCGATACGCATAGTTGGGTATTTTTATCTGAGGTATAGAATCTAGAATTTGACTTTCTTTGAGATAACGGCTTACATTAAATTTGAAATCTCCAAAGTCTAAATCTGTTATATCCCTTGGGAATCCGTTTGTAATTAGAAGGTCTTTATAACCATCATTATCCATATCCGCAAATAGGGGAGACCAGCTCCAATCTGTTCTTGCAACTCCCGCCATGAGACCTATTTCGCTAAAAGGAATGTCTGGACCATTTCCTTTTTGCAGCATGTTACGTGTATATTGATATTCGTAATTAAACTTTTCGTTAAATATGTAGTTGGCGTATTTGGTATTAGGAATTGTTGTTTTGGTTCTTTGATTCGTTTCTCCCAACATATCCAAGGTAATGATATCTACATAACCATCATTATTAAAATCCGAGATATCGTTACCCATAGAGAACTTGCTTTGATGCTTTATCTTTTTGGCAATTTGATTTGTAAAAGACCCATCTTTATTATTGATGTACATCAAATCATTACTCAGATAATCATTGCTAACATAAATATCTGGCCAACCGTCGTAATTGATATCGGCTATCGCTAGACCAAGACCGTAGCCCTCTATTTTTATACCAGCTTCCATACTTACGTCCTTAAAAGTACCATCACCATTATTTTTGTACAGACGATCATTACTATCTGCGGACCCATCAGTTATTTTTTTTCGGTAGTTAGCGGGAAGTAGGTGTATATCAACGTTGTTCAAAACGTATAAATCTAAAAGGCCATCTTTATCGTAATCGAAAAATGTGGCCCCCATGCTGTTTTCCTCACCAGCTACACCATATGTCTCAGCCATTTCTTTAAATGTCGGTACTCCATCGTCATCTAAACCTTGATTAACAAAAAGAAGATTTTTGCGTTCATCATCCGAAGGGAGCATAGCAGAACATACATAGATGTCCAAAAAACCGTCTAAATTCACGTCCGTTACAGCAATACCCGTGTTCCAGCGATCTTTAGCTTTGATGTTTGCTTTTTCGGATACATTTTTAAAAGAGAAGTCTCCTTGGTTTAAATAAAGTTGATTCTCTACTTGATTACCGCTAAAAAAGACGTCCGGTTTACCGTCATTATTAAAGTCTCCTATTCCCACGCCGCCGCCGTTAAAAATATACTCGCTATTAAGAATATTGAAACTATCACTTTCTATGATTCTATTATTAAAGTGAATATTGGTTTCGTTAGAGGGAATCTTTGTGAATAATTTCTCTTCTTGATGATTACAGGAGATAATGATTAGTGCTAATAAAAACAGGAGAACGATATTAATTTTGGACATGGGATACTGCGTATTTTTTTACCTGAAAACATTCGTGGAGGTTTTAAACCTTTATTCAAATGCTGATTCATAAAAGTATGCCAAACCCAGTTAAAAGAAAAATAATTAATGGAGGAAAACACAGCATCTTTTTTGAAAAATAATAATGTATAAAAAAAGGACAGTGCATTCTAAAATGCACTGTCCTTACTATGAAATTGCTAACTATTATTACAACTTAATACCCTGGATTCTGAGTAAGAACGCCTTGACTTAAGTCAATAGCATCTACTGGAATAGGTATCAGATCAAACGTTGCTTGATAAGGTAAAACCTTAGGTCCGAAATTTTCGATAACCCTAGTTTCATTGATGTAATACTGAGGTAAAACTGTTGTGGTAACTCCCCATCTTCTTAGGTCGAAAAGTCTGTGACCTTCCATACCCAATTCAATTCTACGTTCGTAACGTACTGCTTGTCTTGCAAAATCCGCATCTGGAAAAGAAGGGTAAAGACCTACCACGTAGTTGGCAGCGGGACCGCTTCCGTCCACAGCTTGCACTACAGAAGTATTAGCAGCTCTATTTCTTACTTGGTTAACGTAATTCAAGGCCGTAGCCAAGTCACCTGTTTCAACCGCAGCTTCTGCAGCCATAAGAAGTACATCAGCATAACGCATGATATTGTAGTTGATTCCAGAACGTTCTTGACCCCAGTCTCCTTGACCACGACTTACACCAATTTCACTCTCTTGGTACACACTCTTTTTAGGAAGGTAAGGACCGGAGATATCAGCAATTGGTGCTGCACGTATCCATTCTTTTCCAACATGTTCGCCAAAACCGTTATAATCTATACCTCTTCTTCCTATCGTATAGTCCAATCTAGGATCTACAGGAGTTGTAGTGTCAGGCTCAAAAGCTTCATCGGACTGAATATTATAATCATTCTTAAAAATTGGAACATCAGCTATATCTAAAAATGGTAAACCATCAGCGTCTACTTGAAAGGCGTTAGCTAAATCAATAGTCGGTTGGTAAAAACCACAGCAAGACCCAAATGGACCACCGCCTGGAAAGTTAAGTGTACTTCCTATATTACCATTAAAAGAGAAGCCATCATCGGCAGCAAATTGAATTGCAAAGACAGACTCAGGACCGTTTTCACCGGCAGAATTAAAATTATCTAAAAATTCTGGAGCCAAAGAAAACTCACCGCTATTGATTACCTCGTTCAGTAATGTTAATGCAGGACCAAAGTCTTGTTGATACAATAATGCTTTGCCTAAGAAAGCTTTAGCTACAACTGCGGTTGGCCTTCCAGCGTCTGACTGGTCAGCTCTGGTAGCGGGTAAATTATCAACTGCGAATTGAAAGTCCGCCTCTATTTGATCCCAAGCAGGCCCCGTATTTGGTTGATTAAACGCTAACTCTTGAAAATTTTCTACCGAAATAATGGAAACGTTTCCATAAATTTTAGTTAGTTCAAAATAATAGTGCCCCCTTAAAAAGCGAGCTTCACCTTCTTGTTGTGCTAATTTTGTAATATCGGCTTCCAATAGGTTACTTGTGTCAATATTCTGTATTACATTAAGTGCCGCGTTTGCGCGATTAACACCCGCATATAAAGCTGCAAATTTTGACCTGAAATAACCGTTACCAGTTCTAATATCGTTGGTCTCCATTTGAAACAGTTCTTCCTGATCTGCGTCATTACTTCCTTTATGCGCATCATCGGACATAACATCGGTCCACCAGTTATCTCCACTTACTCCAAATTGATTTCCAGGACTGTTGTTACGTTGTCCGTCTAAAACAGAATAAGCTCCTGTTAGTAAGAGGTCTACTCCAGTGGTATTCGCTAGAGCGTCATCACTTAATGCCCCAATTGCTGGGGTCTCTGAAAAGTCATCACCGCAGGAATACAACCCTATAAAAGCGGCAAGAACATAAATAAATTTCTTTTTCATTTTTTTTACAATTTTAAATTAATTCCAAATAAGAATATTCTTGACAAAGGAAAGGTATTATTATCAACACCAATAGTTAAACCATTATTGTCATTACCTGGACGTATTTCTGGATCAAGTCCATTATATCCAGTAATAGTAAATAAGTTAGTAGCATTTACATATAATCTAACGTTGTCTATTCCCCACTTGTCGGTTAAAGTATCTGGAAAGCTGTAACCAATAGAAAGGTTTTTTAAACGTACAAAAGAACCATCTTCTACAAAGAAGGAGTTGGGATTTGTCTCACTGTTCAAAACAGCAAAGCTTAGGGCTGGTGCATTACCATTAGGATTTGTTGTAGGATTAAAAGAGTTTAATACTCTAGTACTTCTGCTACCATCAGGAAAGGTTCCGAAATCCGTATAGATTCTATCGAAATTGTAGATATCGTTTCCTACCTGACCAGAGAAAAATGCGCTAAAATCCCAATTCTTATAATTTGCATTTAAATTAAGACCCAAAGTAAAATCAGGATGAGGATTTCCAATAAAATCCCTGTCGTCATCATTAATAACATTATCACCATTCAAATCACGGTATCTTAAACGACCTACACCGGCAGCGTCATTTGGAAAACCTTGATCTGGTCCTGCAGCTACTTCCGCTTCTGAACGATAGATGCCATCCGCTACTCTACCGAAGAAAGAAGCTAATGGTTGGCCTACTTGTGTTCGGTTAAAAATTCCCGTTCTAAACCCATTACCTAGTCTAAATCCACTAGCTAACTCAGTAACTTCATTCTTGTAGGTTGATATATTCAATGCCGCTCCGTAACTAAAGTCTGTACTTGCTTGGTTCTGGTACGCAATACTAAAATCAACACCAGTATTTTCTACTGAACCTAAATTCACGAAAGGAGGATTGGCATCGATGGCCGTATCTCCAATAATCGTTAAATCTTGGTCAATAAGGTCATTGGTGGTCAGTTTAAAATATTCAATTGACATGGTCAAGGCATTGTCAAAGAATCCCATTTCCGCGCCTATGTTCAAGGTTTCACTCGTTTCCCAAGTCAAATCAGGATTACCCACTTGTGAAAGTATAGCACCGGTTGCAGCTGTTCCCGATCCATTAAATGCAAAGTTCGCTTGTTGATTGTTCAGCGAAGAAATGTTTTGCGTAGGATTACTTACCGGTAATTCCTGATTACCTAAGGCACCCCAAGAAAATTTCAGTTTTAATCGATTCAGAATTCCATCCTCTGGGAAGAAACCTTCGTTACTTACAATCCAACCGGCACTGAAGGCAGGGAAAACACCACTTTGGTTATCCCCTAAAAATCTAGAAGATCGGTCTCTACGCACTGTAGCCGTCAATAAATATTTGTTATCATACGAATAGTTCGCCGATCCAAATATCGAAGACAAGGTATTTTCAAAGTCGAAAGTTTCACCTGGGTTAACGATAGGCGCACCGGATGCATTACTTAATTGGTAAAAATCTGGGGTTTCAAATAGAAAACCTGTTGCTGATACCTCGAGCGACTTACCTGTAACGCTGTTGGCCTCGTAACCTAGTAATGCATTTACATTATGTTTGCCAAAAGTTTTTACATAGTTCAGGGTATTAGTCCAGGTCCAATTATAAAACTGAGCATTACGTTCCCTTAAATTATTTGTAGCTCTTGGTTCCGCAGATTCTGGATCGGTAGCTCTAAAGTCACGTAAATTGTTTAAACTAATGTCCCCACCAATTACGGTTTTTAGATTGAGACCATCTGCCAATTCTAAGTTAGCGTAAACATCTCCTAAAATTCGGGTCTGCTTATTAAAATCATCTGCATCCCTATTTAGTATTGCTACAGGATTTTCCGCATTGGAAAGACCCCTAGAGTTAGCGTAGGTGCCCGCAAACCTTCCTTCGCTATCTCTAACAGGTACGAGCGGACTAATACGCAATGCTAATTCCGTTACATTGCCGACTCTTTGGTTACTGAAAGACAAGTTGGCATGTTCACCAATAGTCAAACGATTTCCGATTTTATACTCAGAATTGAAACGTAATTGCCCTCTTTTAAAGCCTGTATTTAATTGAATACCATCTCTATTAAGGTACCCCGCGCTAAAAGAGTATTTTCCACTTTCGTTACCATTAGATATAGTAGCGCTAAAATTCTGTGCCGGGGCAACTCTAAAGATTTCATCTATCCAGTTTGTACCGCCTGGTCTCACATTTGCGGTAACTGCTTCGCCAGTTCCTTGAAGTGAAACACCTAACAATTGTGATGGAACAGTTGGGGCACCTCCATTAGGAAAATACTGTGGATGTGTTATAGCATTTACATCTCCACCAGTTCTTATGGCATCGTTAAGTTTACTTTCAAAAATAACATCTCCCAGTTGTTGGGCATTTACTTGTTCTGGAAGATTTGCTACTGTCGCAAAACCACTAGAAATCTCAACATTGACAGATAGCTTGTTTTGGTTGTAAGCACCGTTTTTCGTTGTAACGATAATTACACCGTTAGAGGCTCTTGCACCGTAAATAGATGCGGCACCATCTTTCAGGACATTCATCTGCGCAATATCGGCAGGGTTAATGTTATTCAGAATACCAGGGTCAGTGGTCTGTAATCCATCAATTATATATAGAGGGTTATTATTGTTTGGCGTACCAAAACCTCTAATACGCACAATGGGATTACCACCTGGAGTACCGGCATTGGTAATAGTTACTCCTGTTACCCTACCTTCCAAAGCCTCTGCAACGTTTACAAGGGGTTGCTTTGTAGCTTCGGAAATATCTACCGATGCAACAGAACCTGTTAAATCTCCTCTAGTTTGAGTTGAATAACCAGTTACAATTACTTCGTCTAGTGCAGCGGCATCCTCTGAAAGAGTTGCGTTTACAACGCTATTACCACTTACAGCAATTTCTTGACTTTTAAAACCAATGTAGCTAAATACCAAAGTGGCATCAGCATCTACGTCTAAAGTGTAGTTACCATCAAAATCGGTTTGCGTACCATTAGTTGTACCTTTTACCACTACACTTGCTCCTGGTAAAGGAGAACCTGTATCATCAGTAACCGTTCCCGTTACTGTAGACTGCATTGAAATATTCAATGTGTCGTCTAAAAAAGTTGTTGTTTCGTTTGCCTGCACTATTTGAGCGCCGAGACAAACAAGCATCGATAATAGACCCATTTTGAGAGGAAAGCCTCTTCTCTTGGATCTTACCGACTTGTAATCATGTTGTTGATTCATAATCTTTTGTTGTTTGTTAGTTTAAATTAATTTAAAAAATTCTGACTTTATTAAGCATTTGCTGACCACACAAAAATGTTAAAAAAAGACAAAATTTAGCATAATGATAACAAAATTAAGTGATAAACCTAATATTCATACACTACTTTTTTGAAGAGATAATAACGAAAATATCTTAAATTATTGCTGAATCATTACTTTATAGCCTATGTATTAAGGCTTTATGTTATTTTAATAGACAGAAATTATCATTTTGTCAATCCTTGTATTTTAACAATTCAGAAGCAAAATGTTACTGTTTATAGGTCTGTCGCGCACTGCTATAACGTTGTAGTTTGTGCTACTCTAACGTTATAGTTTTATACTATTTGTTAAATTATTATGTTAATATTTTAATACCTTATTTGGACTTAATGTTAGGCACTTTAACGCACTGAATCACGACTGACTTGTTGTTTAGATCCTTTGTAAAAAAAAGATAGTTTTCACCACCATCTTTCAGTTTTAATCTTTTTCTTATCGATGAGACGGATTCAGGAAAATTTCTGACGGTAACATTGGCTTTTGTAGCACGTATTTGTTTTAGCACATTTTTATTGTAAGCTAAAATTTCTAGGATTTTGAACCTTCTTCCTGGAAAGTCCTTAAGATTTTTGGAAGTGTATAAATGAGAATGTTGGCCAATTTTATGAAAACCAAAACGGTTGCCGATTAATTTATAAGCACCTGATTTTAGTATGGCCGCGTTAGGTTCGTATAGATAGTTTAGCGGTAGAGAAAAATCAGCTATAGCTTCTTTTTCTTCATGTTGCTTAAAAGTAAAGGTGTCGCTCTTATATTTACCTAAATTAACTGTCTTGATGATGGGTTTACCCGAAAACCCCTTTTCTAAGGCCCAGATAATTTCCTTTACCTCATTATCTAAAGCTATAACATGAATTGTTTTTACATACCTTAATTGACCTAACCCTGCCTTAATGTCTAATAAAGGTCCTGTCTTTATAAGAATATGATCGGATTTCGTAAAAAGAAATTCTAGATGTTCTGTAACATCTGGTTCACAATCAGAAAGAAAAAAAACTTTCTTCTTAGCTTCGTTTCTTCTAGATGGGTCTAGATAAATACAGTCAAAAACTAGATTACTGGTTCTTAGAAAAGCAAGGCCATTCTCTGGGATTACTTTTATATTGGTTACCTTTAGTATGTTAAAATTATGTTCTGCAATTTTAGAAAGTGCCGTATTCTTTTCTAAATGCCATATTTGCTTTATGTTCTTACTGAAAGCAAAACTATCCACACCAAATCCTGCGGTTAAATCCAATAGCGTTTCACCTTGAACAAGAGTAGCTTTGTAATTTGCTGTTGACTCGGAAGAGGTTTGGGATAGATTTAATTTGTTGGCGAAATAGATTCCTTTCGTATTGAACCAAGTTGGCAGTTTTTTTTTGATTGCTGATTTTGCTTCTATTTGAGCAGCTATTTCCTGTGATGTACAACCCGGAAAGGGAGATTTTTTAAGTACTATTTTAGTTACATCTTTGGTAAGATGCTCCTTAATGTATTGCTGAACTTCAGATTTGAGTAAATTTAAATTCACTAGTGCGCTATAAATTCTGAGTCATGGACCTGACTATTTTATTATCTGATAAAAACTCCTTCAGAATTACCTTGATAGCAGTATATCCCGGAACGGCAACAATCATCCCAACTACACCAAATAACAAGCCAGCTATAATAATGACTAAGAATATTTCTAATGGATGAGATTTGACACTATTAGAAAAAATTAGCGGCTGAGAGAAAAAGTTATCTACTAATTGTCCAATGACAAGCCCTATGAGCACATAACCCGTCTTAGGAAGGATTACAGTGCTAAAATCGAAACCAAGATTACTGGTCATGGTTAGCATAATCATAATAACGCCTCCTATAATAGGACCTATGTATGGGATAATATTGAACAAGGCACACAGGAAAGCGATTACAATAGCATTCTCAATACCAACTATTAAAAGGACTATGGTATAAATAATGAACAAAATGAATATCTGTAACAGTAATCCCACAAAATATCGCGAAAGTAAATTGTTGATTTTATCAATTGAATTGATAGTACCACCTTCTTTTGTTTTAGGAACAAATGTTAAAAGACCATTCTGAAAAAGTTTACTGTCCTTAAGAAAGAAGAAAGAAATGAATAAAACGGAAAAAAGACCAATACTTGCTGTTCCAAGAACATCTAAAAATGAATTTAAGAAATCCGGTATAAAGCCAAGGTCCAAACCTTCTAGAATATTCTTTTCAATTTTTGCATCTTCAATAACATCTTCCACTACCTCAGAAGACAAGCCTAAATATTGGGTTATTTGGCCGTATAGTTTATTGATGCTGTATTGGAGTTCGTCTATGTTTAAAAGCGACAAATTTTTACTTTGCTCGGAGATCAGCGGTATAAATAAAGCTACAATACTTGCCAAGACACCTATCATAATTAACATAGCAAGGATAACGGCTAAAATGTTAGGAAACTTAAGTTTTCTTCTTAAAAAAATAACAATTGGTCTTCCAATAAGCGCAACTACAGCAGCTATTGCCAAATAGGCTAGTACAGAGCGGATGATATAAAGGAAGTATAAAAGCAGTAAAATACCAGTGATAATACCCACTGCTCTTAATATGCCATTGGCAATAGTTTTAGGTTTCATGATTTAACTTTTAAAAACATAAGAGATAATATTAGCTCCCATTTTAAGTGCTTTAGCTCTAGTTTCTTCCGAATCGTTATGGACAGCCGGGTCTTCCCAACCATCACCTAAATCCGACTCAACGGTGAACAACAGAATAAGTCGGTTATCATGAAAAATACCTAAAGCTTGTGGCCTATTCCCATCATGCTCATGAATCTTAGGAAGCCCTTCCGTGAATTTAAATTCTTGAGAAAATATGGGATGGTCGGCGCCCAATTCCTCTAAGGACTTATTCGGAAATAATCTAATAATTTCCTTAATTACATAGGGCTTCATACCGTAGTTGTCATCTATATGTAGAAAACCACCTCCTAAAAGATACTGTCTAAGGTTTTCAATTTCTATATCGGTGAAGACGACATTGCCGTGCCCTGTCATATGCAAGAGCGGATATTGGAAAAGCAAACTGTTATCAGCTTCTACTGTTCCTGGTTTTTCATTTATTTGTGTTCCGATATTCGCATTACAAAACTTAATTAAATTGGGTAAAGCGGTAGGGTTGGAATACCAGTCTCCGCCACCGGGATATTTTAAAATTGCAATATCCTGTGCGTATCCCTCCGAATTCATAAATAAAAGCCAAAAAAAGAAAATGGCTGTAAGTTGTTTCATATGTAAACGAATAAACCTTTATCAAATTTACATATAATCACTTTGAAACAAATCATAAGTTGGGTTGATAATTAGGCAAGTGGTTTAAAATATGTAAGCTTTAAAATTTTTAGTGATGAAAAAATTAATTCTTCCTGTATTATTTAGTGCAGTGTTAATGTTAATGGCGTTTAAGGAATATAAAATCTCCAATGCGGTTATTCAAAATGATAACGTAATGACTTCCGAGCCCGCCAATGGTCTAGTGGTCCTTGAGCTATTTACTTCTCAAGGATGTTCTAGTTGCCCACCTGCAGATGTACTCTTAAAAGATGTTCAAAAATTATATCCGGATAACGTGCTTGCGCTCTCGTACCACGTCGATTATTGGAACTACATTGGTTGGGAAGATCCTTTTAGCTCTAGTGATTATACCCAAAAACAACGAAATTATAATGTGAAGTTCAGAAGTAGAAGTAACTACACACCTCAACTGGTCATAAATGGAAAGGAACATCTGGTAGGGTCGCACAGAGCTAAGATAATTAGTAAAATAGATTCGTATAAGAAGCTAGGACTTAAAAACCTTGTACATTTTCAAGGAAAAAGAACGGATGATAAATTTCTTTTCAATTATGATATTAGTGGTGATTTGAAGGAGAAAAAACTGCGTATTGTAACTGTTTTGAATGAGCGTATTACTACCGTAAAAAGAGGGGAAAATAGAAATAGAAGCCTAAAAAATTCTAACATAGTAGTCGGGGAGAAATCAATTCCGTTATCAACTGGCAAGGGAGATGGATTTGTATCTATTCCAGCTCTGGCGACGAGTAAGGATAAAGTTTCAATCTTTCTTTTGGTGCAAGATGCTAATCTTGAGATTACGGGAGCTTCAAAATTGACTGTTATGAATTAACCATTGTTTATCATTGCTACGGTAGCACAAGCCACAATACCTGCGGTTTCGGTACGTAATCTATTTCTACCCATGGAAACCGGTAGAAAACCATGATTAGCGGCCTGTTTTATTTCGGCTGGACTAAAATCTCCTTCAGGTCCTATTAATATGGTAACCGGTTTATCCGGGGCAACCCTTCTTTTGAGTTCATATTTTTCTACATCTTCTTCGCAATGCGCCACAAAAAGCAAGCCTTCCTTCGGCTGCTTTAAAAATTCTTTAAATAAAACGGGTTCGTTAACTTTTGGTAAATAGGATTGAAAGGATTGTTTCATGGCAGCTTGCACCACTTTTTTTAAACGTTCTATCTTAACAATTTTCCTTTCGGACCTATCGCAAATTATAGGTGTTATTTCATTTACACCAATTTCGGTAGCCTTTTCTAAAAACCATTCAAACCTTTCATTGGTTTTGGTTGGCGCAACGACCATATGTAACCAATATCTTCTTGGGATAGTATGCGAAACTTTTACTATGGAAACAGTGCACTTTTTGAGGTGGTCATCAGTTATAATTGCATCAAAGAAATCTCCCTTTCCATTTGTAATTTGCAATTGATCGCCACGTTTTCTTCTCAGCACTTTTATAATGTGCTTACTCTCCAAGTCATCAAACTCAAAACTTGTTGTAGATTTTGTTAATTCGGAATTAAAAAACAATTGCATAATTCGTTTTTAAAATTATATGATATATCTGGCTTTAGCAGTAACATCCTGCGTTGAAAAGTCTTTGTTCAAAAACTTGAGATACCCAACGATGCCTATCATAGCAGCATTATCCGTGCAGTACTCAAATTTTGGACTGTAAGTTTTCCATCCTAAATTGGATTCAGCTTCTTGTAAAGCTTTTCTAATTCCGGAATTAGCGGAAACACCGCCTCCTATTGCTACTTGTTTAATTCCCGTGAATTTGACCGCTTTTTTTAGTTTACCCATTAATATGGCAACTATAGTGTGTTGTATAGAAGCACAAATGTCCTCGAGGTTTTCTTTGATGAAATTTGGGTTTTCCTTGGTCTTTCTTTGAATAAAATATAAAATACTGGTTTTTAAACCGCTAAAACTAAAATTTACACCGTCTACCTTTGGTTTTGGAAATTCAAATCGTAGGGGATTACCCTTTGCTGCATACTTATCTATTAGCGGACCTCCGGGGTAGGGCAGGCCTAATATCTTCGCACTTTTATCAAATGCTTCTCCCACAGCATCGTCCAAGGTTTGTCCTAGGATTTCCATTTTAAAATAATCGGCCACTTTCACTATTTGTGTATGGCCTCCGCTAATGGTTAATGCTAGAAATGGAAAAGTTGGAGGGGACATAGGCTCTTCTTTTATAAAATGAGCCAAAATATGTGCCTGCATATGATTTACTTCTATTAAGGGGATGTTGAGTCCCAATGCCAATGATTTCGCGAAAGAGGTCCCCACCAAAAGCGAACCCATTAGACCAGGACCTCTGGTAAAGGCTATGGCTGATAACTGATTTTTATCGATATTTGCTTTAGCTAACGCTTGATTTACTACGGGGACTATATTTTGTTGGTGTGCACGCGATGCAAGCTCTGGAACTACGCCTCCATATTCCTCATGTATCTTCTGATTGGCAACCACATTACTGAGCACAATATTGTTCTGAAGTACTGCGGCCGAAGTATCGTCACAAGACGATTCAATGGCGAGAATATAAATAATTTTGCTTTCTGGCATTTTTGGAATAAAAATTGGATGATAAAGGTAAAACATAAAGCGCTATCAAAAAACTAAGGAAAATACTGATCCGGACATTATTGGTACTGGTATTGATATGTGTTTTAGGCACTATTGTGCTTTCCCTTGAAGTGGTGCAGACCAAGTTGGCAAACTATGCTACCACTACCATAAATAAAGAATTTGGCACCAATATTAATATCGAGAAGTTAAGGGTATCCCTCATTACGTGGGATACGGCACTAAAGGGTGTGTATATTGAGGATTATCAAAAGGATACACTTTTTTACGTTAATGAACTTAAAACATCAATTTTAAGCGTTGGTAATCTTGCCAAAGGAAAATTAGAGTTTGGAGATATCAACGTAGATGACCTGCACTTTAAATTAAGAAACTATTACGGTAATCGTAACACCAATCTAGAAGTATTTATAGATAAATTAGACGATGGTAAACCTAGGGCTCCTGGAACTCCGCCATTTTTCTTCTCTTCTTCTTTTGTAGCTATAAAACATAGTAAATTCCAGTATATCGATGATAATCTTGAGAACGCCGAAGTGTTGTTATTCAAGAAATTGAACATACAAGCAAACAATTTTCAAATACTTGGCCCTGAGGTTTCCGCAGATATTGATAAGATGTCTTTCTACAGTAAAAGGGGACTTCAGGTAGAGAACTTAAAAACAGAATTTAAGTATACCAAGCAACAAATGCGTTTTGATTCTTTGAACATAAAAACGCCTTTGTCCAATCTTGATGGGAATTTAATATTTAACTATAACCGGGAAGATTTTAAAGATTTTCTAAATAAGGTTAACGTGGAGGCGGATTTTCAGGAATCTGTAGTCGCTTTTGATGAGATTAATTTAATCTACAACGAATTTGGTAAAGGGAAGATAGCCACATTAACGACAAATATAAACGGAGTTCTCAACGATTTAAATACGGACGACCTTTTTTTATTTTCCGATAATACGGGAATACGGGGAGATTTTAATTTTAAGAACTTATTCAATAAACAGAAAGGCTTCACGCTAGATGCTAAGATGAAGAATGTAACTAGTAGTTACTATCAGCTTAATGCTTTGTTACCTAATTTAATCGGTAATTCTTTGCCTTCCACATTTAGCAAATTAGGACAGTTTACGATAAGAGGAAATGCACTGATAACGGACTCGTCAATAAATGCAAAGGTAAATCTTAATACGGCTGTTGGCAGTAGCTATGCGGATATAGTGATAACAGATTTCAATAATATAGATAATGCTGCCTATAAGGGTTTTGTTTCTTTGATAGATTTTGACCTAGGTGATTTTGTAGACAGTAAAAGTCTAGGAAAAACTAGTCTGGATTTTAATGTAGAGGGCAAAGGTTTTGTGAAAGAAAAACTGAACACCGAAGTTATCGGACAGATATATTCCATTGAATTTAATCGATACAATTATAAGGATTTGAAAGTCTCCGGTATCTTAAAAGAACAGTTGTTCGATGGCTCTTTGAATAGTAACGATGAGAATATAAAGTTTGATTTTAAGGGATTGGCGGACTTTGGTGAGACAAGGAATAATTTCAATTTTAAAGCAGCTGTTGCCTATGCTGATTTTAAAAAGTTGAATTTTATAAACGATAGTGTTTCCATATTTAAAGGTAATGTTGATATGGATATTAATGGCACTTCTTTGGATAATATTGTTGGGGATATAAACTTTAGTCAAACCAATTATCAAAACGCCAATGACACCTATTATTTTGATGATTTTGCCGTAACCTCTACCTTTGAAAATGATTCCATAAGGACTATTAAAATAAATTCTCCGGATATCATTACTGGTTATATGAAAGGTGATTTTAAAGTCAAGGAGCTCGGGAAACTAGTTCAAAATTCCTTAGGAAGTATTTACACCAACTATAGACCTTTCCAGATATCAGACGGTCAGGACTTAACCTTCAACTTTAAAATTTACAATAAAATAGTTGATGTTTTTTTTCCGGAAGTTAAGTTTGATCCGAACACTTTTATAAAAGGTAAAATAGTGGCGGATGAAGGGGATTTTAAACTCAATTTTGAGTCCCCAAGTATAGAGGCATTTGGAAACAGTGCTGATAATATTGAAGTGAAGATCGATAATAAAAATCCTTTGTTCAATACCTATGTTTCTGTTAGTGATTTAAATACGCCTTATTATAATCTAAAGGATTTTAATCTTATCAACACCACGCTTAAGGATACATTGTTCTTTAGGTCAGAATTCAAGGGAGGAAGTGAATTTGATGATAGCTACAATCTTAATTTTTACCATACTTTCAATAAAGAGAATAAATCGGTCATAGGCTTAAAGACCTCGGATATCAGTTTTAAAGGAAATACCTGGGTTTTGAATAAGGACGGTGATTCTAAAAACAAGGTTATTTTAAATCGCTCTTTGGATAGCATTACGATTCAGGAAATAGTAATGAATAATGAGCAAAGGGAACAAATACGACTCAAAGGCCAATTGGCGGATTCTACGTATAAAGATTTGCAATTACAGTTTAAAATAGTTTCCCTAAACAAAATAACCCCAGTCATAGACAGTCTTAAATTGCAAGGGGAAGTCAACGGAAATCTAAATGTTTTACAAAAAGACGGTATTTATTTACCATCTTCTAATCTAAATATCGAAGGCTTTGGCATCAATGATATGGACTTAGGAGACCTAGCCATCAGTATTGTGGGTAATAGGGATTTAACCGAGTTTCAAGTAAACTCTCAACTTTCGGATAACGGGGTTGAAAAGTTTGCCGTAGTAGGCAAGCTGGACAATAAGAAAAAAATGCCGACAGCGAATTTGATAGCTAATTTCAATAATTTTAATTTAGAACCTTTTAGTCCGCTGGGAGAAGGGGTAATAGACAAGATTCGGGGCGCCTTGTCCGGTAGAGTTAATATAACAGGAGATGTTGATAATCCTGATTTTAACGGACTTTTAACCTTAGATGATGCCGGTATTGCCATTCCTTATCTTAATGTGGATTACGGTTTTGGTCCGCGATCACGGGTACGACTGCAAAATCAGACTTTTAATTTTGAAAACATAGCGTTAAAAGATGTATCCAAGAACACAAAAGCGACCCTAGATGGTACTATTTCCCATAGTTATTTTGATAATTGGGTGCTTAATCTTAACGTAGATACGAATAATGATCGTTTCCTTATTCTTGATAAAGATTTTGAAGAGGGTGTTTTATACTACGGCACAGGTTATTTGAACGGTACAGGTCGTATTTATGGGCCAACGACCGCATTGAACATAGATGTAGATGGAGAAACTGCAAGGGGAACATCCTTAAAGATACCTTTGAGCGATGTGGCGAGTGTTGGTGATTATTCTTTTATTAATTTTATTGAGAAGAACGATTTAAAGACAATTGCCGAGCAACGACAATTAAAGGATTATCAGGGGTTAGAGTTAGAATTTAACCTAGATGTTACCCCTGAGGCCGAGGTGGAAATAGTTACGGATACCAAAACGGGAAGTTCCTTAAAAGGTACTGGAGAAGGGATTATCCTAATACAGATCAATACGAACGGAAAGTTTGAAATGTATGGTGATTTTGTTGTAGTGACGGGAGAGTTCAACTATAAATTTGGAGGTATTATTGATAAAAAGTTTACGGTAAAACCTGGGGGTACCATAAATTGGGATCAAAAACCACTCGAGGCCAACCTAAACATGGAAGCGGTATACGCTTTAAATGCGAATCCTGCACCCCTATTGGATGATCAAGGATTTACCAGAAGAATTCCGACAAATGTCGTTATCAAATTAACAGAAGAATTGGAAAGCCCCAATATTGAATTTGGAATAGATTTCCCTGGCACCAATTCTATTGTTAAATCAGAATTGGAATATAGACTTCAAGATCCAACAGTAGAGGAGAAAAATGCTATTTTTCTATTGGCGCAGGGCACCTTTGTAAACGATCAAAGCGGAATTAATCAACAGGCGATTACAGGTAATTTGGTGCAAAGTGCCTCCGGTATACTTAATTCCATTTTAGGAGGAGGTGATGATAAACTAAACTTTGGTCTCTCTTATGAACAAGGACTTCAAGACAGAAACGCAGCCATAGAAACAGATGATCGTATTGGGGTTACGGTATCCACCCAGATAAGTGACAGAGTATTATTCAATGGAAAAGTTGGGGTTCCTGTAGGCGCTTCTAGTGAAACATTAGTTGCTGGTGATTTTGAAATTCAAGTGTTGTTGAACGAAGAAGGGACATTAAGCGCCAAATTTTTTAGCCGCCAAAGCGAAATACAAACGTTCCTGCCAGATCAACAAGGTTCCACGCAAGGAGCAGGACTTTCCTATGAGGTAGATTTCAATAGCTTTAAGGAGCTTTTTCGAAAAATACTTCGTAAAAAGGAGCAACCGGAAAGGATTGAAAAGCCAGAAATCCCGCAAGATAGTTTGCAAATTCCGACGGTCATGGGCAAAGATAGTCTCCTTAACTTTTATGCAAAGCCTAAGACTAAATCCATTCAATAGATTTCAAGTAACAGAATGATGTCTTTTGTTATGAAATTGTTAGTAATCTTCATTTATGGGTTAAAATAAGGTAACGAAAACGTTTTCTTTGGTTGGTGATTTAAAAGCAGGCCCATTCTATTTCTTTATTGCTATAAGTTTTAGTAATTTCGTTGGCTTAATTTTTTTCATGTCTACAAAAATCAAGAAAATAGCAGTGTTGACCTCTGGTGGGGATTCTCCTGGTATGAATGCGGCTATTCGCTCCGTGGTAAGAACCTGTGCCTATTTAAAGATAGATTGCGTGGCAATTTATAGGGGTTATCAGGGTATGATAGAAGGAGATTTTAAGCCTATGGACGCCCGTAGTGTTAATAACATTATTAATAAGGGTGGTACCATTTTAAAATCAGCGCGTTGCGAAGATTTTAGAACTCCTGAAGGTAGAAAACAGGCGTACGACCAGTTGGTCAAAGAGGGTATAGAAGCTTTTGTTGTTATAGGTGGTGATGGTAGCTTTACCGGAGCAATGATATTCAATCAAGAATATGGCTTTCCGGTCATAGGAATACCCGGAACCATTGATAACGATATTTTTGGCACCACGTTCACCCTAGGTTTTGATACTGCTTTGAATACAGTTGTTGAGGCGATAGACAAGATAAGGGATACCGCAAGTTCTCATAACCGATTATTCTTTGTTGAAGTAATGGGAAGGGATGTTGGTCATATTGCCTTAAATGCTGGCGTAGGAGCAGGAGCAGAAGAAATCTTAATACCGGAAGAGAATTTAGGATTAGATCGTTTATTGGAATCACTGAAGAGGAGCAAGCAGTCCGGAAAATCTTCTAGTATTGTAATTGTTGCGGAAGGCGACAAATCTGGTAAAAATGTTTTTGAACTTAAAGAATACGTTGAGGAACATTTGCCGATTTATGATGTGCGAGTTTCTGTGTTAGGTCATATGCAGCGTGGAGGTGCTCCTTCTTGTTATGATAGGGTGCTGGCTAGCAGAATGGGCGTTAAGGCCGTAGAGGCTCTTTTAGAGGGTAAAACAAGCTTAATGGTCGGCGTTCAAGATAATCAGCTCATATTAACACCAATTAACAAAGCCATAAAAGGACACACCAAAATAGATAAGGAACTTATTAGGGTGTCAGAAATAATGACAACATAATTTTAATTTATAAAAACAGGAAAATGTCAAACTTAAAAATAGGAATTAACGGATTTGGTAGAATCGGGAGACTGGTTTTTAGAACAACGGTAAAAAGAGGCGATGTAGATGTAGTGGCTATCAACGATTTATTGGATGTAGAACATTTAGCTTATTTGTTAAAGTACGATTCTGTTCATGGAAAATTCGATGGTACCGTTGAAGTTAAAGATGGTAACTTAATAGTAAACGGTAAAACGGTAAGAATTACCGCAGAAAGAGATCCCAAGAATATTAATTGGGATGCTGTTGGTGCAGAAACGGTAGCAGAATGTACGGGTATATTTACCACGCTTGAAACAGCGCAATATCATATAGATGGTGGTGCTAAAAAAGTAGTTATTTCTGCACCTTCTAAAGACGCTCCTATGTTTGTTGTTGGTGTAAACCATAAAGACGTTAAGGCATCAGACCTAATTGTTTCTAATGCATCCTGTACTACCAATTGTTTAGCTCCTTTAGCTAAAGTTGTTAACGATAACTTTGGTATTGAAGAGGCTTTAATGACCACGGTACACGCAACTACGGCAACACAAATGACTGTTGATGGTCCTTCTAAGAAAGACTGGAGAGGTGGTAGGAGTGCCATGTTAAATATTATTCCGGCATCTACAGGGGCAGCAGTTGCGGTAACTAAAGTAATTCCTGAATTAAAAGGAAAACTTACAGGTATGGCATTTAGAGTGCCAACTGCAGATGTTTCTGTAGTAGATTTAACGGTAAAAGTTAAAAAAGAAACTTCTTTGGAAGAGATTAAGAAGGCATTTAAGGCTGCTGCTGAAGGAGAATTAAAAGGAGTGTTAGGATATACGGAAGAGAAAGTGGTATCTCAAGATTTCATTGGAGACGCAAGAACAAGTATTTTTGATGCAGGTGCTTGTATCGAATTAAATTCTGGTTTCTTTAAGTTGATCTCTTGGTATGATAACGAAGCAGGTTTCTCTAATAAAATGGTTGATTTGATTCAACATGTAAATACCCTGTAGTGCACTTAATGTTAATATAGGTTTTCCTGAAAATGAGGCATTTTTTCCTTATTTTCAGGATTCTTTTTTAAATAGACGAGGATATGATTTTAATTGTGGATAGCGGAGCTACAAAGTCGGATTGGATAGCATTGGATGATAAAGGCGAACAGCTTTTTTTAACACAAACATTGGGGCTTAGTCCAGAGGTGTTGACTAGGGAAGTAATCGAAGATCGTTTGGCTAATAATTTCGAGCTTTCTAAAAACAAAGAGAACGTATCTCATCTTTATTTTTATGGTGCGGGTTGTGGAACGGATCGTATGAAAAAATTTCTTAGGGACATCTTTAGTGATTTCTTTCCAAATGCAAAAGCCGAAGTAAAGGAAGATACCTATGCCGCTATATTTGCAACAGTTAAAATTGGTCACCAGGGGATAGTATGTATTTTAGGAACGGGGTCTAATTGTAGTTATTATGATGGACATCAATTATTCCAAAAAGTAACTTCCTTAGGGTATATTCCAATGGATGATGGCAGTGGAAACTATTTTGGACGTAAGCTAATACGTGACTATTACTTTCATAAGATGCCTCAGGATTTAGGGATTAAATTTGCTAAACAATACGATTTAGAGGCCGATGTTATTAAGGAAAATTTATACAAGCAGCCTAATCCTAATACGTATTTAGCCACTTTTGCCCGTTTTTTAATCGAGAATAAAGATCACCCTTATGCTAAAGGAGTTATAGATAAAGGCTTTCAGCAATTTATCAATAATTATGTGATGCAATTTGAGCTTGCTACTAAAGTTCCCATAAATTTTGTGGGAAGTATTGCCCATTACCTGAAAGAAGAATTGATTAACGTTTTAAAACGTAACGATCTTATAGTAGGTGTTATTAGGCAACGTCCTATTGAAGGTTTAGTAGAATTTCATAGAGATAACATGTAAAATCTTCAAATTATTTGAAGCGGCGCACCATGGGTTTTTAGAAGATTTAAAAAAGAAGTTTGTTTTACAACGAGCGATAAATATGGAATTCGCTTTTTTTAAAACAAAAACCAAAGAACTACTTAACGGCAATCATAGAAATTTCGACGTTTACGAACTTCGGTAAATTGGCTACTTCTACTGTTTCTCTAGCTGGAGCTGTTTCAGCCTCAAAATAGGTGGCATATACTTCATTTACCTGAGTAAACTGATTCATGTCGCTCAAAAAAATTGAGGATTTAACCACGTTTTCAAAATTCATTTCTGCTTCTTCCAAGATAACTTTAAGGTTCTCCATGGATTGCCTTGTTTCTTTTTTTATGTCTCCTTCTACAAGCTTTCCTGTTTCAGGATTTAGCGGTATTTGACCTGAAATATAAAGGGTGTTGCCACTTAAAATTGCTTGGTTATAAGGACCTATAGGGGCAGGTGCTTTTGTGGTGTTTATTATTTTTTTCATAAGTATATAATTAGTTTCTGATGGGTTGACTTCGATTTTCCCACTTTAAATCACTTAGTATAGAGGCATCTATTCCTATAAAGAAGTACCATCGCTTAAATTGTCCAAAGGGTGTCCAGTTAAAACGCATATTAAAACTACCTAAGTTTCGCTCAAACCGTAGCTGAGTCAATGTAAATCCTTGGTTTTTAAAATCATAACCGGAGGAGCCTCCAACTTTCCAGCGAGGAGAAAGCTCTATGTCCCCTGAGAACATTAGGGAATGACTACTGAATTCATTTTGTCTTGCTGTATTGGTGAAGTTCGCAGAGTATGCAAGCCTAAAATTCCAGGGTATTTTAGTTCCAAAAATTGGGTTCTCAATATCATCATCCTTTTTTGAATTCCTAACGGGATTGTCAGAGAAACTGTCTGCGCGTCCAAATAGGTCGTCAGTGCGCCCACCACTTTGAGCTACATAATCGAATGGGTCCGTTTCTTCTTCCTCTTCTTCCTTGTCTTTATCTTTCTTACCGAACATTTCACTGCTAATGGAGTAGGTGATGTTGGCATTTGCCCTTGTCAACCTTAAAAGGCTTCCCCCATTATCAACGTTGAAGGTATTTATGCGTCTTCCGTTATTATCTATGGCGTAAGGGTCTAGATTGGCAGAAAAGTTAATGGACATTTTATTATCAAGAATATTTGTACCTCCATTAATACTTAAAGGGCTAAGTCGTAAAGAATCGGATTCTAGATTGTAACCGGTAGTGATATTAAAATTACTAAGTATCGGAACCTTTTTCGGTTCTAATTTAGTAGAATCCTTATCTCGTACCTTTGCTTCAAGCGTGTTTGCTAAAGAGAAATTAAAACTATTTGATTTTCCGAGTCGTGGAGCGCCGTTCAATGTTCCTTGAAACCTACTAAATTCTACTACGTCTCCATTTCCATCAATATATTGGTCATAAAACTGGTCAAATGAAGGCGCGTAGCCATAGCTCAAGGAAGGGCGCATGACGTGCCTTATGGCTTGTATCTTCTTGTCTTCTCCGAAATTAAAAGTGCCGTACACCGTAGTACCTATACTTGCACTGAAATTGTATTGATTATAACGGTCAAAGCCACTAATGGTATCGGTAACAACTGTATTCGTTTCAGCATCAAAGCTTCTGTCAAAGGTTTCTAAAGTCCATACATCTTCATAGCTTGCTCCCATACTTACACTAAAAAATTTTGCTACTTTAAAGTTGGTACTTATTGGAATACGATGTCTTGCGCCAACCCTGGCATTATCGAACATACGACCAGTCAAAAAATCTTCGTCATTGGTAGTAAGTCGGTTTTGAGCATTTAAATCATACTGAAAGTTAATATTTTGAATAAGCCCTTTTTTAATACCGTCCCTTTTTGCAAACGGGAAAATACGTTCCATACTAGCTTGTAACGTAGGTAATGTCATGGTGATATTATCGGTGTTAGAAGCGGTGGAGGTTGGTGATGTTAATTGCGAATGTGTGGCCGTTAAGCTCATGTTTACCGAGGGGTACGCTGGAAAAGTCTTGGAATATGATATGGAAGATGATAGTGTGTTGTTCTGCGTGTTCGGTAAATTTCTTTGTTGAAGGGAGTTTCTGAAAAACTCACTACTCCCTAGATTTACAGAAGCGGAAAACCTAGAATTTGGACTTGCTTTTGTATCTTGAGAATGAGAAATTTGAATATTATAATTAAGTGTTTGGCTAAAATCACTGAACCCTTTTTGACTTCGAATCAAATTCTCATACCTAAAGTTGATATTCCCACGATATTTATATCTTTTGGTGTAAATAGATGCGGCACGTATTCCCCAGCTTCCATTGGTATAGAAATCCCCTGAGAAGGTAATGTCCGCATAGTCACCCAAAGGCACGTAGTAACCCATATCCTGTAGAAAGTAACCAGTGTTGGGATCATTTCCAAAGTTTGGCATTAAAATACCGGCAGACCTACCTACGGATAGCGGAAAATAAGCAAAGGGCATGGCTATAGGCGTAGGTACATCTGAAATATATAGATTACTAAAACCTGCAATCACTTTCTTTTTTGGTACAAATTTAGCCTTACGAATTCTGATGTAGTAATCTGGATTTATAGTGTCCGTTGCTGTTGTTAATTTACCTTCACTTAAAAAATAAACCGAATCGTTCTCCTTTTTTGTGATTTCGGCGTACACTTTCATGGCGTCGCCACCCAACGCGCCAGCATCTGCCTGTTGCTCTGTTCTAGAATTCCAAATCAGGGCTTTTTGGGTGTCAAAGTTAAATCGAATGGAATCCGGGATAACCACATTAGAGCCTTGTTTAAAATAGGGTAGCTGCGTGTAATTACCTAAGGAATCCACCATACGACCGGCGTAAACTTCGTTCTTAACATAGTCCATGATAATAATACCGGCCTTTAACTCGGTATCCTGGTAATAAA